>JBASWK010000182.1:0-2509 GCA_049276435.1 Gallionella sp. | reverse complement strand
TCAACTGCCAGAATGGCGGCATTGGTCAGCGATGGCGAGGCGGTGGGTGTCAGGCCCATGGCTTCGGATGGCTTGGCTGGTTGCGGTGCCAGCCCCATCAGTTTCGCGCGCGCGGCGGGATGCTGGTCGGCGGGCAGGCCGCTGATGTACTTGTCAACTTCCGATTGACGCGCAACGGTGCCGTCCGCAAAGCTGATCATCGGGTCGGGCGTGTTGCCAAGTTGCAGCGGCGGTTGCCCGGGCTCAACCGGTGGCTGAACTGGGGCTGGCTGCGGTGCTTGTCGATCCAGTGCACCAAACACAGCACCAGGACCGGCTGAGGCCAGTGCTTCCAGTGTGGCATTGCTGGCTACGTTGTCCCATGTGCCAGCCTGATACCCGGCGCGCTGTGCGGCCAGATTGGCAGCGACTTGCTCTTGCCCGCCCTGTGCGCCTTCCAGTGGCATTTCTCCCAGAATTCCCATGCCCGTGCGTTTGATGACACCACGTTCTACACCTTGGGCTGCTGCTTGTGCAATGGGCTTTCCTACTGCGTTGCGAACCATGCCGCCAGCGATGCGACTCACGCCGGTCAGTGCGTCGGCTGCACCAAGCACACCACCCAAGGCGATTTGGTCTGTATTGGCACCGTCATAGGCTTGTGCGGCGGTTGCAGCTTCATCGGTGCCGCCTTCTTTCTTGATGCGGTCGTAGATAGCCCCTTTGGCCGTGCCCGCGCCCATGGCGATACCTGTGGCAGCAGCACCCGGCAATCCAGCCAGTCCACCGGCCAGCACCGGGACGATGGAGCCCAAGCCCTGTACGGCAGTCTGCACCGGGGCCACGCCGAAAGCCTTGGCTCCAGCCTTCACACCTTCCCATGCGCCCTGCCCTTTGGCAGCGTCCATGATGGCAGACTGTTCCTGCTGGTCGGCCTTGGCTTCAGCACTCAGATTGTCATTCAGGAACTGGTTGGCCGTGCCCAATGCACCCGACACGCGGTTGCCTGCTCCCGTGGCGTCCGCAATGGCCTTGGTGGCACCGACTGCACCACTGGCAAATCCCAAGCCCTTGTCAGCAATCTTGCGGATCATGCCCGCTGGTTTTGGGGCTTCTCCGTCAAGTGGACCGTCAAAAGGCTGGAGTGAGGTGGGCGCATCAAGAGCGCCGTCAAAGGGTTTCAGGTCTGCCATGTGATTCCTATTGGAAGCGTTTGCCGTTTGCGTCTTCGTACACTGGTTTGCCGTTGGCGGTGCCGACTTGTTTGGTCATGCCGGGCGGTAGTGCTGCCTGTCCACCCGTTGTATTGATGGGATTTCCTTGGCTGTCCAGTACGGTCGTGCCAATTCGATTGCCAAGGCCGTCAAAATCAGGAACCACCGTAAACTTGTTCTCAGGCTCTTTCATCAGTCCTAAAGCCAGCATCTTGCGTTTGGCAGCGGCTTGTTTCACCGGGTCGTCACCGGCTGCAAGGTACTCGGCTTGCACATCGGCAACTTGCTTTTCCTTGGCCATCTTGGCAACATGCTCCGTGCGGCTCATGCCCAACTGCTCCTGTGCAATCTTGTTGGACTCGGCATACCGCTTGTCCTGAGAAGCCACCTCTGCCATGCGCACGCGGGCGGCGCGCTGATCTTTGGTCATCGGCTGGTTCATCGGGTCGTTGCGTGGGTCGCGTGAAGTGCCACGGTACTGATCCACGCCGTCCCGCAGGTTCGCGGCCATGATAGCGTTGTCACCGGCTGACCATGCAGAGCCGTCCGGGTTGGTCAATGTGCTCTTGATCAGACCAGGGCTCATGCCATTGGCCACCACAAAGCCACCACCCGGGCGCCCGGGCAGCTCCGTGCCGTTTGCGCCCTGGAATGACACGTCGCCTGTGATGTTGCTGCCAGAATACGAGTTTCCGACCTTGCGCACCATGCCGCCAGGGTTGCGCGTGGCAACGGAAGCGTTTGATAATTCATCGGCGGGGGCTGATGTCGGTGCGGCAGTTGGTGCTGGCATGGCTGGTGCTGGCGGCGTTCCGAGCGAAGCTATTGCACCTCTTGCGACTGGTTTCTCTGGAACATGTTCCACTGCGGCGGGTTGCGCGGCAGCATCGGCCGTGCGGAATTTGTCGTAAAACGGGGTCATCGACGACGGATCAGCACCGGCAGGCGATACCAGCGGGCTCATGTACCCAGCATTGATACCAGCCGCCCGCATGGGTCGTACAACTGCGGAGTCGTAGGCTCCGGCCAGGCCGCGCGGAATGGCGGTGGCCACGTCAGCAATGACAGCACCGGCACGCTGGTTCACGTCCTTGACGGTGTTCCATGCTCCTGAAATCGCTTGCCGGTCTTTCTGTGCCTGTTCGTCAATCGGTCCGCCTGCTGCCATCTTGCGAATCATGCCGCCAGCAGCCATCTTTTTGACTTTGCCACCACACTTCATGCCTTCTTTGTCGTCCTCGGCCTTGTCGTCCGCCTTGTTTTTCGGTTCATCGCCAAGGTCGTTCAGTGCTTCGAGAACGTCTTCACCAAGAATC
>JBASWK010000181.1:0-3346 GCA_049276435.1 Gallionella sp. | reverse complement strand
TCCTAATTGCCCCCTCGCTTCGCTCTCCCCCTCTGAAGGGGAAGGAACGGTAGTTCAGCCCGCTTTTAGAGGATGGTGAAAAAATGTTAATCCGTGCCGCATCGGGGGTTTTGAGCTTAAGTAAGTGCCATTCGGGCAAACCCCAGCTCTTCTAACATAGGATGCAAGGCTTCTCCCTTCCCTCTTCTCCCTCAATGTCCATAGGGCAGGGTGATGGTGACGCGATAAAAGTCTTTGCCTCGTTCTACTTCGTACTGTGCTTCCACATCAAACAACAAAATCAAGCGTTCGCGGATGTTTTGCAAGGCCATTTTATTGCCTGAGCGGGGGAAGTGCTGTTGTGGGCTACAGGTATTGTTGACTTGGAGCTGAAACGTCCCCCCTTGGTCACGCAGGGTGATGTCAATGGTGCCGCCTGCAAGCAGCGGTTCTATGCCGTGATACACCGCATTTTCTAACAAAGGTTGTAGCAACAGCGGCGGAATTAGCGTGGTATCGGGTACGCCCTCATTCAACCAATTCACTTGCAAACGATCACATAGCCGCAGTTGCTCTAGGGCAAGATATTGTTTACTTAAGGTAATTTCTGCTGCGAGTGGCACCAGATCAGCGGTTTCGCTCATAGCGGAGCGAAACAAATCTGCCATGTTTTCTAACGCAGTTTCGGCCTGCTTGGGTTGGCTGCGTACAATTGCCAGCACCATATTGAGGGTATTAAACAAAAAGTGCGGGCGAATACGGGCGCGCAACACTTGCAAGCGGGCATCATGCAGTGCGCGCGACAACACTTGATTGCGCAAACGAAAGTAAATCAGCACGACATTGCACATCATGACACTCAATAAACTATAGCGAATGACATCAAAGAGATTGTCGTCGTTGCCGAGCGGGTGGTAGAGATCGCCACCCAAAAAATAGATCACTAGCATAAACGACAGGACTAAGCCATTGACCGTTAGCACGCCGTAGCGATAGTTTAATTGGCTCAATTGCGGTTGCATGACCCATAGCAGTAACAAGCTAAAGAGCAAAATGGGGGTAAATAAAGGGAATATCTGCAATAGAATGACGGGATAGTTGTCCCAGCTACTGGCCAGGGCAAGGGCATAAAATCCAATCAATACATTGCTTAATAGCATGACTTTTAACACGATCCCTAAGTTGCGGAAATTGGGGAGCGAGTCGGACAGGGCGTTTTGTTTTATACTACTCGACTTATTCATGGCGTGAGTGGGTGAACGATGCACGCCGCATTTTGAGACATAGAGGGATAACGATGCAAGATAAACATATTTGGTCAGGACGATTTAGTGAGCCTGTGGCGGAATTGGTCAAGCGTTATACCGCCTCGGTGGGCTTTGATTACAAGTTAGCGTTGTTTGATATTCAAGGCTCATTGGCACACGCGGAAATGCTGGCAAATTGCAAAATTATCGGCGCGGAAGATTTTGGCGATATTCAGCGCGGCTTAGCACAGATTAAGGAAGAAATTCTCAAAGGCGAGTTTGAGTGGTCTTTGGATTTTGAAGATGTTCATCTCAATATCGAAAAGCGTCTCACCACCTTGGTGGGCGATGCGGGCAAACGCCTACACACAGGGCGGTCACGCAATGACCAAGTCGCAACCGACGTGCGCTTGTATTTGCGCAGTGCGATTGATGAGCTGATTGAGTTGGTAAAAGCCCTGCAAAGTGCATTGTTGGATTTGGCAGAGCATCACACCCACACCATCATGCCAGGCTTCACCCATTTGCAAGTGGCGCAGCCGATTAGCTTTGCCCATCATCTGATGGCGTATTTTGAAATGCTCAAACGCGATGCTGAACGTCTGCATGATTGCCGTAAACGCGTCAATCGCTTGCCCTTGGGCGCAGCCGCCTTAGCGGGGACGAGCTACCCCATTCAACGGGAAATGGTGGCGGACTTGTTGGATTTTGATTCGGTGTGTGAAAATTCGCTAGATGCGGTGTCTGACCGTGATTTTGCCATTGAATTTACCGCCTGTGCCGCGCTGATTATGACCCATTTGTCGCGCTTTTCAGAAGAGCTGATTTTGTGGATGAGTCCGCGTTTTGGTTTTATCGACCTCGCAGATCGCTTTTGTACAGGTTCGTCCATCATGCCGCAAAAGAAAAATCCCGACGTGCCAGAGCTGGTGCGCGGTAAAACAGGGCGGGTCAATGGGCATCTGATTGCGCTGCTCACCCTGATGAAAGGTCAGCCACTGGCGTATAACAAAGACAACCAAGAAGACAAAGAGCCGCTGTTTGATACCGTAGAAACCTTGACCCAAACCCTACGTATCTATGCCGACATGATTACGGGCATCAAGGTTAAGCCTGACGCGATGCGCAATGCCGCGTTGCAAGGCTATGCCACGGCAACGGATTTAGCGGATTATTTGGTCAAAAAAGGGCTGCCCTTCCGCGATGCACATGAAGTAGTGGCGCGAGCCGTGCGCTTTGCCGAGCAAAAGGGCTGTGATTTGGCGGAAATTCCTTTGGCAGAGCTGCAACAATTCTCCGCTGATATTGCCAATGATGTGTATGGCGTGTTGTCCCTAGAAGGCTCGCTCGCCAGTCGTAACCATGTCGGTGGCACCGCACCTGGCCAAGTCATCATGGCAATTGCGCGCGCAAGGATTAACTTGATGCACTAAGAAAAGGACGTAGGTCTCCGCACAAATTACGCGATTAACCTCTCGCAACACCTTGCACGCAATTTGTGCGCATCCACGACATATTTTTGGTCGCATTGAGATTGAGTTGAACGTCAGCAAAGCCCTCGTAGCCCGTATGCAATACGGGATTTATGTGATGAATGTTCCCCCCATCACCTTTGAAGAACAGGTGCGACACCGTAGGGTGGATAAGCTGCGCGCATCCACCCGCACGCCAAGGAAAACGGTGGATGCGCATGCGCTTATCCACCCTACAGAAAACACGGAATTTTCAGGTGGGATGGGCATATACAATATGCGTCGTGTGATTGATGATATTTATCATTTAGGCTTTTAACCGAAATTGGAATTAAGTTTGTAGATTGAAGCGCAAACCACCCTGTTCAGTGCATAGCACGAGTACGCGGTCAACGTTGGATTTCGTGCTGTAGCCCAAGCCTCATCTGCATAAGCACCCGCGCCTAAATTTTCGGGTATTTTAAGCTGTTAGTCGTTAGTTATTAGGGTTCTATGTGATTTACAGTGGGTGAAATAAGACTCCCTCCCCTTCAAGGGGAGGGTTGGGGTGGGGATGGGGTAGAGATGAAAGCTCAAACAAACAGCACGATCATCGGCAGGCAACTTCAGCGAACACTGCGCTGCCACATGACCGATGCGGAAATACGG
>JBASWK010000180.1:0-9572 GCA_049276435.1 Gallionella sp. | reverse complement strand
CAAGCACCTACACTCGTCAATTGTTTGTTTGTTCTTTTAAAGAGCAGTCGCTGTGTCAGCGAAGAGGTGCGCATTCTACAGAGTTATTTAACACTGTCAACACCTTTTTGAAACTTCTTCTTAATCTGCGTTTCGTACAATACATACAAAACCAAAACTCAGAAGCCGCGCCCTGTGTCAGCAGCGAAGCCCGCTAATATAGCCAATCAGGCATTTACTGTCAAGAAGTTTTGAGATTATTTCTACAAAACTCCCCATTTTCCCCGTTTACTTGCCATAATCGCTTCTGTTTATGCCCCTAGGAACAATATATGTCGCTCATTACGCTTGGGATCGAGTCCTCCTGCGATGAAACAGGTATCGCCCTCTATCATAGTGAACGTGGCTTATTGGCGCATGCGCTGCATAGCCAAATCGCCATGCACAATGAATATGGTGGTGTGGTGCCTGAGCTTGCCTCCCGCGATCATGTTAAACATGTCGTGCCATTGGTGCGCCAAGTCTTGCAGGAAGCGAATCTCACTCGCCATGATATAGATGCGATTGCCTACACCCAAGGCCCTGGTTTAGGCGGCGCGCTGTTGGTGGGTGCGAGCGTCGCAAATGCTTTGGCTTACGCTCTGGATATTCCCACGATAGGCATACATCACTTAGAAGGGCATTTGCTCTCCCCTTTATTATCCGACCCCGCCCCCAGCTTTCCTTTTGTTGCCTTATTAGTATCTGGCGGCCATACCCAGTTGATGCGCGTGGATGGCGTGGGTCTATACACCTTATTAGGGGAAACTTTAGATGATGCCGCTGGCGAAGCTTTTGATAAAAGCGCGAAACTACTGGGGCTAGGCTATCCAGGCGGCGCGGCATTGGCGCAACTCGCCAGCACAGGGCGAGCAGGACAATACAAACTACCACGCCCCATGTTGCACAGTGGCGATTTGGATTTCAGCTTCAGCGGACTTAAAACCGCTGTCCTGACCTTAACCAAACAAAGCAACCGCGAACCACAAACCCTCGCCGACATTGCCTACGCCGTGCAAGAAGCCATTATCGACGTACTGACACACAAATCCCGTGCCGCATTGGCGCAAACAGGATTAAGCCAATTGGTCATCGCGGGCGGCGTGGGTGCCAATCAAGCATTACGTGAAAGACTGCGCAGTGACATTGAAAAACGCGGCGGCAAGGTGTTTTACCCTGATTTGCAATTCTGCACCGACAACGGCGCGATGATTGCTTTTGCTGGCGCGCTACGATTGGCGCAACAACAAGGGGAAAAAGCGTATCGTTTTAATGTCAAGCCACGCTGGGGCTTGGCTGAGATAACGACGGCGGCGTAGGATAGACAGGTGGTTGCGTACAAATGGTTGGGGGTAGTCGTTAGTCGTTAGTCGTTAGTTGGCAGCGGGAAAGATACCTCTTTGTTTTTGCTTATTTTTTTCTCACTGACGAATCAAAAACACACGAAAACTCAAGCGCGACGACTGATAGGCTTTGACGATTTATTACAATTCCCTGACTTTTTGTTGCACAAAACTCTGCAAGTCAGGTGACAGGGTTTGACTATTCAAGGCACGCTGAAAAGCGTCTTTAGCATCCAATGTGCGCAGCTGGGCTTGCAAGGAAATCCCCATGCCCATCAACCACACGCCATGATTGGGGAATTGCTGCACGGCAATTTGGTAATGGATAACGGCATCGGCATGACGACCCTGTCGCTGCAACAAGGCCGCCAAGAAAGCATGATAATCCGCTTGTTCTTTTGCATAGGGCAACGTCGCATTCAAGGTCTCCAAACCCGCCGCCAACGCACCTCGCTCCACTTGCAAACGCGCGAGCTGCATGGCAAAAGTAATCTGCTGGGGGTTTTGTAACAGCCCTGCTTGCAGCACCCGCTCCGCATCCGCGCCACGTTTATTTTCCAACAATAGCGCGACTAAGGTTTGACGCGCCGCCTCGTGCTTGGGATCTAGGATCAACACCGCTTCATATCCTGCTAACGCCTCGGCAATCCGTCCTTTTTGCATCGCCATGGTCGCTTGATGGAACTCTGCTTCGGCTTGTTGCGCCACACTGATTTTTTTGGTAGGCAAAACGACAACCGCAGAAGTGGGTTGCGGGACTTCTTGGGCTGGCGAGGCTGCAATCTGCGGTTTGGGCGGCTTATCTGATTTCACCGAGTGCGTCCGTTTGACGGCACTGACAGGCTTTTTGTCTGCGACGGATTGAGTCGCAAGCACAATTTGATTGGGCATCACCTCTGGTTTAGCGGGTGGCTCTGGCATCGAGGGTACCACAAGCCCAGAAACCACTGGTACAGCGACCACAGGAGAAGCGGCCACAGGAGAAGCGGGTACCACAGAGGCAAGCAGCACAGGTGCGACAGGCACAACAGGAGAAATAGACCGTGCTGGTTGCACCGCAACTTGACGATGCGATAACCAGCTACCCAGTAAAATACCTAACAAAATACTAATGACCACCGCAAATGCGCCCCACCACATTTTACGTGAATCACGCTGCACCACCGAAACAGGGCGAACCTGTCCTGTCACATCTTGTACGCCACGCTGCTCTAACTGGCTCAACACTTGGTTTATCACACTCATCGCAGCACGCTCCACACCGCAAAAAGCAAGATCGACAACAAGATCATACTGGCAGACACGATGATCCACGGCAACCAGTCACGGCGCACCTCGGGCGTGTCGGCGGCGGCAATCGCGATATGGTTAGCGGCAACCTGTTGTCGTCCTTCACCAAATGCCACCATCAAGGCTTTATGCGCGACAATATTGATTAAACGCGGTGTAC
Organism: Gallionella sp.; assembly: GCA_049276435.1. Classification (GTDB taxonomy): domain Bacteria; phylum Pseudomonadota; class Gammaproteobacteria; order Burkholderiales; family Gallionellaceae; genus Gallionella. Next base: position 6,761 of record JBASWK010000180.1, on the reverse strand, counting down.
CTGCGGTAATGCGATGCAATTTAGCAACCGCATCTTGCGTGAACAACGTTTCACCCTTAAAACCAGCAATCGCGACCCGATGGCGCAAATAACGATCCAACTCATCACGCTTCAATCCTTTGAGTTCATACTGAAAACTGATGCGTTGGCGCAATTGACGAATGGAGTGATGACGTAGACGCTCGTCTAGTTCGGGCTGTCCAAATAACACCACTTGCAACAACTTACGCTTTTCGGTTTCCAAATTGGTCAATAAGCGCAACACTTCTAGACTTTCCAGCGGCATGGCTTGGGCTTCATCCAAACACACCAAAGCACGCTGCCCCTTAGTGGCAAATTCCAACAGTGCGTGGGTCAGCCCTTTCAATAGCATATGTTGATCGGTGTCTTTTTCCAACGGCACACGAAACTCTTCCGCCAACGCCAGCAACAGGCTGCGCGGTTCTAAATAAGGATTCGGAATATAGGCAGTGATAAAACTGGGAACAGCCAGTTCAGTCACCGTTAGATTTTGCGTTCCAATCAAGGTGGTGGGCTGTTTTCCATGGTTTAGCAAGGTCAGAAATTTACGGCACAGCAAGGTTTTGCCGTTCCCCACTTCACCTGTAATTTTAATGAAACCTTCGCCATTACGCGCAGCAATTAACAAAGTATTTAAGGCTTCTTGATAACCTGAACACGCGAAAAAAAAGCTGGTGTCAGGCGTTAAGCCGAAGGGCTGTTCACGAAAACCAAAATGGGCTAAATACATAACAGAATCAAGAGGGAAGTTGAATGAGGGCAAGCGGTCATTTTAAAGGAAAGTGCATACTCTCGTTCACTTATCGCTTATTACGCTCAGATTCAAGCCGATTCAACCGCTCACGACCGCGCGCAATATCATCGGACCAATCTTGGTCGTTATCCACCACGGTGGGTTTCAATAAAATAATGAGCTCACGCTTCTGACTGACTTGGCTGGTTTGTCCGAAGAGTGGCTTAGGTAAACCTGGCAAACCCGAACGGTCATCGGTATTGGCTTGACGCATCAAGCCACCAATCGCCACAATTTGACCATCCCGCGCCCGCACAATACTGTCTGTTTCAGAAATAGAACTCGAAGCTAAGGGTAAGTTATACACCCCCGTACCCGTCCCTAAATTCACCGCTTTATTGATGGTACTCACCACGCTGACGGAGGGATGGACATGCAAAATAATTTCGTTGTTTTCGTCAATACGCGGTGTGACATCCAACGCAATCCCCGAAAAGAAAGGTTGCACTTTGACGCTAGGTGCAATCGCACCTGTGGTCAGCGTCGCCGCCGTCCCGCCTGTGATTTCGGTCACAAAGAATTCATCCACCCCGACTTTTAACACCGCTTTTTGGTTGTTCAATGTAGCAATGCGCGGACTGGACAAAACATGCACACTGCCTTGTGACTCCAAAAAATTGAGCATCGCCGCGAAATTATTGGTTTGAAATGCCAAACCAAACATCGCGCCAGGCAAGACAGCCCCTGTCACCGCATTGGCCGCATTCATCGCAATCGCCGCCCCTGGCAGCGCACTCATCACCCCATTGCTGAGCACTTGCGCATTACCCGCAGCGTTCGGTGCCAAGACCGCGCCTGGGGAAAGTTGACCAAAGGCAGCTCGGTTAGTTGGGCTATTTTGCAAACTCCCAAACCCAGCCCAATTCACCCCTGTCTGATAGCTATCGTTCAACTGCACTTCAATAATTTTTGCTTCCAGTATCACTTGCCGCTCGATGGAAATTTGCGAGGCTTTCAGATATGCCGCCACATTGCGCAACTCATCGGGCATCGCACGCACCACGATCACCCCCGACATAGGGCTAATCACCACACTGCGCCCTGTTTCTTGCCCCACAATGGCTCGTAGCGACGCGCTTAATTCCGTCCAAAAATCGGCACTACTGGTGGTGGTGACTTTGCTGCTCTCTTGCGGCCCCCGAGTCGTACTGGCGGTATTGGACGAACCTGTCGTATTTGACGTACCCGTCGCGGCACTCGTCCCTGTGCTTGAGCTGACACTATCCGCCACCGACCCGCCCGTGACACGCAGATTGGAAATCCCAGAACGCAAGCCTGTCAGATAATTTACTTGAAAAATACGGGTTTGTAAGGCGATGGACTGAATATAAATACGCGTGCCATCCAGTTTGTAATCATAGCCATATAACTCGCGAATGGCTTCGAGTGCCTCGAAAACGGTCACATCTTTTAAGTTCAACGATACCGTGCCGCTCACATCGGGATGGAGCAACACGCTGTAACGCGTTCCTGACACAATCGCCATAAAAACCTGCGTGGCAGGCGTGTCATTCACGGTTAAATCAAAACGGGTTTCTGCGGGCGTAGTGTTGATGACGGGAAGACCCAGGGTCAGCGGCGGCAAGAGTGCGTTATTGACTGCATTCATCTTGCTCGTGGGTACGTTTTGCATTGCCTGATTCATTTCTTGCTGAATCGCTTGCTCCGTGTGAGCGCGATCGCCAGGTGCGGCACACGCGACCAGCAATAATGCGCTCAGCAGCGACAATAAAAGGTTCATTTTTGCTCCTTGGGCTGGACTGGTGGGTTGTTATTTTGATCAGCCTGCACGCCAGGGGATGGCAATTTCGATGTCTGTTTTTCGACTTTCTGAATCATATTGACCTCAGGAAAAAGTCTTAACTCACGCCGACCTTGTGTCCCCACTAAAACCACACTACTTTCATTTACTTCAACTAACCGTGCATCGCCATACAGCTGCCCTAATTCGATTGTTTTACCATCAATAATCGCGGCGCGCCGTTTTTTTGACATCAGAATGGATTGTAAGCCATGCGAGGGAGTACTCACAACCGCACTCGCAACAGGCGCATCGAAAGTGCCGATTTGTGCAGGTGGACGCGTGGGATCCACCCATGCCTCCGCCCATACCGCAAAACTCAGCAAGGCACTCGCCAGCCCAATGATATGTACTAAACCGCTAACCATGTTTTATCCAAACTTAATGTAAACAAAGTCAAGCTGACCACCGCATCTGGATAGGCATCAACCTTATAAACCACTTCGCCCCAGAACATCTGAGACGGCATATTTTCCAACGCGGTTAAGTAGCGGAACACGTCTAGATAACTGCCGCGCACGGTAATTTTGACCCCATGTTTAAAAATCTCTTTTTTGCTATCTTTGACGGGAAGCGTCTGCGCACCCCCATTATTCGTCGCCACGGGCGGGGATTCAATCAACGGTGCTAAGGGTAATGTTTCTAACTTCAACAACTGCAACTTATCTTGTTGTTGCAAAACCTGCTCTAATAAATGTGCAATTTGTTCTGGCTGTACCAATCGGTCACTACGGTCGCTCAAATACTGCTTTTGTTCCTGCAACTGCTGCTGTAGGTCTGCGATACGCTGATGCAGCGGCGAGCTTTGATTCGTGTGTTTGGCATTCAACAACGCCTGAATCGCAGCTTGTTGCGCTTTCATTTCGACTTGTTGTTGCACTACTTTTTGCGATAATGCTTGTTGCTTCCGCAGCAAAGGATCCAGCAATAACGCATTCATCAGTGAAATCAATACAAATGCCGCCGCCAAAAATATCATGGCGCGCTCCCGTAATGACATGGCATCTATTTTGACATGTGCGGTATGCCAGTATTTACTAAGTTGTTTTGTTATTTCTTTCATTGTCTTCGCCAAAAAACCTATTTTCCTGCCACTTTTTGCTTGTCATCTTCTTCAGATTGAAGCGAAAACTCAACATATCCCGTATAACTAGGTGGTTTTATCGGTGTTCTCGCCACGACCAATGCCCGTTGATAAGCACTCACTTCCGCTGGTGTCATGGGCTTTTTGCTGGCTTGTCGAGTACGCCAATCACTTTCAATCACCGCCACTCGCGCGGCAGCCTGCATCCGCATTTGTTCCGCCTGCTTAGCCTCGTCTATCTTGGGCTGCTGCATTTGCAAGCCAGAAAACGTTTTGCCTTGCATCACCGCTTCGCTATTTAATCGCCGCACATACGCGGGCAATAACTCAGGTCTTAACACGCCCCCTGTCAAACTAATATGCGCACCGTCGCCCTGCACACTAAAACCCGTCAACCACAATCCCGCTATCACTTGGCGAGAAAATGCCTGCATATAAGCTGAATAGCCCGTGGTGTTCCCCACCACCCCCGACTTCAGTGCGTTCACGACGCGAGCTTGTTCAAAACTTTGTTGTTTTAGGCTTTCTACTTTGTCCTCTAGCAGTTTAGTGGCTTGTTGCGGCGAAAATTCCGCCGTCTGACGTTTCAGGCTATCCTCCCCTGTCTTAAACCGTCGATCACTTTCCACCGACTGAAGGGTTAACTGCTCGACTTGATACAAGGCATAGCCATAAAACAAGCACGATCCCAATACAATCAATCCCAAGGCTTGCACCATGGTCAGCAAAGAAAACATCTTCTGCTGCCGCAAAAAGATGGGGTTAAATAGATTGATTTGCTGACTCATAGCACGCGCCTTTCTTCACGCAATGCCGCACCCAAGGTGGGCAAAATATGCGCTAAAAACTCACTATTTTCCAAGTCAGGTACCGCGCGAATATCCATCACTTGCGCTAAGTCTAGTGGCTCAATGGACACATCCATATTGGCTTGCAAAAACGCAACCAGTTCGGTTTGTGTCGTCACACTCACCATCACCCGACTCAGGGGTAATTGATGATATTGCCGATCAAAATAATCCAAGGAACGACGTAGCTCTAATTCAACTCGCTCACGGTGTTGCTGACGCAAGGTTTCATTGGCATCTTGTAATTGCCCTAGCGTAATCTCAATACGCCGCGCGAAATACAACTCACCCCCTGACGTAATGGTGATCAAGCCACCACTGTCATCAAACGCCAGCAATCCCAAGGCACGGTCTTCCTGCTCAAACAACGCCGCGATATTCCGCTGGGCGGTTTCAGGAACATCAATCACGCTCAGTTTAAACTTTGCCTTTTCAAACAAAGATTCACAACGTTGTATCGTCACATTCGATGCCGCCACGGCATAAATAGATTGGTTACGCTCTGCGCCATATTGACTGGCGGGAATTTGCAGCACATCAATCGTGGCATCATCCACATGATAACTCAGGCTGTCTTTGACTTTCCAACGCACCGCCGTTTTCAGCTCCTCCACGGGGACATTCGGTGCCTCCACCATCAAAAACTGGTAGTCCCCCGCCGCTAACACCGTGGTAAACAAAGGATCGCCTAACTTAGCGTCACGTTTCAGCTTTTCTAACGCCGCCGAAGTCACATCACCCATTTCATGGTATTCACAGCGCAACACACACGGCATCACACCCGACAAACTCACTTGTGCCAGATACACGCCATGCGCAGCCAGCCCAACCGCAATCAGCCCCGCATCACGGACTTTAGGTTGAAACAAGCGAGAAAAAAGATTAGATAATTTCATGATGGGAGGTGACGGTAAATTAAAAGCGCAATCTGGTCAACAAGTTTGATTATTCAATACATTTATGAGGTTATTGCAAGGGGAAAATGATGGTCGGTAATCGGTAATCGGTAATCGGTAATCGGTAATCGGTAATCGGTAGTCGGTAGTCGGTAGTCGGTAGTCGGTAGTCGGTAGTCGTTGATTTTGGGGTGGGCAAGCTGCGTGTATAAAATTTTTGCAATATATTCATAAAGATACACGCATACCCTCATCCTGTCAACTAAAGACTAACGACTAGCGACTAACGACTAAATATCCAATTAGTTGTATGCAAGCACTTAATATCATGCCCGCAATCAAGGTTGGAATTTAGAGACATTCGGGCTACACTCGCCCCCCTGTTTGCGGCGAGAAAACCACGCGCGGCGAGAGAGAAATTCATAATAACAAAACGTTAAGGGTAAATGATGGCGGCATGGGAATGGCTAAAGGAATCAAAAAATCAGCAAACTCTGCTCCTCATCAGTATAAGTGCTGCGGCGGGAGCCACCATGTTGGGGGTTGGGATTGTGCTATTTCAAGGGGGATTATTTAAGCCGCGCACCCCAGACAGCCCACCCGCGTCCAGTGTCGCCGAGGTATCCGCCCCCGTCTCCCCGACCTCATCCGTCGCCGCAGCAAGTGATGAATCCGTCAAAATTTTACTGGATGTGTTGGCGCGTAAAGAGCAAGCCGATCAAGCTGAGCTTGCCTACAAGCAAGAAGCAAAAGCATGGGATGCCGCACGAACACTCAACACCCAAGCCAGTTATCAAGCGTATTTAATAGACTACCCCAAAGGCAGTTATGTCCGTCTTGCCTATGCCGCAATGGCAAAGTTACTGAACACAGCGGTATGGGTTGATACGCCTCATTCCAACGCGAATCGTACCCCCCCCCAAGCTACCCCAACCAAACGCAAACCTATTCCGCCACCCAAAGCAGGCGAGGCGCGTTTGATTGTAAAATGCACGGAAGGCAGTAAACTTTACGTCGATGGCAATGAAAAAGGGTCTATCACCACCCATAAAATCGGCTCTTTGACCGTCATTGTGTCAGCAGGAAAACATAGTGTCATCCTCGTGTCTCCTCAAGGGGTATTGCAACAGCCTATCGAAATCGCCGCAGGCAAATCGCTATACATCAACCCGCCGTTCTGTCATTAAGGTGTTAGGGATTCAGAACCCATATAAATACCATTTATAATGCTTCCATATTGAAAAAACAGAGGTGCTATTTATGAAGACAACAACTTTGGTGCGGAATGGGGTGACTGCGGAAATGGTGGGCTTGATTT
>JBASWK010000179.1:0-27254 GCA_049276435.1 Gallionella sp. | reverse complement strand
GCTGAACTACCGTTCCTTCCCCTTCAGAGGGGGAGAGCGAAGCGAGGGGGCATGGGTTCGTTCTCTGCACACACCCCCATCCCCACCCCAACCCTCCCCTTGAAGGGGAGGGAGTTTGCCGACGATTTGGCTTAAGTAAGTGCCATTCCGATCGTACCCCCACACGTTTTAGCCTTCATTGGCGAAGCGGTTTGAGGTTTTGACTATGCGCATGACCTACCAAAGGCGCGCAAAAAATCATTGGGGTTATTGTAATCCCGATTGATGTTGTAATGCAGCCCTGTTTCTGGATCAAAGTGCGCCCCTGAGAAGCGCAGGTTGAAGGTGAGCGTGCCTTGATTAGCGAGGTTTTCAATGGCGATGCTGTTGCCCAACGGCAGTCGTCCCTCCTGTCTTGCGGTGTTGGTGATGCTGCCGTCGAGGTGGTCAATAGGTTCTGAGTTCCGTAAACAGCGTGTTTGTATGGCGTTAGAACAAGCCAGTTTGGCGGTTTCAAACAACTGGGGGAATACGCCTTCGTTGAAAATAGCGGGGATTTCTTGTAAATTTTGAATTGAGAATGGCTGGTGCATGGTTCGGAAACGTTGCATAATAACCTTGCGTTTTGTTCAGGCAAGTGGTGATGTCTTCTCATGACTGCTACCCACCCTTTTTTATCCCGCCTTGTTATTTCTCCTACTGGGGGGCGTTTTATAATCAACTCAGGAGGGATGCGTATGTCGGCTACATGGAATGACTTACTCCACCCAGGAGAGGCAAGGGATTTTTTCTCGCGTCGCCCTTTTCCTGTTTTTCACCCAACAGATAGCCGCTATAACCCAGACAACGCGCGATGGCTGGCGGAGTTCAGTCGATTGGCGTATCGAGATCCACCACTACCTTTGCCATTAGGTAATCATTTTCCCGCAAATGCTCAGGTTCGGCATACGTTATTCGTGTCAACGGCAACCAATACGCAGGCGATGCTGGTCGAATTTGACGGAGAAACGCCCTTTGCTGTGTTAGCCTTTCGTGGTACCGCATACGGTGTTAAAAATATTTTGACCGACCTAAACGTTGGTAAAATCACACTGGGTAATCAAAAAGTGCATGTGCACGAGGGGTTTTTGAGCGCATTGGAGTCGGTATGGTGTCAGATTGAGCCCGCACTGGCGCAATTGACCTGTCCACTCTTTTTTACAGGACATAGTCTTGGCGCGGCATTGGCTACCTTGGCTGCGGCACGACATGTTCCCACTGCACTCTATACTTTTGGCTCGCCCCGTGTAGGCGATGCTGCTTTTGTGGATGCGCTTGATGGCATTGCCAATCGCATTCACCGACTGGTTGTCGATGATGACGTGGTCGCTAGCCTACCGCCCTTGGTACTGGGTTTTGAGCATGTGGGTGTGCTGAAAATACTCCATGCCGCCCCTCGTCATGGGTGGGGGATTTCTGGTCTAATCCATTTTTTGACGCATCCAGCCAAACCCTTGGCGGATCACGCCCCTATCAGCTACGTGGATAGAACCTGACGTGGGGAGGTGAGCAGGCTTATCGCCAATTTTGAGGGTAGCGATTTGGCAAAAGTCGAGAATCGGGCATGACACTTTCCACTTCGACTTCTGCGGTTCCCAATTCAATCATATCTAGTTTTTTGGCTGCAACGTAAGATAAATTGATAAGCCTATCATTGCGAAATGGGCCACGATCATTCACTTTGACCACGACAGACTTGCCATTACCCAAGTGCGTGACGCGCACATAACTTGGAATGGGTAGGAGGTTGTGTGCTGCGGTCATGACATACAACTCACATACCTCGCCACTGGCGGTAATGTTTCCTTCAAACCCTGTGCCATACCACGAAGCGATACCGCGTTCTTTATAGCCAACCGCGCTTTGCATCGGCGTATAGCTTTGACCAAATACGGTATAGGGGCGGTTGGCAAAAGGATGCAAGGGGTCGTCTTGCGGGACGGCATCGGGGATGTTGTATATATCGACCAATTCATCCACCGCAGCGGTGGGTACGCCTTCGCCAGGCAAATAGCCCAGTGTCGTGCGAGGACTGGGGTTAGTGCGAGGACTGGGGCTGGGGTCAGGACTCGCACATGCCGTCAGTAATATCGCACTGAGTAACGATAATGCTTGTTTATTCATACAACCTCCTTAACAGGTGAAATACCTAATTTTTGATTAGGGAGAACGCAATGCCTTATATCCAATAACAAGGGAGACGAATTTTTACCCTTGCAATGGGGGCATTTAGTATTACTGATGCCCTTGGCAATTTGTCTGACGGGCAGAAAATCGGTGGTGAACGGTGCCAATAATAACATTTTCTACGGGCTTCATTCCGCACTAACCATACGCCCAATGGCACTTTATCTATTTCTCCTCATTCCGTAAAAGTCGATTTGGGCGGGTGGTTTGTGGCATCAACCCCCTACGAAGAGACTTTAACCGCTAAACCGAGTGCAACTATTCGGGCGGCGAAGCTTTCCAATACATGACGAGGTAGGGCAGATAAACGTGGTGCTTCGGCTTGCAACGACGGGCGTGCCAAGCCGTATAGCAACACCCCTTGTGGTCGATGTCCCTCATTTAACAACGCTTGAATAAATTGTAAATAGTCGTTTTCATCTTGAAGCGAAGGTGGCTCACCATCCAGCGCGAACCAACAAGTTTGCAACCATGTCGGACATAAAGCGATTGCCGCAATCAAATGTTCACGTACTTTATCAAGCGCGCTATGCGTATCGTTGATGTGTAACATGCCCGTTGCACTGGCTCTATCCAGCTTAAACCACACTTCACCTTGTAGCCCTGCCAAGGTACGCACACCTTGCTGTACTAAAGGTCGATGCAGCAAACTTCCATTGGTGATGAGCACGGTTTTAATGGTATCAGGCAAGGCAAAATCGCGTCTTACTTGCGCAATCAGATGGATGACTTGAGAAAATTCGGCGGCACTGGTGGGTTCACCATTGCCCGATAAAGCAATATCGTTGATGCGGCGCGCTTCAATCGGCACGCGCGTTTGCATAAAATCGCCGTGCAGCAATTCATGCAAAAAAGTGTGTAATTCGTGTTCAAGCTGATCGAGATCCACCGCTGGTGCGGTGCCGCGTGTCAGCTGGGGGACTTGGCAATACAAACAACGCCAATTACAGGCATTGTTGGTATTCAGATTGATGCCGACCGATACGCCGCCCGCCCGCCGCGACACCACAGGGTAAACATACAGCAACCCTGCGCTATCGCGATCGTGATTGACGACGCTAAGCGGGGTCACTTAGTTCAAGCGTAAGTATTTGCTGGGATCCACAGGTTTGCCGAAGCGACGGACTTCAAAGTACAGCTTGACACGATTGGTATCGGTATTGCCCATTTCAGCGATTTTTTCACCACCCGCAACTATCTGCCCTTGTTTGACCAATAAACGACTGTTGTGTGCGTAAGCGGTGATGTAAGTGCCATTGTGCTTAATTAAAATCAATTTGCCATAACCACGTAGCCCTGTGCCGCTATACACCACTTCGCCACCCGCACTGGAGACGACAGGGGAGCCAAAATCCCCAAAAATTTCTAAGCCTTTTTGTGGGCCTGTTTCAGAGAATCCCCCGACAATTTGACCTTCAGCAGGCATGACCCATTGTAAGGATTCATCCGCTGGATCCACGCCTGTTCTTGCCGTCGCAGGTGCTCTTCGCACCACCGCAGTGGCTGCCGCGTTATAGCTACTTTTACTCGCCACAGGTTTCGTTTTTAATGGCACCGTACGTGAGCTGCTCACCACAACATCTGCTCTGGTATTGTCGGGCTGCATATTGTTCCCAGGCAATACCAGCGTTTGACCAATCTCCAAGCTCGCATTACTCGAAATGTCATTCAAACTGGCTAAATCTTGGCGATCCACATTGTAGGTTCTGGCAATACCATACAAGGTTTCCCCCCTTTGCACTTGGTGTGTTCTGGCGGTCGTGTTTTGTGGCGCATTCCAATTGCGTTGAGGGTCGTTGACACCCATGCTGTGTTCTTGAACGGGTGCGCGTGTGGTATTGTTTGTCGGTGTACGGTTGGAGCCATTCACCGTCTGTCCCGCTTCATACACGGGAGCAGGTTGGCGCGACGCGCTAGAGGCACAGCCTAGCAATACGCTACTGACCAATAACAACGAGAGATATTTAAAATTTGTCATGTTTTCCCCATTAAACGTGGTGTGAATTGAACCAACGGGTTCATCCTAAATTGCAAGTGGTTATCGACTTCGCAACCCGCCTGCCCGTCACAATCAGGTGATCATTCTAACATTGACTAGGCAAGCCGCGCCTGCTACTGAGCGGCAAAATAGCCTAAATAAACGTCAATTTTTGAATTTTTATGCCAGGATAGGCGCGTCAGGCTTGTTGTGCGAACAGAAAACAGCCTAAATTTTCGCCGCTGGCCGCTAACTTGACACCTCGCAAATCAAGCAACTACACCCTCGTCTTCCACTCGTACAACCAAGCCAATGCCGCTTTCGGTGTTAAATCGTCAGGTTGCAGCTCTTTGAGCGCGGCTATCGCGGGATGTTCTTCGGGGATTTCGGGCAAGTCGATGGGTTCAACGGGGGCGGTCATGCTGAATAAATCGCCTTGCGGATGATGCGCAGCACTACTTTGTTCCAAGCTGCGCAGTTGTTTGCGGGCGATTTTGATCACCGCTGGTGGCACACCCGCGAGGGCGGCAACTTGCAGTCCATAACTTTGACTTGCCGCGCCGTCGTTCACGCTGTGTAAAAACACGATGCGATGTTGATGTTCCACCGCAGCCAGATGCACGTTGGCGAGTTGCGGGAATTCGTCCGCGAGGCGGGTCAGTTCAAAATAATGCGTGGCAAACAGGGTGTAGCTGCGGTTGGTTTCCAATAAATGGCGGGCGATGGCGTAAGCGAGTGCTAATCCATCAAACGTTGAAGTCCCGCGCCCGATTTCATCCACCAATACCAAACTTTTTGCCGTGGCATTGTGCAAAATATGGGCGGCTTCGGTCATTTCCACCATAAAAGTGGATCGCCCGCTGGCTAAGTCATCCGATGCACCGATGCGGGTAAAAATCTGGTCAATCTCGCCCAAAGTCGCTTGCTGCGCGGGGACGAAACTGCCGACGTGCGCCAACAACGCAATGAGTGCTACTTGGCGCATATAGGTGGATTTACCGCCCATATTCGGCCCCGTGATGAGCAACATCTGGCGCGTCGGGGCTAGGCGGGTGTCGTTGGCGGTAAATTGCTCGACTTGGGTTTCTACCACGGGATGCCGCCCTTGAGCTATGTGCAGATGTGGTGCGTCGGTGAATTGCGGCGCGTTGAAATTCAAGCTGCGGGCGCGCTCGGCAAAACACGACAGCACGTCCAATTCCGACAACGCGGCGGCAAGTTGTTGCAAAGTAGCAATCTGGGGTGCTAACGCATCCAGCAATTGTTCGTACAGCCATTTTTCGCGGGCGAGGGCGCGGTCATTGGCGGAAAGGGCTTTATCTTCAAAGGCTTTCAGCTCAGGCGTGATATAGCGTTCGGCGTTTTTTAAGGTTTGGCGGCGGCGATAATCGTCTGGCACATTGACACTTTGCGCCTGCGACACCTCGATATAAAAACCATGTACGCGGTTGTATTCGACTTTCAAGGTCGCAATCCCCGTGCGCTGCCGCTCGCGAGTTTCCAACGCCAACAAAAAATCGCCGCAGTTATTTTGAATCCCGCGCAGCTCGTCTAAGTCCGCATCGAATCCATCGGCAATCACCCCGCCTTCGCGCAACACCGTGCTAGGTTCAGCGCGCAGGGCGGATTGCAACAGTGCAGACAAGGCGGGGTCAAGCTGCAAATCACTTGCCAAAGAGGCCAGTAGGTCGGGTTTCAACCCGACGTTTCGCGTAGGTGCGAATTCATTCGCACGATTCTCATCAAAATTTTGTCGGGTTAAAACCCGACCTACGGCAAGCGTCGCCACCAACGCGGGTAACATCGCCAAGGTATCGCGCAATCCTGACAAATCGCGTGGCCGCGCCGAGCGCAACGCAATGCGCGCCGTCACCCGTTCCACATCCACAGCGGGTTTAAGGTGAGTATGGACTAACTCAAACAGCGGCTTGCCCAATACAGTTCCCTCTCCCACTGGGAGAGGGCTAGGGTGAGGGTGGTTTTCACTTTCTCCAAAAGCACCCTCACCCCCAGCCCCTCTCCCGCTTGCGGGAGAGGGGAGTAAAAGCTGCTCTACGGCTGTCAGCCTTGCGCGTAATACATTCCGATCCCGCAACGGATGGTGCAGCCAATGCCGCAACAAACGGCTGCCCATGTTGGTCGCACAGGTGTCCAACAAGGAAAACAAGGTCGGCGCAGGTTCGCCGCGCAAGGTCTGGCTGATTTCCAAATTACGCCGCGTCGCAGCGTCCATGCGCACAAACGCATCGGTGCGATACACCTGCAAGCCATTGATATGGCTAATCGTTTGACCTTGCGTCAGCTTGGCATAACCCAACAACGCCCCCGCCGCCGCCACGCCCACGGTCATCTCCGCGCAGCCAAATCCCGCCAAATCCATCGTGGCAAATTGCTGACACAACGCCCGCCGCGCCGTGTCCACAGCGAAGTGCCATTCAGGCAAAGGCTTGCACACCGCGTGGTGAGAAATCTGCACGCGGCTGTTTTCCACATGCAAAATCTCCGACGGCTGCAAGCGTTCCAACTCAGCAGCTAAATTATCCAGCCCCGTTTCGCATACCCAAAACTGCCCCGAAGCCAAATTCAACCACGCCAAGCCCAATTTGCCCTGCTGCGCGTGCACTGCCAACAACAAACTGTCGCGCTTCTCCTCCAACAATGCCGAATCCGTCAGCGTCCCAGGGGTGACGATGCGCACCACCTTGCGTTCCACAGGACCTTTGCTGGTCGCGGGGTCGCCAATCTGTTCACAAATCGCCACCGATTCGCCCAACTTGACCAGCCGCGCCAAATACCCTTCCGCCGCGTGATACGGCACGCCCGCCATCTTAATCGGCTGCCCGTTGGTCGAACCGCGCTGCGTCAGCGTAATGTCCAACAACTTCGCCGCCCGCTCCGCATCCCCCATAAACAACTCATAAAAATCTCCCATGCGATAAAACAACAACATATCGGGATGCAAGGCTTTGATGCCCAAATACTGCTGCATCATGGGCGTGTGGGTGGGTTTGGTCATGGTTGGTTAAACGAAAATTGATGTGGAAAAACTGATATAGCGTTAATGCGAAGTGTGTTGAGCATTTTGTCTCGGAATACCCGCAGCGATAAGGGCTTGTTCTAAAGATTGTTGGAATGCTTTGAAACTGGGCATACTGGCGGCGCGTGTTTCATCAATTGGATGCGCTTCTAACCAGTCGCATAAAGTTGCGCCAGTTTGATGTCCGCCCAGCACAGCGTCTAGTTGAGCTTTGGCAGAGTTGGGGGAATCGTCGTTGCCAGAAATGTGTTCAAAACGAGCGCAATCTGACAATTGCGGCGTTGCGGCGCATAACAACCATGCTTCAGATTTTGGATTGGGCAATATCGGCACGCCTCGGTTAAAGTGAGCGCGCTTAAATCCGTTCACCATGGACTCCCACTTGCTTTGCCACAACCCTGATTGCGTAGTACGCGTACCGTCACAATCACGGAACAATACTGCAACGGCTTGGTCTTGGCGTGACTCCTCAAGTGCTTGAGCAATTTCTGCCAGCATCCACGCATTGGTATAAAAGTAGCCAGTTTCCTGATCACGCTTTTTGCCCACAAATGAAATGTTACGTGTGTTGTTTTTGCGTTCGCTCATTTTCTCAACGAGGTGAATCTTGCTCACATAATGATAGCCAATGGGAATGCTTCTGACGGAATAACCTAAACGAAGTTCTAACATTTGATCCAACAACACCGTCATCGGTCCGATTTTGAAATCATCACCTTCACACTGACCTTGTGAATTTAAACACTTGCCGAGATCAGTATCGCCGTCTTCACCGCTTAACACGAAGATCATGCTTTACCCTTTGCTGCTTTTTCAGCCAGTTTTTTGGCTTCTTCGACTTTTTCCTTTTCCTCGTCCAACAGCACGCATATTTTCGTCAATTCGGTTAGGTTTGTATCGACAAACGCCTCGCCTGCGCCCATAAATTCAAGTTTTTGCCCCACATCAGGAATGCTAAAAAACTTTCGCGCTTTAGTCCCACCTTGAGGATTTTTATATACAAATTGCACGGATTCTCGCGCTATTTTGTCTTCCAAATAATTCAAAATCATCGGACTATGGGTCGTGACAATGATTTGCTGCTTCGCATTAACCAGCATATCTACCAATTTTTCGATGATTTCTGGGTTAATGCCGTTTTCAATTTCATCCAATAACACCAGCGGGTGATTGGATTCAGCTTGGGCTAACACCGCCAATATGCGTAGCAAGCCATCACTGAGGTGTGTCGCTTCGGTTTCCAGTTTTTGTTCACCAAACTGTTCCGTCACCATCAGTTTTTTCCAACCCGCACGTTGACTGACCACCCTAAAATCAATGAGATTCGGATAAAACTGCTTCAACAGAGCTAATAAATGGATGCGCGCATCGCCTTTAATGTTATGCAAATAAGCAGACAGTTTTTCACCTCCCGCGCCAATGTCTTTTTCATCATTGCGGGAGCGTTTACGCAATAAATGCGGAGAAAGCAATTCTAGTGAGCGAATATTGCGCAGCGCATCACGAAATTCAATAATTTCTGGGATGAGTTCGCTGTCTTTAAGCTGGGAAAGGATGGAGCCTTGATAGGTAAATGTGATGGGTTGCTTTTCTCTGCCTTTTACAATGTATCCCTGAGCGGTTGATTCAAAAATAGTCTCGTTGCTATCATCAAAATACTTAATCGACTCACTAGAGAAACGTAGCGTATGACGGTTAAAACCAGCAGACCAATACAGCTCTTTCCCTGTTGTTAAGCGATAAAACCCGCTTAAGATGATGTTGCTGTCTTTACGCAATTTGCAGTTTAGGTCTTGTACTTCCCAGCCACGAGAGTCCAGCCAGCCTTGTACATTGCCAATCATAAGCTGTGAAATAAAATCTATGGCTTGAAGTATGGTGCTTTTACCCACGCCGTTCATGCCAATCAAACAATTAAACTTTTCGAGGTTCAACGCTAAGTAGCTGATCGACTTAAAGTTTCTTATGTAGATGTTTGTAATCATTCTATTGTGTACCTAAAAATTTAAAGTCGGAAAAGCCTAAACTCCAAGCCCTCTAAAATTTATGCCTTACCTAAACCCTTTGAACCTGCGAGGTTCCCATTCTCACAAAGAGTCTGTCCCCTTGTTTTGTGACTCCCACACAAAAAAGAACTCAATTAAATCAAAACTGGATTCCCACCTGCGCGGGAATGACGGTTTTTTCGAGGAGCCCAATATCTAAGCGCGAAGTCTAACCGAAAATGCGCTTTTCATTGAGATTGCCACCACAGATATTTCAGCCTACTTCCCCTCCACCACCAGAATCAGCGCGCTGCTCAGATAATAGGGTGAGCATTCACTATTGCGGTTAAATGCGGATGCGCCGCTAGACTTTAGGACGGATATCGAGCTTGCTTAACGTTCATTTGCTGTACACAAATTCTCACACGGCACGCCATCGCCATTGCCGTCCAAGCGTTTCACGCCGCATTGATTGAGATAGTATTTGGCTTCTTCACACGTGGTCATTTGGTTGCAATATTTTTTATTGCCGCAGGACATGCCACGTGGTGCGGCGGCGATGGGTGTGGGGGCAGGGGCTGATTCTTGGTAAGGATGTTGTTTACGCCATTCCCAAGGTGGAATCGGATTACTCAATGCCCACAAGCCACGCGGGACGGATTGGGCTTCTTTTTGTAGCGCAATCAACGCCTTGTTGCTGTGAAAATTTGAGTATTCCCACGCCATGCCGAGGCGTATTTGTTCGGCATTGACATCCAAACCATTGACATTAAGGTGGGCGACCATGCGTCCGTATTGATCCATGGTTTGACTCACCACTTGCACCGATTTGCCCATGACCAAGTCGGATAAGGATTTTTTAGCGGTTTCACCAAAAGGTTGGGCTTTTTCGGGCGCGTCGATTTCTGCCAAGCGAATGGTTTGCGTACTCTCGCCGCGTTTAATCATTACGGTGTCTCCGTCCAACACCACCCGCACCGTGGTGTTAAAAGTTTCCGCTTGCACGGAAAAAGCGCAGAGCAATAACATGATTGTGGGTGCGGCTTTATTCGTACCTCGCCCGAATGGGCGAAAAATGCGAAAAGAGTTGCCTTGTTCACACACAACGGTACGAATAAATTCGTACCCACAGAAAAAACGCCTCAAATCCATAGCAGCACACTCCTGATAATTGCCATACATAGCAAGGCATAGCCCGCCGCCAGCACATCGTCAAACATCACGCCCAAGCCGCCTTTAAGATGTTGGTCGAAATAGCGTATGGGTTGCGGTTTGACGATGTCGAAAAAACGGAACAGGGTAAATGCTAACAACGACCATTCCCACCCTTCGGGCGTGAAAAACAGCACCAGCAACATTGCTACGATTTCGTCCCACACCATGCCGCCATCATCAGGTGAGTTCAATGCCCGCCCCGTCACCTCGCACACCCACACGCCAATGGCAAACGCCCAAATCAGCACCAATAAAAACAGCGCGTCCGACAAGCGTGGCGCGAGATACCAGAACATCGGAAACGCCACCAGTGTACCAAACGTACCAGGTGCTTTGCGCGCCAAGCCGCTGCCGAAGCCAAAAGACAGAAAATGCGCGGGATGGCTCAAAATAAATCGCCAATCCGCTCGAATCATCGCCTCATCTGAAGTGATCATACCCATTACTCGCCCCCGTTATTATTTTTCCTGTGGCATCGCGCACCACACATCCTTGACCCGCGACGATATGCCCAATCCGCGTCACAGGCACACCTACTTTTCTGGCACGATGCACCACATCCGCATGGTGATGCAAGGGCGCGGTAAAACACAACTCGTAATCATCTCCGCCTGATAATACGCATTGCTGCAATAACGCCGCGTGACTCCCCTCTCCTGCGGGAGAGGGGGTGAGGGAACGCAAGGTCTCCGACACAGGAATCGAGGCAAGCTCCACCGTTGCGCCGACTTGCGAAGCCGCCAAAATATGTGCCAAATCCCCCAGCAAGCCATCGGAAATATCCAGTGCACTATTCGCAATCCCGCGCAACGCCAACCCCAACGCTACACGCGGCTGCGGTTGATGCAACGCAGGGGCGACCGCCGCAAACTCCACCTCGGTCAACGCGATACGATTTTGCAAATGCGCCAATGCCAACGCCGCATCCCCCAACCGCCCCGACACCCAAATTTCATCGCCCACCTGCGCCCCCGCACGGCGCAACGCCAGATGCGACGGCACTTCCCCAAAAATCGTCACGCACAAATTCAACGCGCCCCGCGTGGTATCCCCGCCAATTAACGCAACGTGATGCGCATTCGCCAACGCAAAAAATCCCGCACTAAACGCCGCCAACCAAGACTCATCCACCGCAGGCAACGCAATCGCCAACGTCGCCCAACGCGGCACCGCCCCCATCGCCGCCAAATCCGACAAATTCACCGCCAAGGTTTTATGCCCCAAGGCGTAAGGATCAGCGTCGGGAAAAAAATGCGTCCCCGACACCAACATATCGCTAGACACCGCCAACACATTCCCCGCGCTCACCTCAAACAACGCCGCATCATCCCCCACGCCCAATAATGCAGATGGCGTGGGGCGGGTGAAATGGCGGCGGATTAGATCGAATTCGGACATAAGCTTTTAAAAATTATAGGTTTTATAGCTTCTCAAGAAAGCTGTGGAATACGCCACACCGCCGTTGCTAGCTTTGCCATGCTTTTTTGGCGTGCGGCTAGACGGGTGGGAGTCCAGTCGGCATTGTCTTCGGCGATTTTTCGGGTGAGTTCAAAGCTGCTGTCGGCGAAAGTGGGTTTTTTCAGCTCGAATTCCACATTGCCGATATTTTTGTTTTGTTTTTTATTTAATAGCGTCATATTGCCCAAGCGGAAGGTCATCATGTCGGCTTCTTCGTCGGAAAATGCCTGCCAAGCGGTGGCGGGATGCTGCGGAAAAATATGTTCAACATTAAAACTATCGCTTTCAAAATCGTGATCCACGCCCGTGATTTGCTTTTCCAGCGCGCATAAAATGTAGCGCACAATGCGCAAATTGCGTGCGTTGCTGGTGCGAATCACCTTTTCAGCAAAGGCGGCGCGAAATGCGTCATCGTTGGGATAGACCGTTTTCATGCCTGCTAACACCGCCGTCGCCGTGGTGTATTCGCCTTGGGTGATTTTTTGTGCCACAGAAAAATACAGTTTTTCTTGCTCATTGGGCGATTGTCCGCCAATGACGTTATAGCGAAACGAAATCATCACGCAACCACGCAATATGTCGGCAAACGTCGATGCGGAGAATTTGCGATGTGCCGCGACCAGTAAGGCTAACGGTTGGCGCACACTAAACATACGCAAGTCTTTGGCATATTCTTTGGCGGTGACCGACCATTGCGACGTGTCGGGTTGGGTGAGTGCTAAGTATGCGTCCATGTCTTGCTCCATGTCGCGCAACAGTTCAAACACCGCAGCGCGCTGATCGACTTTTGCCCGAATGGCTTTAAAAAGTTCCGCCTGACGCACGAAAGCGCGCCGACTCATCCAATGTACGCGTAAAAAATCGGGGAAACTTTCACTGCCCAGTCGCCCAACCATGGCTTCCCAGCGGTCTTCCAGTGTTTTCATTTCGTGAGGATGAGCTTTGTTTTCTCGATGCAACACAGAAAATAGGTAGTTTTTCAGCAAATCCGTTGCCGAAAGCCTTACCCCACGCGCATTCAGTGTTTCAAATACTTTGTAGGCATTGAGTTCATCCGTGACGTTAATGGTGGTGAAAAACAAGCGATCACTCATATTTTCAACCAGTTGGGCGAGTACCCTGCCCGCATCGTCTGTGCTGTTTTTCAGGTATTCTCGCACCCGCTTTTCAAACCATTCAAACGCTTTGCGCAAATTATGCTCGGAAGCGCGAAATCCCCGCACGGGCAAATTACCAAGGGGGATGAGGTAGGTTTGGAAATAATGGTCGTTGTTGCGATTAAGGCTTAGTTTTGAGCGTGATAGCAAGGTAACGGGGTCAAGATAGCCAATATAAGTTTGGCGAATTTGTTCCATACGCTGTTGATTATTTGTCGAATTTTGCCCACTTTCCACTAAACTTTGTAGATTTTTTAACACCGCAAGCACAATCAACGCCATCGTGGTTAAACGCTGTTGCCCATCAATCACCTCAAAAATTTTGTCATCATCTGACTGCAACACCAAATAGCCCATGTAGTGCGCAGGTTCACCCGATTCTTGTATCGTCCCCAAAATGTCTGTCCACAAATCCTCCCACTCATCCTCTCCCCAACTGTAATCACGCTGAAAAGGTGGAATACGATAGGTCAAGCCATTACCGATGAGTTTTCGATAGGTGTTATTTTCGGTTTTAAAATTCGTCGCTGACATCATGCTTCCTTAAATTTTGCGCGTATTCCCCATTTGTAGGGGCGCGCCCCTACATTCCCCAGTTGCTTATCCCGAATTGTAAGCGATGACCGCCTTTCCGCCCTATTTTTAAAACGCGGGTTTGAAAATATCTGGGCTACAATCTTGCTACTTGAACCACATTAAGGGGACGAAAATGCTAACACGCGATACGGCACAGCAGCGGGTGGAGGAGATTCATCAGTTTCGACGGGAGTTGGGGCGGTTGGATGAGGCGGGGGTGTTGGTGTTGTCTGCTGAACAACAAAGCACGGTGCGCGGCTATCACGATGATTTGATGGCAGAATATACCGCTCGCTTTGATGTGGATCGAAATTCACAAGCCAGTCAGCTTTCTCTGGGTATGCGCGTGGCTTCATTTTTGGGCGCGCTGGCATTGGCGGCTGGGGTGTTTTTTCTGTTTTACCAATTTTGGGGGCTGTTTTCGGTCAGTGCGCAAGTGGGGATTTTGCTCACTTCGGCGTTGTTGAGTTTTGGTTTTGCGGTGTGGTTGCCTGATCCCACGGGCTATTTCAGCAAATTGGCGGCATTGGTGGCGTTCGTGTGTTTTGTGTTAAACGTGGTGATGTTGGGGCAGATTTTTAACCTCACGCCGTCCGACAAAGCCTTGTTGCCGTGGGCAGCATTGGCGTTGGTGTTGGCATACACTTGCAAAGCGCGTTTGTTATTGGTGGCGGGGATTTTGTGTTTGATGGCGTTTATCGCTGCCCGCGTCGGGACGTGGGGCGGTTTGTACTGGCTTGATTTTGGACAACGCCCTGAAAATTTCTTCCCCGTCGCCCTGGCGATTTGCTTCGCGCCCTATCTGATTTCCCGCCCGCAATTTGCCGATTTTGATCCGATGTATCGCATTTTCGGTTTGCTGGGCTTGTTTTTGCCGATGCTGGTGTTGGCACATTGGGGCTATGGCAGTTATCTCAGCTTTGACCCAGATGTTATCGAAGGCAGTTATCAAGTCGCAGGCTTTGTGGTCACGGCGTTATTTACTTGGCTGGGCATACGTCAACAGCAGCGCGAAGTGGTCAATACTGCCATCACTTTTTTTGTGATTTTCCTTTACACCAAACTGTTTGATTGGTGGTGGGAGGTGATGCCCAAGTATTTGTTTTTTATGCTGTTAGGACTGATTGCTTTGCTGCTGTTGTTCATCCTTAAAAATGCCCGTCAACGTCTTTCAGGAGCACATCATGCGTAACCGTTTGATTGGAATCGGCTTTGCCATCGTGCTGCTCACTAACGTGCTGGTGTTGGGCAATGTGTTTTACAACCGCAGCGGCTCGCCTGATAGCCAGTTGGCATTAAGTGAGCGCGAACTAACGAAATCGTGGCGCGGGCAAAGTAAAGAAAATAGTGGCGTGGCGTTGATGTTGCATTGGCGCGTGATACCACGCATTGAACACGGCGCATCCTATAACCGCTATGCGATGGACAGCAGGTCTCCCGCTTGGTTAGATCAACAAAAAATGCAAACCCTAGGATTTTCCACCGCGCACAACCAAGATGAAACCCGCTACTCTAGCGTAGAAAAAGAGGTCATTTTGGTACTCGAATTAAACGGTGCGGCGTATCAACAAGCGGTGAGTGCTGCACAAAAAAATGTGATGCGCCTTACTGATGCGGCGAATAGCGAACATGACAAAACAACGGATGCTCGTGCTAAACAGGAACAATTAAAAAATGCACAACAGGAATTAGCCGAAGAACAGTCTCGCGCCAGCCGACTGTTTGTGATTGATGCAGGATTAGATGCGACGGCACTGCGCGCACGTTATCCCGACCGCCAACGTTACGCACTGATGCGTGGATTGATTCAAGAAAGCAGACAATACCTTGAAAACAAACCGCAATTATTTGGATATATTAGTCAAGTTCATAACAGAGAAATCCACATTCCCCAAGAATTTGCCTCCGTCACAACAGCCCCTCACTACACCGCCCAAGTCGCTTTTGGGAGCAAGCTAGAACCTTGGGTGGTAGGAGTGACGGCGCATCCTTAATACCTCGGCAATGCTCAATGCTGGCGTACGCGCATACCAAACCGTAGCCCGTTGCAATACGGGACTCATGCGCGTTCACGCAAACCCCGTATTGCATACGGGCTACGGTTTGGGTAGGTAAATTTTGAATTGCTAGGTTGCCCTTATGTGGGGCGACTTTCGTTTAATGCCGTTAAGCGCGCGGGGGTTCCGACATCTATCCATTGTCCTCGATGCTGTGCGCCACGGATTTCTCCGCGTGTGATGGCTGCGCGTAATAGCGGGGCGAGTGGGGCGGGTTGACCGCGCGTCAATCCGTGGAATAGGCTAGGGTGGTAGAGTCCGATACCGCTAAAGGTGAGTTTTGCTGTGTCGGCGGTTTCGATGACACGTTGATTTAATAAATAAAAATCGCCACTTGGATGATGCTCAGGATTGTTGACCAGCACCAAATGCGCACTATCGTCTTGCAAATTCACCTCACGCAATTGGGCAAAGTCGTAATCACAAAAAATATCACCATTGACCACCACAAACGGCGCGGAACCCAATAACGGCAAAGCGTTAGCGATGCCGCCAGCCGTTTCCAACGCCACGCTTTCAGGCGAATAGCGTATCTGCGCGCCGAACTGCGTTCCATCGCCCAATGCCGCTTCCAGTTGCGCGCCGAGGTGGGCATGGTTAATCACCAATTCGGTGAATCCCGCCGCCACCAAGTTTTGAATATGCCAAGCTATCAATGGCTTGCCGCGCACCAGTAGCAACGGTTTAGGCGTGTGGTCGGTCAACGGGCGCATTCGCTCCCCGCGCCCAGCCGCTAAAATCATGGCTTTCATTGGGATTTTTGTTCGATGATAGGTTGCCAGATGTCCAACAAATTCAGCAGCGGTTTCAAATCAATGTAGCGCACACAGGCAGCGCGCAGATAGTGCATGACCAGCGGCATGTCTTTGAGATAGCCCGCCTTGCCGTCGCGGTGATACAGACGGGCAAAAATGCCTAATACTTTCAAATGACGCTGCACGCCCATCATTTCGTAATCACGGTAAAACTCGCCAAAATCCGCCCGCACGGGCAACCCCGCTTTGCGCGCTTTTTCCCAATAGCGGATCAGCCAGTCCATCACAATTTCTTCATCCCATTGAATATAGGCATCTTTAAACAGCGAAGCTAAATCGTAGGTAATTGGTCCGAACACCGCATCTTGAAAATCCAGTACGCCAGGGTTGGGCGCGCTGACCATCAAATTGCGCGAATGGTAATCCCGATGCACATACACGCAAGGCTGCGCCAAATTATTGGTGAGGATGCGGTCGAACACTTGCGCTAACTTGGCTTGCTGCGCGTCGGTCATCGTGATTTCCAGATGCTTCGCCAAATACCAATCGGGGAAAAGCTGCATTTCGCGGCGCAACAAGGCTTCGTCATACGCGGGCAATTCGGCGGTACGCGTGCCAAGTTGCAATTGAATCAGCGCGTCGCAGGCGGCGGTGTAAAGCGGTTTCGCGGTTTGCGCGTTCAAGGCTTGCAAATAAGTGGTGTTGCCCAAATCAGACAACAGCAAAAATCCCTGCGCCAAATCTTGCGCATGAATGTGCGGGACGTGTATGCCTGTCGCTTCAAATAATGATGCGACGTGGATAAACGGACGGCAATCTTCGTGTTCTGGCGGCGCATCCATGACGATCAAAGTCTTATCCGCAAAGGTCGCGCGGAAATAACGACGGAAGCTGGCATCGGCAGAAGCGGGGGTTAACGTGAAAGAATCAGGCGAAAATTGGCGGTTGAGCCAGTTGGTTAATTGTTGCTGACGTTGCATAGACAAACTCTTCAAATAGGTTAATGGTAAACTCTCGAAAGTTTATCACTAATACCTACGTTGCACGTTATGCGGTTCCGTCTCAAGCCTGTTGTGTTTTCATTATGTTGTGCCTTTGCGTACTTGCCCGCCGCCAGTGCGGATGCGTTACGCCTGCGTTTAGACCGCACATTTCATACTTTACCTGAGCCAGTACAAGCGACCTCGGCTTTTATTGTTGCGGATCATGTGGAAAGTCGTCAAAAGGATCAGCTAGAGGCAACAGGGCATGTGGTGTTGCGTAAGTTGGGGCAGGCGGTGTACACGGATCATTTGTTGTATTTTCAAAATACGCATGATTTGGAAGCGACAGGTTCAGTACGCCTAGAGCAGCCTGGCAGTGTGTTGAGTGGTCCGCACCTAAAGTTGAATTTAGACACCAGCATCGGTACGTTAGATCAGCCGCAGTTTTATTTTGCAGAAAATGCGGGGCGAGGGGCGGCCGATGTACTGAATTTACAAGATCGCCAGCATTACACCTTAAAAAATGCCAGTTATACCACCTGTCCCGCCAATCAGCCCGATTGGCAAATGACCATGGGCGCGCTGGAAATTGATCGCGATTTGCAGATGGGCGTGGCGCACAATGCGTGGGTCACTTTTATGGGGGTACCGCTGTTGTACTCGCCTTGGATGGATTTTCCGTTAAACGATCAGCGTAAATCGGGATTTTTAGCCCCTATTTTTGGTGGGACGTCCAAAGGCGGGACGGAAATAACCCTGCCTTACTATTGGAATATCGCGCCCAATTACGATGCGACCTTCTCGCCGCGTATTATCAGCAAGCGCGGCGTACTGTTTAATAATGAATTTCGCTATTTAGCCCCTCGTTTTAGCAGCGAAGTGCGCCTGGATGTATTGCCCAACGATGCGATGGCGAACCGTACCCGCGCGCGGGTTTCGTTAAAGCACCAACAAGCTTTATTTGATGGGACAAGTGGCTTTATCAATTTCAATCATGTGGGCGATGATGCGTATTTTCGCGATCTAGCGGATACGGTGAACGTCACCTCGCAAGTCAACTTATTGCAAGACGCGGGGGTAACTTACAGTGGCGGGTGGTGGAATGCCGTAGCGCGGTTGCAACGTTATCAAACCTTACAAGATCCTCTGTCGCCGATTGCCGTGCCTTACGCCCGTTTGCCGCAAATTACGGTGAATGGACAGAAAAATTTTGGCGACATAAAAACTGACATGAAGGGAGAGTTCGTCGATTTTAGTCATCCCACGGCATTGAATGCGCGTCGTTTGGTGTTCAATCCCAGTGTCAGTTATCCGCTCATCAGCCAATCCGCTTTTTATGTGACCCCCAAATTGGCTATGCACAGCACCCATTACCAGATGGGCGCGAATAATCCTACGGGTTCCCCCAATGCGTCGCGCACTTTGCCCATATTGAGTGTGGATAGTGGCGTGGCGTTTGAGCGCGATTGGGCTTTATTTGGACGCGATTATTTGCACACCTTAGAACCCCGTGCTTTTTATGTGTTTATTCCTTACCAAAATCAAAGTCTGTTGCCAAACTTTGATACCGCACAAGCAGATTTTAGCTTTACCCAGATGTTTGCGGAGAATCGTTTTTTCGGTAATGACCGTATCGGCGATGCCAATCAAATGACGTTAGCGATGACTTCGCGGCTATTGGATCAGGAAAATGGTTCGGAACGACTCAAAGTGACGCTGGGCGAACGGTTCAGCTTTTCGCCGCCGCAAGTGAATCTGGTCGCGCCCACTTCCAATACAGGTAAGTCTGACATCTTGTTGGCAGTGGCGGCCAAAGTTGATCAGGCATGGTCGATGGACAGTGAGTTTCAGTTTGACCCCAATCAATCGCATACGCAACGGTATAACATTGCCGCGCGCTATCGTCCTGAACCAGGCAAAGTGCTTAACTTCGGTTATCGTTTCACCCGTAACAGTCTGGTGGGGACACTTGTGCCGAATGGGACAACCGTGTACACGCCGATTGGGGGGCTACGTCAGGTGGATGTTTCGTTGCAATGGCCGTTGACCAGCCGTTGGCATGCCGTGGGACGCTGGAATTACTCTTTTCAAGAAGGACGCATTTTGGATTCTATCGGCGGGCTTGAGTATAATGAAAGCTGCTGGACATTCCGCTTTGTAGGACAACGTTTTACCACCTCTACGCAACAAACCAATACTGGATTTTTTGTGCAACTGGAACTGAACGACTTGGTGAAGGTTGGTTCGGATCCTTTGGTGATGCTCAAGCGTAGCGTGCCTGGCTACATTAAGACCAATGAAAAACCGAATACCCTCACGACGGAAGTCTTGCGTTAATACAGAAAGCATAAAGATGATTTTAATCAATAAGTTGGTTTTATTTTGTGGTTTGCTCGTGTTGCCTTTGGCACAAGCAGCTGATGTATCTAGCACGCCATCGGATTCGCAAAATCAAGTCGCCGTGATCGACACGGTGGTTGCGGTGGTCAATTCAGACGTGATTACCCGTTATGAATTGAATGAAAAAGTGCAGATGGCAGTGAAGCAGTTGACCAAACAAGGCACGGCACTGCCGCCTGCTGACTTATTGGAAAAACAAATTTTAGAACGCATGATTAGCGAAATGCTACAACTGCAATTTGCCAATGAAACAGGTATTCGGGTCGATGAAGCGCAATTGGATTTATCCATCAAACGTATTGCGCAGCAAAATAACTTCGCGAATGTGGCTGACTTTCAAGCAAAACTGGAAAGCGAAGGGATCGCGTGGAAAAAATTCCGTGAAGAAATTCGCAATGAACTGATTTCGACGCGTATCCGTGAACGTGAGGTGGAAAGTAAGCTCGTCATCAGTGACAGCGAAGTCGATAACTTTCTCATCAACAAAAGCAAGATGGGGCTGACGACTGAGGAGTTTCATTTAGCGCACATTCTGGTGGTCGTGCCAGAACAAGCCAGCGCGGACAAAATTCAAGTCAGTCGTAGTCGTGCTGATCAAGCCTATAGTCAGTTGCAAGGAGGAAGTGATTTTGCCCAAGTCGCCGCTAGCTTTTCGGATGCAAAAGACGCGCTCAAGGGGGGGGATTTGGGCTGGCGATCCAGTGATCGCTTGCCACCACAATTCTTGGAGTTACTGCGACAACTCAAGGCAGGTCAAAACACCGCTGTGATTCGCAGTCCGAGTGGTTTTCATATTTTTAAGATGTTGGAAAAACGCAGCGGCGAAGCCCCTGTGGTGATTATCCAAACCCATGCGCGCCATATTTTGATTAAAACCAGTGAAATCATGTCCGATGTGGAAGCGAAAAAACGCATCATGGACATTAAAGCGCAGATTGACAAAGGGGCGGATTTTGCTGAACAAGCCAAGCGTTATTCAGAAGACGGCAGCGCGCAAAAAGGCGGGGATTTGGACTGGTTATCCCCTGGGCAAACGGTGGGTGAATTCGATGAACTGATGAATAAATTGCAGCTTAACGAGGTGGGGGTGGTGCAAACCCAGTTTGGTTGGCATCTCATTCAAGTGCTGGAACGTCGCAACACCGATGTGAGTGTGCAGCAAAAACGCCAACAAGCGCGTATTACCATCGGCACATTTAAATCCGACGAACAATATCAAGACTGGTTGCGCCAATTGCGCGACCGCGCCTTTATTGAATATCGCTTGGAAGAACATCAATGAGCGTCGCCCCGTTAGTCATCACCGCAGGCGAACCTGCGGGCGTGGGCGCGGAATTGTGCATACAACTCGCCGCAGCGGGACACGATTTGGTGGTGATTGGCGATAAAAGTCTGTTGCAACAACGGGCGGCGCAATTGGGCATCGCCTTGGCAATGGAAGATTGGGCTGCGGACAGCGTGGCAGAACCCCATACCTTGCGCGTGATTCACGTCCCGCTGGTCGTACCCTCGCAAGCGGGCGTGTTGGACAAAGCCAATAGCCGCTACGTTTTGGCGATCCTGCATCGCGCCATTCAAGGCTGTCAATCAGGCGAATTTGCGGGCATGGTCACCGCGCCGCTACACAAGGGCATTATCAACGACGCGGGCATTCCGTTCACGGGACACACCGAATTTCTCGCTGAACAGACAAACACCCACCGCGATGTGATGATGCTGGTTGGGGGTGGTATGCGCGTCGCATTAGCAACGACTCACTTACCGTTAAAAGACGTGGCGGCGGCGATTACCGCGCCGTTGTTGGCAGAAGTGCTGCATATTATCGACCACGATTTGCGCGTGCGCTTTGGTTTGGCAACCCCACGCATCTTGGTCGCGGGGCTCAATCCCCACGCGGGTGAAGGCGGTTATTTGGGGCGGGAAGAAATTGACGTGATGATTCCCGTACTGGACAAATTACGCGCAGCAGGCATGAACGTCAGCCCGCCGCTGCCCGCCGATACCCTGTTCACCCCGCACAAACTCGCCCAGTGCGACTGCATTTTATCCCTGTACCACGACCAAGGTTTGCCTGTGTTAAAACACGCCAGTTTTGGCGGCGGGGTGAATGTCACCTTGGGCTTGCCGATTATTCGCACCTCAGTCGATCACGGCACGGCGTTGGATTTGGCGGGAACGGGCAAAGCCGATTGCGGTAGTTTGTTAGCCGCCATACAACTTGCGACGCAGATGATTGCGCATGAACGGAATTACTGTGCATAAAGCCAAGAAAAAATTCGGACAAAATTTCCTCATCAATCAATCCATTATCGCGGACATCATCGCCGAGATTGCGCCGCTGGCCGCAGACAATATGGTGGAAATTGGACCTGGTTTGGGCGCGCTGACCACGCCGTTGCTCAAACACCTCAATCACCTACACGTCGTGGAAATTGACCGCGACATCATCACCCGACTGGAAAACAATTACGCCGCCAGCAAGTTGACCATCCACGCGGGTGACGCGCTGCAATTTGATTTTGCCAGCTTGGGCGCGCCGCTGCGCATTGTGGGCAATTTGCCCTACAACATTTCCTCGCCGCTGCTGTTTCATTTTGCTCAATACCGCGAACGCATCACTGACATGCACTTTATGCTGCAAAACGAAGTGGTAGAGCGCATGGTCGCCGAGCATGACACGCCCGAATATGGGCGGCTGTCGGTGATGTTGCAATACCGTTTTGACATGGAAAAACTGTTGGACGTGCCGCCCGATTCGTTCCGCCCCGCCCCCAAAGTCGATTCCGCCATCGTGCGCATGATCCCGCGCAGCGAGGACAATATCCTCGTCAAAAACGAAGCGCATTTTTCGGCGGTAGTGGCGGCAGCCTTTGGGCAACGCCGCAAAACTTTGCGCAACACTTTGCGTAGCTATTTGAATGAAGAAGATTTTATTGCATTAGATATTGACCCGCAACGCCGTGCGGAAACCTTGAGCGTGGCAGAATTTATCAACGTGGCGAATTACACGGATAGCCCCTCCTTAATTTGATGTAAATTGTTTTAGCTATGAAAAAGTGCTTCAGTTGCTGGTTGTTCATCTTGTTACCCATCTCGCTCGCACATGCCAATGATGAGCCTGACCTATTTAAAATCAGTGGCTTGCTCATGTTAGGCGTGACACACTCTAGTGAACGAAACGCCGATTTTGCTTCTGGGATCGACCATCCCAATGGCGCGGGTGGCACGCGTTTGTATGATTTTTGGGGGGATAGTCGCTTGATGATGCAAGTAGACGGGAAGCTCACCCCTACTTTTTCAACCCTGTTGCAAGTGACCGCTGAACACCGTTACAACAATAGCTTTGTGCCACATGTCACAGAAGCAGCACTGAAATGGCAGGCAACCCCCGATGTGGGACTGCGCTTGGGTCGGCAGCCTTTCCTCACTTTTTTAGTGCCTGATGAAACCATTGCGTGGGTGCGTCCCACCACCGAAATTTACCAATCGGGTATGCTCAATTTATATGATGGCGCGCAACTCACCGTTGAGCATTCGCTCGGTGCGATGCGATTGACTGCCCAAGGGTATATGGGCGCGGGACGCTATCCCATTCCAGGGGAGTTGAATATTCAATTAACCGATTTGATGGGTATCAATCTCTTGGCTAAATTGGGTGACTCGACCTTCCGCGCCGCTCATATTCGGGGTCGCCTCACGATGCACAGTCCAGCCCTTGATCAAACATTTGCCTTATTGCGCACCTTGCCGAATGGCAACGGCTTAGCAGACTTCTATCAAGTGCAAAATGCCCCCACACAACACCGCAGTTTGGCGTATTGCTATAACAGTTCGGCGGGCTATTTTTTGGCGGAGTGGTCACAATTTTCCACAGGAGACAGCATCATTGCCGACTCGACACAAGGTCATCTGACCGCAGGCTATCATTTTGGCAAGCTGACCCCCTTTGCCACGTTGGCAGGTAAACAAGCCGATAAAGTGGGACATCATCCCAATCCCATCTTAAATGCGTTGTTTGCGAATCGGCATGTCGGGCAAAAGAGTGCGGTGGTGGGGATGCGCTGGAACTTTGCGCCGCAGACGAACTTTAAGATGCAATATGACTATGTCATTAACAGCACAGGTGCGATGGGCGCACTGGGTAATCTCCAGCCTAACTTCCTGCCTGGTGGGCATTATCGACTGGTTTCCGCTGCGTTGGAACACAGTTTCTAGCAGGCTGCTAAGTACCTGCGCCTAAATTTTCGGGTATTCTGAGCTGTTAGTCGCTAGTTAATGCTGGGAAGCTGCCAGATACTGTATTTTTTGCCATATATTCAAGTGGATGAGAAAGGAATTTTACCCCGCCAGCTAAAAACTAACGACTAGCGACTAACAACCCAATATCCAGTTATTTGTAGACAACCACTTAGTGGTCATTTAAATAACAAAAAGCACACGACAAGTGTGCTTTTTGTTGATTTTTACTATTTGGCGTGCGTGGTCTTAACGCTTTTTAGGGCGACCTGTGCGAATGATTTCCAGCCTTGCTAAAGCCGCCTCTAAGTCTACTGCACTCATGTTTGACAAGGTTTGCAAGCCTGCGCGCAATATTTCACTTTTCTTCACATGCCGTCCTGTTTTCAAGCAGGTGGCTTTGATGTCTTCAATTTTCTGATATTCGTTTTGTGGCATGGTAAAGCTATCGCGCACGACTTTGACTTTGCTTTCTTTTTTGACTTTTTTAACCATCGCTTCTTCGGCAACGACCACGGGAGTAGGCTCTACGACGGGCTGCTCGACCGCTTTGCTGCTGGCTTTAGGCACAGGCTTGGCTGTAACTTTGGTCGTGCGTTTGGTTGCTTTTGGCGCAGGCGTGCTAACCTTGTCTTCAGTATTCATGATGTTCACCTTATTAAAAATATATACGAACTAAGAGTATATACGGTATATTTAGACATGTGAATTGTAATATGGAGTTTTGTGATGGATCTAATTTTATGGCGACATGCGGAAGCCGAAGAAGGTTTTCCCGATCATAGCCGCGCGTTAACTGCAAAAGGTGAGCGACAGGCGGAGAAAATGGCGCAATTTCTGCGTCCACATTTACCGAGTGATGCGCGAATTTTGGTGAGTCCCGCGTTGCGCACGCGCCAAACCGTTGCAAAACTGACCGATCACTTTACGCTCGCCCCTACAATTGCCACGGGAGCCTCTATGCAAGCGGTGTTGCAGGCGGCACGTTGGCCAGAGGCGGGCGATACGGTGTTGGTGGTCGGGCATCAGCCTACGCTAGGTGCCGTGGTGGCGCATTTGTTAGGCTGCAAAGAAGAGGCTTTTAGTATCAAGAAAGGTTCGTTGTGGTGGTTTAATCGCCGAGAACGCAACGGTGTGGTGCAAAACACTTTGCGTCTCGCTATCACGACCGATTTCTTAACCATGGATTAACGAAGGGGAAACATCATGTTTGAATCTGCTGAGTTGGGACACAAAATAGCTAAGGAAAAGTACGATGCAGAATTGCCCGCCTTGCGCGAAGCCTTATTGGCGGCGCAATTTGACTTGTCACAAAAAGGCAAGTCAGTCGTCATTATTTTGGTGGGTGGGGTAGATGGCGCGGGCAAGGGCGAGACGGTTAATTTGCTGAATGCTTGGATGGATCCGCGCCATATCGAAGTGCAGGTGATGGGAGATACGCCCGAAACGCAGCAATATCCCCCCATGTGGCAATACTGGCGGGCATTGCCGCCCAAAGGCAAAATAGGCATCTTTTTTGGCTCTTGGTACACGCCCCCCATCGTCCAGCGGGTGTTGGGTAAAAGCAAAATGGTGGAGTTAAACCAGAGTATCCATGACATCAATCACTTTGAAAAAATGCTCACCAATGAAGGGGCATTGATTATTAAATTCTGGTTTCATCTTTCCAAAGCGGCGCAACGGGTACGCCTGAAAAGTTTGGAAAAAGATCCTCAAACGCGTTGGCGGGTGACCGAGTTAGATTGGCAACGCTTCAAGTTGTACAACAAATTTCGCAAGGTGTCCGAACACACTTTACGTACCACCAGCACGGCGGAAGCCCCATGGATTGTCATTGAAGGTACCGACCCACGTTATCGCAGCCTAACCGCAGGGAGAATTTTGTTAGAAGCCATGCACAAACGCATGGAACTCACGGATCTCCCGCTCGCATTGGCAGCCCCCCCTCTACAAGCCTCGATTGACCATTTGGATTTGTTTGACCGATTGGACATGACACAACGGATCAGCGATAAAAAATTCGCGGCGGAGCTGGAAAAGTATCAAGGCAAGCTCAATTTGCTGACCAGAGATCCGCTCTTTGGCAAATTGTCGGTGATTGTCGTGTTTGAAGGTTCAGATGCGGCGGGCAAAGGCGGCGCGATTCGCCGTATCACGGGGGCGTTGGATGCACGCCATTATCGTATCGTCCCTGTTGCCGCCCCCTCAGAAGAAGAGCGCGCCCATCCCTATTTGTGGCGATTCTGGCGACATATCCCCACCGCAGGCGGGATGACGATTTTTGATCGTTCTTGGTATGGGCGGGTATTGGTGGAGCGGGTCGAAAAATACTGCGCCGAAACAGATTGGATGCGCGCTTATGCAGAAATCAATGATTTTGAAGAGCAATTGGTTAAAAACAAGACCGTTTTGGTGAAATTTTGGCTGACCATCAGCAAAGAGGAGCAGTTGAACCGCTTTCAAGAACGTGAAAAAGTCGGTTTCAAACGCTTTAAAATCACCGAAGAAGATTGGCGTAATCGTGAAAAGTGGGATGAGTATGAAGTGGCGGTCTGCGATATGGTCGATAGAACCAGTACTGAAATTGCACCGTGGACGCTGGTTGAAGCCAACGATAAAAACTTCGCACGCATCAAAGTGATTAAAACCTTGTGTCAGCGCATCGAAGCCGCACTGGAAAAATTAAAGCGTGCCGCGTGAAGTAGAAATTAAAATTTGACCAATGAGGCTAGATGCCTTATAGTGCGCGGGTTCGGAGAGGTGGCCGAGAGGTCGAAGGCACGCCCCTGCTAAGGGCGCATACGAGCTTAAACTTGTATCGAGGGTTCGAATCCCTCCTTCTCCGCCAGTAACATGTTTCAAGCGTTCCCAGTTAGTCCATCAGACCCGCGTCCCGTAAAGGATTGCGGGTTTTTTGTTGCCTAAGCGTTCCGATACAGCAATTCTCGTTTTGACCATGGGTACGAATTCATTCATACGGTTTCTCGTGAATAAGGCTTGTTTTTTGCCCTTTCGGGCGATGTACGAATGAATTCGTACCCACAAAACCCCACTGTTTAGTCAAAATGAGAATTGCTGGGTGGGCACGCTTCATGTGCCCACGCTGTCGTGCAATCATCTGGTCATCGCGTGGGCACAAACAACGTGTCCACCCTACCCACGTCTTTGTCCCGCGCCCATAACAAGGCAAGATTATCGTCCGCGAGGTCGTC
>JBASWK010000178.1:0-9931 GCA_049276435.1 Gallionella sp. | reverse complement strand
CCCTTCAAGGGGAAGGCTAGGATGGGGATGGGTTCGTTCTCTGCACACACCCCCATCCCCACCCCAACCCTCCCCTTGAAGGGGAGGGAGTTTGCCGATGATTTGGCTTAAGTAAGTGCCATTCGGGGCTGACGTAGGAGCGCAATTCATTGCGCGATGATTTTCACGTTAAATCGCGCAATGAATTGCGCTCCTACACCACACAAAACTTAGAGATACTATCCAACCCGTCGGGCAAAAGCCCGACGATCTACATTAAGATCAACACCATCGCCTACGTTTATCCCACAGGAAACAAATCATCGTTTTCATGGTTAGGCAAGTTTAATCAAAGGAAGCGCGGCGGACAAATTGGCAATGACGGCATCCAAATCCAGCGTTTCCACGGGTTCGCCGTGGTTGTAGCCGTAAGGCACACAGAACACAGGGCAATTGGCAGCGCGTGCAGCAACCGTATCATTCAAAGAATCGCCAATCAGCAACACTTTTTCAGGCGGCACGCCAAAGAAATTCGCAGCGTGCAACAAAGGTAGCGGATGCGGTTTCTTTTCAGGCAAGGTGTCGCCAGACAGCACGATTTCAAAATACTTTGCCAGTCCCAATCCCGCCAATAGCGGTTCGGTGTAGCACGCCATTTTGTTGGTGATACAACCCAAACGGAACCCCGCTGCTTTCATCGCTTCCAAGCCTTCCACCACGCCCTCGAATGGCTGACTTTGCAGCAGCAATTCGGTGTAGTGTTTTTCAAAAATCGGCATGGCGTGGTCGAATAACGCCGCGTCAGGCGTAGCGTGCATATCGCCCGTCAACGCCCGCTTCACCAACCAACCAATACCGTTGCCGATATAGCTGGTCAACAATTCCGCCGACACGGGCGTGAAGTTCATATCGCGCAACATGCGGCTGGCGGCTTCGGATAGTTCAGGCGCGGTATGCAACAACGTGCCATCCAAATCCAACAGCAGCGCGGAAACTTCCAGTGGAAACGCGGGAGCGGCACGCATTATTTGCCTACTTTTGCCAATTCAGCACGCAGTTCGCCGATGACCGTGTCGTAACCGTTCGCGTCAGCTGCGTTGAACTTGCTGAACACCGCAGAGCCTGCCACGAACGTATCGACACCCGCTTCGGCAACTTCTTTGATATTCGCTGGGCCAACACCACCGTCGATTTCCAAACGGCATTTGTAGCCGCCCGCATCAATCATTGCGCGTACTTTGCGCGCTTTGTCTAACACATGCGGAATGAATTTTTGACCGCCGAAACCAGGATTCACAGACATCAACAACACCATGTCCAACTTAGGCAAGGTGTATTCCAAGATGTCCAACGGGGTGGAAGGATTGAACACCAAGCCCGCTTTGCAGCCCAGTTCTTTAATCAATCCAATGGTGCGGTCGATATGTTCGGATGCTTCTGGGTGGAAAGTGATGTAAGTCGCGCCTGCTTTGGCAAAGTCAGGAATGATGCGATCAACGGGCTTAACCATCAAATGCACGTCAATGTCA
Source organism: Gallionella sp. (assembly GCA_049276435.1). Lineage (GTDB taxonomy): Bacteria > Pseudomonadota > Gammaproteobacteria > Burkholderiales > Gallionellaceae > Gallionella. Next base: position 8,423 of record JBASWK010000178.1, on the reverse strand, counting down.
GCGGTCACGCCATGTTTGCGCAAGGCTTCACACACCAAAGGCCCGATGGTCAGGTTAGGAACGTAGTGGTTATCCATCACGTCAAAGTGAACAATATCGGCACCAGAGGCCAGTACTTTATCAACTTCTTCGCCTAATTTCGCAAAATTGGCGGAAAGAATACTCGGAGCAATTTGGTACATAGTGAATTCCTGTCTAAAAAGGTTGAAGGGCAAAAACGCAACGCCCCGCATTCTAACCGAATATTCGGCGGGGTCAAAAAAGTCGGTGCGTGCAGCTAGCCTCCTAGCGTTCTCGCTACCACCCACGCCTCAATCCGTGTCGCGCCGCGTGCTTGCACCGCAGCGGCGAGGGCGTTCAAACTCGTCCCCGTAGTCAGCACATCATCCACCAGTGCGATCTGTTTTCCCGTCAAATCTTGATCGCATTGAAACGCCCCGCGCATGTTTTTGGCACGCAGCTCTCTGGGCAAACTGGTTTGCGGCTCCGTGGCGCGTATGCGTTGACAGGCTGTCGGCAAGAGTTTGAGCTGGTGGGTGTGGGCAATGCTTTGTGCCAGCAGCAACGATTGATTAAAGCCGCGTTCACGTAATCGCGAGGGATGGAGCGGCATGGCAATGACATAATCAGGACGTTCGGCGAGGTCGATTTTGCGTGCCAATGGCAGGGCAAGCGCGTGTGCTAACGGGAGATGTTCGTTATATTTCAACATTTGAATCAGCTTATTTAACGGATAGTGATAAGCAAACACGGCGGTGGTGCGGGTGAAAATCGGCGGCGTTTTCAAGCATTGCCCGCACACCTCCCCTTGCGCGGTCGGCAAAGCGCACACGGGGCAATGTCCCGCATCCAAATACGGCAAATCCGCTTCGCACGCCGCGCACCACACCCCATGATGGCTCATGCTGCCGCACAACACACACGGCTGTGCGGGCAAAAAATGCCTAAGTTTTGAGCTGATGTTTAAGCATTGCTCGCGTAAAATTGACACACTCATTCCTTTCCAAGATGATACACGGCTATCGCGCACGCGACGTAGGTCGGGATTTATCCCGACTTTCACCCGTTTGACGCGCCATGTCGGGTTAAAACCCGACCTACGGCATAATTTTGGCGCAAGATAACCTAATCATACCCATACCACGATGAACACCCAAACCGTTACTTTTTATCCACCCGCTCAACCTGACCCCACGCCCGTGCGCTGGTCTGTTGATGCCGTCACCGCCTTATTCCAATTGCCTTTTGCCGATTTGCTGTATCAAGCGCAACAAGTGCATCGCGCCCATTTTGACCCCAACGCCGTGCAACTTTCCACTTTATTATCCATTAAAACAGGCGGTTGCTCGGAAGATTGTGGCTATTGCCCGCAATCGGCGTTTCACAACGCAGGGGTAGAAAACCAAAAAATGTTGGATGTTGCTGCGGTGGTGACCGCTGCCAAAGCAGCGCAACACGCGGGCGCGGATCGTTTTTGTATGGGTGCGGCATGGCGTGAACCCAGCGCGGCAGATATGGCAAGTGTGGTGGAAATGGTCAAAGCCGTGCGCGGATTAGGCATGGAAACGTGCGCCACCTTGGGGATGTTAAACGATGCCCAAACCGAGCAACTGCGTGCGGCGGGACTAGATTATTACAACCACAACCTCGACACCTCGCCCGAATTTTACGGCGACATCATCAGCACCCGCGATTACCAAGATCGGCTGGACACCTTGGATCGCGTGCGCCGTGCGGGGATGCACGTTTGCAGCGGCGGCATTGTCGGCATGGGCGAAAGTCTCACCCAACGCGCAAGCTTGGTTGCCCAACTCGCCAATATGAACCCCTACCCCGAAAGCGTGCCGATTAACAATTTGGTCAAAGTTGAAGGCACGCCCTTAGCCGATACCGCCAGCCTAGACCCCTTTGATTTCGTCCGCACCATCGCCGTCGCCCGCATCACCATGCCCACCGCCCGCGTGCGCCTATCCGCAGGACGACAACAAATGTCCGAGGCTATTCAAGCCTTATGCTTCCTCGCAGGTGCTAATTCGATTTTTTACGGCGAACAATTATTGACCACAGGCAACCCGATGGTGGAACAAGATCGCGCATTATTGGATAAATTAGGCATGTACCCCTTGGCAGACAAACACTAACAATCTGACGAGAAGTACCAGTATATAAATTTTCGGGTATTTTAAGCTGCTAGTCGTTAGTCGTTAGTCGTTAGTCGTTAGTCGTTAGTTTAATGGTGGAAATCTGTCCAACACTATATTTTTTACAATATATTCAAATAGATAATAAATAATTTTCACTCCACAAACTAAAAGCTAACGACTAGAGACTAACAACTCAATACCCAATTACTTATACATTACTACTTAACAAGCTGCCATTTGATAGGCGGACATTGCACACTTGCCGCGCAGCGATAGACCCTGCGATGAACCTGCTTCAATCTCTCTTGTGCAGCTTCGCGGTTAAGTCTGGAAGTCCTCTTGCTTTTATGTCATTATCCGTTGCCGCTTCCTGAGTGGGTTGGTTTGCAAGATAAAAACCATTACACTTTTTGCGAGGTTGCACCTTAATTAAATCAAATGGTTATGCTTGTTTCGTGGGGGTAGTTGACCCTCGAAATAGGGGTTCGTCGCAGTTGGGTTCTTTTTACGAATACAAGGAGAGAAAGACATGCAAAAACAATCAATCGCAATCGTTGGTCTGGGTAGAGTAGGTTCCGTTTTTCTGGAAAAATTACTGGGGCAATCCGACAAGGGAATGGCAATCGTCGCGGTTGCGGAAAAAGGGGAGACGGCGGGTGCGGCACTTGCCAAGGCGCACGGGATAGAAAATTTAAATCTGGATCAATTGATTGCAAAAGGTAGCGACATTGACATTCTGTTCGAGCTCACAGGGTCGGCTGCGGTGCGTCAGGAACTGAGGGATAAGTTGATGGCATCGGGCAATCATCACACGGTGATTGCCACGGAAGGCATTGCGTCATTGATTTGGGTGCTGATTTCTGAAGGTGAAAACTTGCCCAATGTGCATGGAAAAACAGGTTATTGACCGTCCACTGCGCGCCTAAGGGCGTGCTCAAACATAGCCTGCAACCACCAGTGGAATAGAGGAATTTCTTACGTCCTGTATTCCGCTACGTGACAGAGGGCTTGCCAAATTTAATCGGTAAGGTATTGCGTACAAGTAATTGGGTGTTGAGTTGTTGGTCGCTAGTCGTTAGTTTTTAGTTGCTGGAGTGAAATGTTTTTATCATCTATTTGAATATATTGTAAAAAATATAGTGAGGGCAGCTTTCCCGCATTAACTAACGACTAACGACTAGCAGCTTAAAATACCCGAAAATTTAGGTACAGGTGCTTAATACACCGCTTCTTAATCGAATTTCGTCTCAATGGGATCGCCCAATTTTTGGCTAAACCAACTCCCCGCGCAAGGTATGCCTGACCACTTGGGTGATTTTGACTTGAACAAATTGCCCGATCAAGTCAGGCGTGGCGCGGAAGTTGACGATGCGGTTGTTGTCGGTGCGACCTGCTAATTCGCCTGCGTCTTTTTTAGACACGCCTTCGACCAACACGCGTTGAGTCATCCCCAGCATCCCTTCGGCGATCTTGGCTTCTTGTTCCATCAATCGTGCTTGTAATTGATGGAGTCGGGCGGTGCGAATCGTGTCGGGCGTGTCATCGCGCAGCTCTGCCGCAGGCGTGCCAGGGCGCGGGCTGTATAAGAAACTAAAGCTATTGTCAAATACCACGTCATCAATCAACTTCATCGTGGCGGCAAAATCTTGCTCGGTTTCGCCTGGGAAGCCCACAATAAAATCCGACGTAATGCAAATATCAGGGCGCACGGCGCGCACGCGGCGGATGATGGATTTATATTCCAGCACGGTGTGACCGCGTTTCATCGCCGCCAGTACGCGATCTGAACCCGATTGCACAGGCAAGTGCAAATGACTGACCAGCTTGGGTGTGGTGGCATACACATCAATCAGGCGTTGGGTCATTTCTTTGGGGTGGGAAGTGCTGTAGCGTATCCGTCCGATGCCGTCCATCGCCGCAATGGCTTGAATCAGATAGGCTAAATCCACAGTATCGTCGTCTTCCACCGCACCGCAATAGGCGTTGACGTTTTGCCCAATCAGGGTCACTTCTTTCACCCCTTGTGCGACCAAAGCTTCGATTTCGCGCATCACATCCGCAAAAGGACGCGACACTTCTTCGCCACGGGTATAAGGCACGACGCAGAAGGTGCAGTATTTGCTACAGCCTTCCATGATGGCGACAAATGCTGAACCTGCCGTGGTTTGGTGGATCGGCAAATGGTCAAACTTTTCAATTTCGGGAAAGCGAATATCGACTTGCGCCCGCCCCGTATCTCGGCGTGCTTGAATCAACTGCGGCAAACGGTGCAAGGTTTGCGGACCAAAGACCACATCGACATACGGTGCGCGTTGCACAATCGCCGCCCCCTCTTGACTGGCAACGCAGCCGCCCACGCCAATAATGATGTTAGGATTTTTTTGCTTCAAGGCACGTATCCGCCCTAAGTCTGAAAACACTTTTTCTTCGGCTTTTTCACGTATTGAGCAGGTGTTGAGCAAAATCACGTCCGCTTCTTCAGGATGATCAGTTTGTTCCATGCCCTCGCAGGCACGCATCACATCCGCCATTTTTTCCGAGTCATACTCGTTCATCTGGCAGCCGTAGGTTTTGATATAAAGTTTTTGAGTCACGCGTGTGTTCGATTGATTAAAGTGGGGGCGAGTGTAAAGCGCGCGGGGGCGGCAATCAACCCGTTATGACGAAAGGTGTTTTTTCAGATAGCGTCTCGCCTAGTGAAAGCGAGATGCAATAGGTGGATTAGCCCGCGTTGTTTTGTTTTTGTATGGCCGTGTTGACGGAGGTTTGCACCATGGTTTCGATGGCTTTTTGTGCCTCAATTTCTTTGCGGGCATTTTCATGGGGATTATCTAACAGCGTATTACCCATTTTTTTCACCACGCCTTCTAGCGCGCCGACAAAAAGATTGAGGATGCGATGCACCAGTGACGCGGAGAATCCGCCCAATAAGGCGAGCGTCGGTTTGCCTAAGCCATTTAAGGCGGCAGGATCAATGGGGATTAGGCTCGCCAAAATCAGTCCTGCGATGATGCCGACCTGAATGCGGATCCAGTAGGACGCGTCAAATTTGGGATCAAAAATGCCGCTGACGATGTATTCATTGGCTTGAAATAACGAGGAAAAACTCGCCCCTAGCGCAGCGGCAAAGACGAAAAACAATAAATTCACCAACAAAGAAATCCCGTGTTGCGCAAAGATAATCCCGCCTGTTGCCGTGATGTAAGGCGACTGCGAGATCAAGAGAAAACCTGTCAACGACAAAAACGAAACCAGCATCAAGCGACGTAATAACGGCACGGTGCTTAACCAATTAAAGCTGCTTTTTTGGGTAAAAATAGGGTCCAGCAACAAAATAGCGCGGGGGGTGGCGGGGGCAATCGCGGCACTGAGTAAATCATGGACTTCGCTCAGTTGGGTAATATCTAACGCAGTCGTGCGATCGAATACGTAGCAACCGACTTGTTTTTCTCTTTCGCGCTGTTGATGTTCGGCACTAAAAGCTTCCGCCACCGCAAACACGTGAGCAGGAATCTGCTTGCCCGCCGACATGGTGTAGCGAATCATGGAATTGACTTCTTTAAGAAACAAATCCCGAATTTGCGTGGGATCGTCATCCAATTCGCGGAGACACATCAGGGTATCGGCATCCATTGCTGCGCGCGGCGGGGGGATTTGGCTATCGACTTGAGCGGGTAGCGTCGTATCGGTAACGAGGGGTGTAGGTGCGGACATGGCGACTCCCGTAAAGGTATGAGTGAGGTGAAAAACAAGCTGAGCGCATTTTACTCGAATTGTTGAGATTGTACTTTTCGCCACGAAAGTTTTTGTCTTGTGCTACATTGCGCGCCGTTTTGAGGTGCTAGACTTTTGAGTCGAGTTAAACGGGAAGCAGGTGCGATTTTTCTATGCCTGCGCTGCCCCCGCAACGGTAAGTCAGTGTGGACGCGTCAATATGCCACTGTGCGAAAAGCATGGGAAGGCGATGCGTTTTGTCTGGCGAGCCCGGATACCGGCCTGAAAACATCGTACAGGAGATGCTGCGGGTCGGCGCATACTCCTTCCCCCTTGCAGGGGGAAGGCTTGGGATGGGGGTTGAAAGGTTGCACTGTGCAAAAGTTTCGCACGGTGCGAAGACTCTACCCCCACCCTAACCCTCCCCCTGCTAGAGGGAGGGAACTATCCGCGTTCTGTTTTTTTACCCGCCGCGCTCCTGAATTTTTAACGTTCCAACGGGGACGCTTGGAACTTTTTCAGGAAAAATCATGCAACCAAAATTGATCTCACTCGCGCTGTTTGGCGCATTTACCTTGCCGTGTGCGGCGTTTGCCGACACGACAACCTTAGACGAAGTCATCGTCACCGCTACACGCACGCCGCAGTCCTTAAATAAAACCCTTGCCGACACCACCGTGCTGAATGAGCAAGCTATTCGCCAGTCGGGTGCGCCCGATGTGGTCACTTTGCTGCGTTCGCTGGCTGGTGTGGAAGTGGCGCAATCGGGCGGATTAGGCGCGCAATCGGGCACGTTTATGCGCGGCACCAATTCCAGCCATGTGCTTATTTTGCTAGACGGGGTGCGCATCAATTCGGCAACCACAGGCACAACGGCGTTGGAACATTTGCTGTTGGACAATATCGCCCGCATCGAAGTCGTGCGCGGCAATGTCAGCAGTTTGTATGGTTCAGAAGCCATCGGTGGGGTGATTCAGTTGTTCACCAAACAAGGCAGCGGCGCGCCTGCGTTCAACGCCAGCGCGGGTTTCGGCAGTCACGGCACGCAAAAAATCGCGGCAGGATTTTCGGGTGCGGCGAATGACACCACTTTTAGTCTCAATGTCGGCAACACCCAAACCAACGGCGTGTCGGCGATTAACCCGCGCTTAGCCCCCGCCGCCAATCCCAACAACGACGGCTATACCAACACCACCATCAGCGGGCAAGTGCAGCACGCTTTTAATGCCGATCACGCCTTATCCGCCACGGTGTTTAGCACGCGAGGCAACAAGCAGCATGACAATCCCAGTACTTTTATGACCATGCCGACCGACATCAATAATTTAGTGACGGCATTAGATAAGTTCTCGCTGGCATCGGACAATCAATTCACCCAAGCGTGGCATTCGCAACTGCGTTTGGCGCAAGGCACGGACAGCAATCATGCCTATTTGAACGGCGCGCCGTCGTTCTTTTTCCAAACGCGTAGCAATCAGCTCACTTGGCAAAATGATGTGGCATTGACTGAATCACAAAAAGTGAGTCTCGCCGTCGAACAATTGGCGCAACAATTATCTTCTGATACTAAATATAGCCAAACAAAACGTACCGTGAATAGCCTGTTGGGCGGCTATGTCGGCGAATTCGGCGCGCATCAATTGCAACTAAATGTGCGTCAAGATCGCTATTCTGATATGGGTAATGTGAATACGGGGCTGTTGGGTTATGGCTGGCAATTTGCGGATGCGTGGCGTGCCACCGCCAGTGTGAGCAATGGATTCAAAGCCCCGACCTTTGCCGATATGTATTACCCGTTGAGTTTTGGCTATGCGGGCAATCCGAATTTGCGTCCTGAACGGGCGGATAATCGCGAAGTCGGTGTGCATTACGCAGCGGGCGGGCAAAGTTTCAAAGCGGTGTATTTTGACCAACGCATTCGGGATTTGATCGTCATTAACAACACCTTTACCAGTGTGACGAATCTAAGCCAAGCGCGCATCGACGGCGTGGAATTGCACTACACAGGCACGTTCGACCGCACGCACCTGACTGCTAACCTGACCCTGCAAAATCCGCGTGATGGCATCACAGGTACGCGCTTGCTGCGCCGCAGTAAAGAATTTGCCAGTATCGCGCTGATGCAGGATGTCGGTGCATGGAAAGTAGGTGGGGAATTACGTCATAGCGGCTCACGATCCGACACAAACATTGCGACTTTCGCTCCTGTTATTTTGCCGAGCTACCAACTGGTCAACTTAACGGCGAATTACACCATTGATAAGCAACTGTCGCTGACGGGGCGGATTGATAACCTGTTCAACAAGGACTACATGCAGGTACACGGCTACAACACCTTAGGACGCACGGTGTTTGTGGGATTAAATTACCAACCGTAAGCCCCGCTGTTGCCTCAAAAAATCAATTTTGAGGCAAACCACCAGCAAGGTTTTACACATTTAAGGGAGTTGGAAATTTAAAATGTACCCATTGAAATGAGAAGGGGAAGGGATAAGAGGGAAGGGTAAGACCTGAATGGCACTTACTTAAGCCAAATCATCGGCAAACTCCCTCCCCTTCAAGGGG
>JBASWK010000177.1:0-10331 GCA_049276435.1 Gallionella sp. | reverse complement strand
ACCAGAAAAAGAAAAATATTATGGCACAACAAAACGCTTTTTAAAATACCACCATTGATTATTAACAGTATTTAATAAAACAAAGGCTGAAATCAGTGGGTTTTGGTGGGGGAATGTTAAAGATGGGTTAAGCGGTTAGTCGCTAGTTAATGGTAGAAAGCTGCTTGCTACTGTATTTTTTAAAATATATTCAAGTAGATGAGAAAACCTTTCCACCCCCAACAACTAAAAACTAACGACTAACAACTCAATACCCGATTAAGCGATTTATTGAGTTAAGCATGACGGGTACTGGCACATGCTTAAAAGGCGAGATCATAGCTCGCGGTCAGCAAATCAAGATGCCCCATAGGAATGGATGTATTTGTATTAGATTTCGCCGTAAAAAAAGGCATTTGCGCATTGTTTTTCCAACGATCATATTGCAGTTTTAACGCACTGCTATTATCCAACTCATAACGCAACAACAAGGAAGTCGTGCTGTGCGCTTCACTTTGCGAAGGGTCTAAGCCTGCTGCCACATCTAGCCGCTGCACCATGTGATAGTTATTGTAGGTCAACATCGGCAACCACTTCCCGATGCGATACCCCAAGCCATACACCTCACTAAAATCTTCACCGTAAGAGGCTTTGCGGTTGATATACAAAAACTCTGCGCGCGCCACCCAATGCTCCGCATCCGCATTCAAAGAAATGCCGTACAGGTTTTGCGCTGTTTTGGTATTAAACGCCAAGGGGGTGGTCGAAAAAGGATTGGTATTCTGAATGTTAGATTGCAAATACATCAGCCGCGAGGTAAACCAATCCCGATTTAACACCAGATCTGCCCCCAAGATATTAGACCAACGACTATCAGTACGGGTATTAGCCCCGTTGTAAATCTTCCAATAACCGCTATTTTTAACCGTTTCATCCCCTGCAAAAAAGTTCATACTCGACGACCAGTCACCCCAGTCATCGCGGTATAACACATTGACTCCGTTGTAATTGACAATTTCCCAGCCATACATTTGCGGAGCCAAATGCACCCAAGGATAGGACATCCCCAAATCTTGCGATTCTGAATAAGACAACAAGGGCAAACGTTTACGCCCCACTTGCAAGGTCAGCTCATCGCTCAGTTTCCAGTCCGCATATAACCATTCAAAATCCAGTTGACCGCCTGCGGCCCCCCGTGCCACCACCTGTCCTGTGACTGAAAAACGAGGATTAAACACGGCAGACCCTTGCAAACCTAACTTGGTGTCAGGTCGCCATTGCACGCCCCCTTGTTGATACATACCCGTTTGCGCAAAGTCCGACACAAAGCACGGGCAATTAAAACCACTACTCGGCTGTGCCGCCCCGCCATTGAGGGTCGCCCCTGCCGCCAAAGTGAGAAAACCAGAACCTCGAAAATCGACCCCACCCAACTCAACCGCCCTACCCAAAGGCGAAATCAACATCAATATGCCCAAGGTGAGTATTGGGAATAATTTTTTAAGGTACATACACGCTCCTCACAACAAATTGGCACCACGCAGTCCACTCAAAGCCCTGCATCTACTGACACGCCATCACAGTCAATGCGGTCAAAAAAGCTGCATTATGCTCAATTTTGGGCAAATTACAACGATGCTGCGCGTTGTCGTCTCGCTTCAAACAAACAAATGCCCGCGCTCACCGACACATTCAAGCTTTCCACGCTGCCCAGCATGGGGATACGCACCAGTTCATCGCAAGTTTCGCGAGTCAGACGACGCAAGCCCTCGCCTTCCGCACCCAACACCCACGCCAAGCCGCCTGTATGTTTGAATTGATGTAAATCCTGTGTGGCTTCACCCGCCGTCCCAACCACCCAGACATCGTGCTCTTGCAATTCACGCAGGGTACGCGCTAGGTTGGTCACGGTAATGTAGGGGACCGTTTCCGCTGCGCCACACGCCACTTTTTCCACCGTCGCGGTAATGCCCACGGCGCGATCTTTCGGCGCAATCACCGCGTGTACCCCAAACGCATCCGCACTGCGCAAACACGCGCCCAAATTGTGCGGGTCTTGCACGCCATCCAACACCAAAATCAACGGCGGCTCTGTCAAGGTTTCCAACACGTCGGACAAATGTTGTACACGGCGTGCCGCATCCACCCGCGCCGCCACGCCCTGATGCCGCGCCCCGCCTGCCATGCCATCCAAGCGCGCCGCTTCGATTGGGATCATGCGCACATTGCTGTCGGCAGCCAGTTTAATAAGATCACGCATACGCGGGTCTTGCCGTTGCGACTGAAAATATACTTCCATCACCCCTTCTGGATTTTGACGGATGCGCGAGGTGACGGCGTGGAAGCCGTAAATTAAACGTAAATCAGCCATGTTTGCTGCCTTTCTAAAATGGGCTATTTGTTTTTAGTCGTTAGTCGTTAGTCGTTAGTCGCTAGTTGTTAGCGGTTAGCAACTAACGACCAACCACTAACCCAACCTAATCTGTAAGTTTAACTTAAACAACAACTTATTGTTTTCTCGGTAAATTTGCCCAGCAATTCTCATTTTGACCGTGGGTACGAATTCATTCGTACGCTTTTGGGTGAGTAAGGCTTGTTTTTTCGCCCTTTCGGGCGATGTACGAATGAATTCGTACCCACAAAACCCCTCTGTTTGGCCAAAATGAGAATTGCTGAAATCTGTCCAAAGCGATGCCGCGTTTCAAGTACACAGACTATACCTATTCAACTTGAAAATCCCGTGACGTAGGTGCGAATTTATTCGCACGGTTTTCGCCTCATCAATCATTGCCCAAAAAGCGTGCGAATAAATTCGCACCTACGGGGAAGGGTTGCGTTACACGGATTCTTCAAAGGCGACGGGTATATAATTCAAAATATCAAAACTTTAAGATCAGGTATTCGATATGGCAATCATTCGTTGGACAAAAGAGCAAACGATTGTTGCATTGAACCTTTATTGCAAAATTCCGTTTAATCGCGTTACCTCAACGCATCCTGAAATTATCAGGGTGGCGAAAATCATCGGTAGAAGCACCAATTCGCTCAAAATGAAAATTGGCAACTTTGGGAGCTTCGATCCTGAATTAAAACGACGCGGTATTGTGGGGCTTGCCAATACCAGCAAGCTGGATGAGCTGGTTTGGTTGGAATTTAACGACCATTGGGAAAACCTGGCATTCGAAAGCGAAAAGCTGATGGCGCATTTTGCCCATAAAACACTGGAAGAATCTCTCATGCTAGATGTCGCCGAGTTTCCACAAGGAAGGGAAAGAGAAGCGATCATCAAAGCACGCATCAATCAAAGTTTTTTCCGTTCAACGATATTGTCATCTTACAACTCAACCTGCTGCATCACGGGGCTTGCAATACCTGATTTTTTGGTCGCGAGCCATATTGTTCCGTGGGCAATAAATGAAAAAGTGCGGTTAAATCCACACAACGGATTATGTCTCAATTCCATACATGATCGGGCATTTGATCGCGGCTTTATCACCATCACCGCCGATTACAAAATCAAAATATCAAAGTGCTTGCTAGACCTTAGCCATGACACGGCTGTACACGATTTCTTTATCAAGCACGACAACCTACCCATCCGCTTGCCCGATAAATTCTTACCCGACCAAGCATTTTTAGCTTTTCACGCCGAAAATATTTTTAGGCAATAGTTTTTTTATATACAACCCTCTCAATCAACCATTTTTCTTACCTTTTGGTGATCTCTTTTTAGCAGGCTTGGACTCTTCTGTCGCTACATCAACCTCTGCACCTTCTGCCACCAACGCCCCACGGTCTTCTTGCAATACGAAGTCAATTTTGGTGTTTTCCATATCCACTTTGACCACGCGCACACTCACGCGGTCGCCTAGGCGGTAGCGTTGTCCTGTGCGTTCGCCTAGCAACTGGTGTTTGGCATGATCGAAACGGAAGTAATCCTTGCCCAGCTCGGAAATATGCACCAAGCCTTCGACGTACAAATCATCCAAGGCGACGAACATACCGAAGCTGGTTACCGCCGACACGGTGCCGACAAATACGCTACCCAAATGGTCGCGCATGTAGAAGCACTTGAGCCAAGCCTCGACATCACGCGTTGCGTCATCGGCGCGGCGTTCGGTCATGGAACAATGTATGCCCAATTCCGCCCATTTTTGCGCGGGTTGGTATTGTTTCTTATGCAACACGGCCTTGATGGCACGGTGTACCAACAAATCAGGATAGCGACGAATCGGCGAGGTGAAGTGGGTATAAGCCTCGTAGCCCAGCCCAAAATGACCTACATTTTCCAATTCGTATTTCGCTTGGCGCAATGAACGCAGCATCACGGTTTGCAACAACGCAGCATCGGGACGACCTTTGATGCTCTTCAATAGTTTTGAATAATCAGCCGCTTGCGGTTCATCTTCGCCGCCTAAGTCCATACCAAATTCTTTGAGGAATTCGCGCAAGGCTTCCAATTTTTCAGGGGTAGGACCTTCGTGGATACGATACAGCACAGGGTGTTTGCTCTTTTCCAAAAAGCCCGCTGCGCACACGTTTGCCGCCAACATACATTCTTCAATCAGCTTATGCGCGTCATTGCGTACCACAGGCACGATGCGTTCGATTTTGCCCGCGTCGTTAAACATCATCTGCGTTTCGACGGTTTCAAAATCAATCGCGCCGCGTTTTTCACGCGCTTTGAGTAATTTTTGGAACAAGGCGTACAGGTTTTGCAAATGTGGCAATACGCTGGCATATTCTTGCGCCAATTCGCCATCGGGTTCAGCCAACATTGCCGCCACTTGGGTGTAAGTCAGGCGCGCTTGCGAGAACATCACTGATGGATAGAAGCGATATTTGCCAATTTTGCCCGTGCTGCTGATCTGCATATCGCACACCATGCACAAACGATCCACCTTAGGATTCAGCGAGCACAAGCCATTGGACAATTCTTCAGGCAACATCGGAATCACACGGCGCGGGAAATACACCGAGTTGCCACGCAAAATTGCTTCACGATCCAGCGCGTCGTTGCTTTGCACATAATGACTCACGTCGGCAATCGCCACCACCAAGCGGAAACCGCTCTTCACAGGTTCGCAATACACCGCATCATCAAAATCGCGGGCAGTTTCGCCGTCAATCGTCACCAAAGGCAAGTGGCGAATGTCTTCACGCCCCGCCCAATCTTCGGCTGCCACGGTGGGCGAAATGGCTTGGGCTTGTTTTTCCACCGCAGGCGGGAATTCATGTGGCAAATCATGTTTGCGCAACGCGATTTCAATTTCCATACCAGGGTCAGCGTAATTGCCCAACACCTGCACAATGCGCCCAATCGGTTGCGCATGTTTATTGGGGTGTTGCATGATTTCTAAAATCACCACTTGCCCCGCTTGCGCGCCGCCCGACTCACCCGCCGCCACCAAAATATCTTGGGTGATGCGACGGTTTTCAGCGACCACAAACAGCACACCATGTTCGACAAACAAGCGTCCCACAATGCGATTATTGGCACGCTCCAGCACTTCCACAATTTTGCCTTCAGGACGGCCGCGTCTATCTACGCCACTTTGACGCACCAGCACTACGTCGCCATGCAGCACTTGGTGCATTTCTTTTTCGCTTAAAAACAAATCGGTGCTGCCATCTTCTGGAATCACAAAACCAAAACCATCAGGATGCCCCAACACTTTGCCTTTAATCAAATCCAGCTTATCCATCACACAAATGGCACGTTTGCGATTGCGCATGATTTGCCCATCGCGCTCCATGGCGCGCAAACGGCGGGAAAATAGCTCTTCTTCTTCACCGCGTTCAATCAGCAGCAAATCCATCAATTCTTCTTCGTGCATGGGCGCGCCATGATCCGTCAGAATTTGCAGTACAAACTCACGACTAGGCAAAGGGTGTTCATATTGTTCGCGTTCCCGTTCCAAAAACGGGTCTTGCAAGCGTAAGTTATTTTTATTTTTCATTGACATTAAGTCCTTTAACGATTAAATTGCGCGCCGTTGTTAGCGCAAGCCCAGATGGCGGAATTGGTAGACGCGCACGGTTCAGGTCCGTGTGCCGTAAGGTGTGGAGGTTCGAGTCCTCTTCTGGGCACCAGCTACAGCAACACTTCCCTGTATTTTCTTTCCCCCTGCCGCTCTGGCAAATAATTCACTCAGCAATACCTCAAGCAACTTCACTGCATTGTGCAGCACGTTTACGCCGTTAAACGGGTTTAAACAACTTGTGGCATTTGGGAAAGTATTCAAAGAGACGGTTTTTAGGCTATTCAGAAGATTAGAAAATTGCTCTTATTTTCTCACCACAACGTGACATGCGAAAAAACAAGGCGGCGAATTGTAGCAGGAAAGCATCCGCCCCCGACAAAAAAATCGGCACAGGCGTATAACCCGCTTTATTTTTCAATCATAACAGGGGGGATCTGCGCAGCTTTCCACCCCAACTACCTAATAGCTAATAGCGACTAACGACTAAATACCCAATTATTGATGAATAACCTCTTGCTGCTCATCCTGTGCTTTATCGCAGGCATTTTGCTACGTCACTTTAATCGTATGCCTGACAACGCACCTGCCACCTTAAACAGTTTTATCATCCACGTTTCCCTACCCGCACTGACCTTGCTGTATATCCACGCCCTAAAATTATCAGGCGACGTGCTACTCACAGGCTTGATGGCGTGGCTATTGTTTGGCTTGTCGGCGGGATTTTTTATCTTGCTAGGACGGTGGCTCAACTTGCCACGCAATACCGTAGGTGCGTTGATTTTGGTCGGTGGATTAGGCAATACCTCATTTTTTGGCTTGCCCATGGTCGAAGCGTTTTATGGACCAACGGGCATCACCACGGCGATTATCGCGGACCAGTTAGGTTCGTTTTTCGCGTTGTCAATTTTGGGGATTACCGTGGCAGGAATTTATGCCTCAGGTCGCCCCAATGCACGCACCATTATCAAACGCATCATGCTTTTCCCGCCGTTTATCTCGCTGTTTATCGCCTTGCTGTTGATCCCCGTAGAATATGCCGACTGGTTTACCGTGCTATTAAAACGCTTGGGCGACACCTTAGCCCCATTAGCCTTGTTATCCGTCGGCTTGCAATTGCGCCTAGGACATATTGCCGAACACAAACGCAATCTCGCCATTGGCTTAGGCTTTAAATTACTTCTCGCTCCACTGGTCATTTTTGTGCTTTACGTACCCGTCTTGGGCGCGCACGGTCAAACCGTGCAAGTTACCCTATTTGAAGCCGCCATGCCCCCTATGATTACCGCTGCCATCGTCGCTAGCGAACACGACCTCAACCCACCGCTCGCCAATTTAATGGTCGCAGTAGGCTTGGTGCTGTCGTTTGTGACCTTAACAGCATGGTGGTGGATGCTGCGTGGGGTATGAAAGACTCATAGGGCGGGGTTTATCCCGACATTCCCGCTTTGCAATAGAGGATGTCAGACTAAAGCTCGACCTACGGGAAAATTGTCGGGTTGAAATCCAAAACATACAGTCTCGCTGATGCCGTAAAACTGCTTGATTCGCAGATGCTGTTGATCCATTTGAAGAACAGTTCGACCTGCCAACGACAACGGTAAAGTTGGGCGATGGTCAGGGCAGGCAAGTCGAAATTGTTGGTCAGGAAGACTAGATATTTCTGACAGTGGGGGAGACTGACCTTACTCACCCAAAAGCGTACGAATGAATTCGTACCCACGGTCAAAATGAGAATTGCCATGGCATAACCCCCCATATTGCATACGGGTTACGTTCTTTGCGAGCGTTTTTTACAACTTAATCGCCGAAAATATTTTTTGCGCTAGGCCGCCGACGGCTTGCAGGGGGTTGGCGCGGATGGATTTTTCTTGCTCTGCCATCATCACAAACAAGCCATCCAAGGCTTTTTGGGTGACATAACTCTCTAAATTGGCATCTTTGGCATCGACTAAGCCTAACTTCGCACCTTTGGCGGCAAAACGGTCATATTTTTGTGCCAGACTGACGTTTTGCATGGCATTGACCACAATCGGTTGAAACTTCCCTGCCAATGCGGCTTCCGAATGCTGGCGGAAATACTGGGTCGCGGCATCAGAACTGCCCATCAAGATATTTTTCGCATCGGTAATACTCATATTTTTTACCGCACTGACCAGCAAATTCTTCGCTTCTGGCACCGCCGCTTCCGCCGCACGATTCATGGAGGTGGTTAAATCATCGGCATATTTCCCCATGCCAAAGCGACGCATCGTGCCTTCCACGCGCTGCAAACTCGCGGGCAAGGGGATTTTGACCGCCGCATTGCCTAAATATCCATTCTGTTTCGCCAAGAGAGTTATCGCCGTTTCGACCCCTTGGTTCAAAGCTTGCTTTAAGCCGCCTACCTGATCTTGCTCGCTGATATTCCCTAGCCCTGCACTCGCAGCAGTCGCATCAGGGGCGGCGGGTGTGGCATTGGCTTTTTGCAATACTTTATTGATGTTTTCCTGATTAACCACACTCCCCCAATCAAACGCCTGCACCGAACCAACGGCACAGATCACGGAAACGAGCACAATACGGGGTACAAAACGAATAGGCGACATAACAATTCCTTTAAAAAAGTAAAACGGGAAAATAATGGGAATTAAAGCACAAAATTGCTTGTAAAGTCGTTGCGTATCCGTAATTGAGCGTTTTAAGCACCCGCGCCTAAATTTTCGGGTATTTTAAGCTGTTAGTCGTTAGTTATTAGTCGCTAGTTAATGCTGTGAGTCTGCTTGATGCTGTTTTTTCACAATATATTCAAGCGGATGAGAAAAACCTTTCACTCCGCCAACTTAAAACTAACGACTAACGACTAGCGACTAACAACTCAATACCCAATTATTTGTACGCAACCACTTAAATCTGACTCAATCAACCCGCCACGCTCACTTTGACTAAACAGCAGGTTTTTGTGGGTGCGACAAATTCGTACATCGCAGACAGGGCGAAAAACGCGACAAGACTTGCCTTATTCACGAGAAACCGTACGAATGAATTCGTACCTACGGTCAAAATGAGAATTGCTGGACAAAGAGACGTAGCCATACGCCCCCTCCCTCACCGAACATCCCGTATTGCATACGGGCTACGGCAAGGCATTTTGAATTGAAAATAACGGCTCTCAAACCAAACAATTTAAATCTCCCGCACAAAATCAGGTATGCTTCGCACCTTGGGATTACCTGATATTTTAGATTTATCCCCCTTAGCAGACCAATTGATTGCGACAAAAGGTTATCATGCTTCGCTCTTGCTACCACGACTTCCTTATTTATGCCCTACTGGCTATCACGCTGTTGCTGGGTGCTTGTGGCGAATCCGCAGACAGTAGTCACCGCCCTACCCTCGCCCCGAAACCATCTCGCCATACCCAAGAATACCTCGTTGGCATACATCCTTTGCATAATCCGCAACGGCTGATGGAGGTTTATGGCCCTATCGTCGATGACCTAAATGCCGCGATTCCCACTGCCCACTTTAAATTAGAAACCTCGCGCAGCTATGCCGAGTTTGAGAAAAAACTGTACACAGGGCGTTTTGCCTTTGCCATGCCCAACCCGTATCAAACCGTGCTGTCGCTCAAACATGGCTACCGCATCTTTGGCAAAATGGCTGATGACGAAGATTTTAGCGGCATTATCTTGGTGCGCAAAGATAGCGGCATCCGCCAGGTGAGCGATCTGAAAGGTAAAACCGTCGCCTACCCCGCCGCCACCGCCTTGGCAGCTACCATGATGCCGCAATACTACTTACACACACATGGCATCAACGTGAACCGCGACATCGAAAACCGCTATGTTGGTTCGCAAGAGTCTGCTATCGAAAACGTTTTTCGCGGTCACGTCGCAGCGGGGGCAACGTGGCCTGTACCCTGGAAGCTTTTTATGCTCGAACACCCTGATAAAGCAAGGCAACTGGAGGTGAAATGGCAAACCGACACCTTGCCCAACAATGGCTGGGTCATGCGCCGCGACATCCCCGCTCCGCTGGCTGAACAAGTTGCGCAGCGACTACTCAGCTTACAAGATAGCCCCTCAGGTCAAGCCATCTTGGCGCGCTTACCCATTTCTCGCTTTGAAGCCGCCACCGATGAGACTTATCGCCCCGTGCGGGCGTTTTTAGACGTTTTTTCCAAAACCGTGCGTGAAATTGAACACTGAGGGGGAGGGGAAAAGAGGAGAACCACCTCTCCTACCAAGGGACGTGAGGTTTTACCCGAATGGCACTTACTTAAGCCAAATCATCGGCAAACTCCCTCCCCTTCAAGGGGAGGGTTGGGGTGGGGATGGGGGTGTGTGCAGAGAACGAACCCATCCCCATCCTAGCCTTCCCCTTGAAGGG
>JBASWK010000176.1:0-1625 GCA_049276435.1 Gallionella sp. | reverse complement strand
TGATCATGTTAGCTCTCGAAACAACGGCATCTATCGCCAATCATCGTTTGGTCATTCAAGACATGGCACTCCCCGCCCACAGCGTGCGCGCTCGCGTCATTGTGTTGTGGGAATCGGCTAAACCCAGCACACGCCGCACCCCACCGCCAGCCTTGCGTGGCATGGGAATAGAACAAGGCGATATTCTCAATAGCCTGCCAGACACTGATTGGGATGTGCTTTCACCATGCTAATACTGGATACGCACGCGCTGTTTTGGTGGGTAAATGCTACGCCAGACCGCTTAAGCTCCACGCAACTCGCCGCGATTGAAACCGCCGAACAATTGGCAATTTCGGTAATGACGTGTTGGGAAATGACTTGGTTGGTGTCGCATGGGCGAATTACCTTGAGCTTGCCCGTTGCCGATTGGTTGGATCAAGTTGAAGCCTGTGGTGTGCAGGTTATACCCGTTTCTCGTGCCATTGCCGAACGTGCGGTTGCCTTGACGGAACATCACAAAGACCCCGTTGATCGACTGATTATTGCCACAGCGGTTGAACATCAAGCGCAATTGCTGAGTGTGGATGGACGATTTCCAGATTATCAAGAATTGGCGGGGTTGTTGGTTTAATGGATGCCGCGAGGTAGGGCAGGTTCGCGCAGCAACCCGTCGATTGGAAGGCAAGAAATGGCGGATTGCCTAGCGGAGAATCCACCTTATGCGCTCAATGCCACTTTAAAAACCCGCGCATCCCATCGCCTTACGCGATACTTCGCACGCATCACCACGGAGGTTTTATGACTATCTCAATTCAACTCCCTCACGACGTAGAAGTCCGCTTGCAAAATCTAGTCGCGTTGACTGGACGCAGCACAAGCGACTACATCACCGAAGCCGTGCTCGAACACCTAGACGATCTGGAAAATTTATATCTGGCGCGCCGCGAATTAGAAGCCGTTCGCGCGGGAAATTCTGCTCGCACCCCCCTTGCTGAGGTGATGAAACACTATGGCATGGAACATTGAGCTCTCCACACTGGCGCAAAAATACCTAGCACAACTCGATCCCCCCGTCGCACGGCGTATTTTGGCTTTTCTACACCAACGCGTCTCCCCCTTGGAGGATGCACGCAGTATCGGCGAAACACTCAAAGGCGCACGTTTAGGCGAATTTTGGAAGTATCGGGTAGGCGATTATCGAATCATTTCCAGCCTTGAAAATGACACCCTCACCATCTTGGTGGTGCGTATCGGCAACCGCCGCGAAGTGTATCGTTAATTTTGTCCGCTGAGGTTGCGCTGCAATCAGGCGTTTGATGTGGGAGAAAAAAGGCGGATTGCCTTGCGGCGAATCCGCCTTACGCGTTGAAATTAGCCAAAGACAGAATGAGGAACGCGTCATGGATGCAATAAATATCGGCTGTAATTTTGATGAATTTTTGGCAGAAAAAGCCATCTTGGACGAATGCAACGCATTGGCGATGAAACGCGTGATTGCGTGGCAAATCGAACAAGGTAATGAAAGCACGGCATTCGACCCAAACCACCATGGTGAGCGTAAACGCGAATATGCTATGCTTGCCCACGTTTTTCATAAGGAGACTTGATCATGTTAGCTCTCGAAACAACGGCATCTATCGCCA
>JBASWK010000175.1:0-40836 GCA_049276435.1 Gallionella sp. | reverse complement strand
ACAAGCTACGAATAAGCTCGTCCTTTTCGGCATGGCTGAGTAAATTGAGGTCGGGTATTGAAGTCATGTGGCAAACTGTACGTGATTTGCGCGATTAAAGCAAAGGGGGAGCTGAGTAGTTACGAATTAAGCGTGATTAACTTAGCGAAAACACCATCAGATTTAACCGCACTCCAGTGTTCCACGCCATTTACATCTGCTTTCCACTCCCTACCTTTGTTTTGCAATGCTAGATGAGAAACAATCCCACCAAATGAGTGCGCCAAAATGATCGGTTTTTTACCCGTCATTGCTGCAATGTCTTTGCCAAACTTAGTCAACGCGCCCGCAGCATCTTCAAACGGCATATAGGAAAGCCATCTCATTTCAAAAACAGGATAACCTTGGTCGGTTAAGAGTTGCGCTGTTTGACCCCATGTGCTTTCGTCACCACCCACAATGGACTCATTCCAAGCTATATTGTCTTTACCCGAAAAACCGTGAATCAAAATAATCGGACTTTTAGTTTGTGCGCGAAGTCCACAATCCCGTGTGCCAGCAAGCATGGCTGCAAGGGAGTCTGGAGGGGTGCCAGGAGGGGTTATCTCTACTCGAAGTGATGCGCAATTTGAGCCAAACCAAAATGCTTTAAAAGCATTTAACGCAACAAAGTTCGGATAAGCAATATTAGGGTCAATGGAATCTCTATCATAATAGGTCAGCGGCTGATGAGGTTGAGCAGGTCGAGAGGAATATACATTCGATCCTGAACGAAGAACGCTGCCGTCATCTGAAATATGATAAAAAGCACCATACCCTGACGTAAGCTGATCTATAGGGTACGGCATGGTGGCGACACCAACTTGTGTTGTTGCACTATTGGCGGGAACTAATGGGGTAAATTTTGTCGCAGGAGCTTGCAACACATTCACCGTAAACGTGTCCCTCGTCCCTCTCATAGACCATGTAAATTCACCATTTTTGCGATAAGTTTCTGTAATGGTAATGTCGCCCGCAATGACGCTGGTAGGTGTTTTCTTGCTGATTTGAATAATGTAATTGCCCTGTGTATCCGAATAGATTTGTTCGGCAGTGGTCAAAGCCGTTTTCAATACCACCCGTTCTTTGCGCACATCCATCGGCACATTGTCTGCCACCGTTGTGCCATTGCTGAGTTGCCCCGTTACGCGCAATGACGCTGGGCTGGCAGCAAAATCTTGATCGTTTGGTATCCACACCACATTACCCGCCGAATCAATACTCGGCTGCGCGCCGCCTGCCGTATTGTTGGCGATGGAAAGACTGGTGACTGTGCTGGTTGAGTCTTTGGGTGCGACCTGCACCATGCCCTTGTATGGTTGCCCAACAATCGCGATGCCGCCCATGCTGACAGGCACAACAATGCCTGCTTGTGTGGCGGGGCTAGGTACCCCACTGCCACCTCCCCCACCCGCACCCCCACACGCCGTCAACCCCAACAACGCCAAAGAGGCGATAGCTATTTTCAGTTTTTGAATCCAATTGATATTCACGATGCGCTCCTTGAAGTTGGGTATGGCGGGCTAGTTAAGGGGAAATTAGTAATGCCAGCCTAAGCCGATGCTGAGGGTGGTTTGTTGGGTTTGATTGCTAGGGAGCAGCACGCCGCCTTGTAGCGCGGATTGTCCGTAGCCGAAGTGGCGAGTGGACAAGCTGGTGTGGGCGCGCCATTTGGGGGTGAGGTCGTAGGCGACGGTGCCGCCAAGTTGCCACAATCCACGGTTGCCCAGGGTTTGGTTAAAGCCAAAACTGGGGGCTTGCATGTCGGCAGAGAGGACTTGACCGACTGCACCTTCTAGTTCCATTGACCACGCGGCGGGTCGCCATTGCCATTGCACGCCCAATAAACCTGCGGTGTGGGTGAAGTTTTCGTTGTATTGCGCCAGTCGGCGATCCCATTGGTGGCGTTGGAATTCGATAAACGGTATCCATTGCACCGTGTCGCTGCGGGCAATCGGTACGCCTGCCCGCACGGTGACATCCAACATAATATTGCCTGTGGTGGTGGCGAAAGGCGTGAGGATATTACCCGTTTGCAAATAGCCGTCGTAATGCGTGCCGCCATTGCTGCGGCTGACGGTGGTTTGTAAAAACACGGGGTGCAAGTCGGATTGCCAACGGGCGGCGAGTTGCAATTGGTTGATATTGCCGCGTTCGGTGAGTAGCACGCCGTTGGTGGTTAAACCAAAGGGGTCATTTTCCGCGTAGCGTTGTTGGACTGTGCCTAAGTCTAGGGACAGCGTTCGGTTGTATTCTGCCCAAGTTTGGGCGAAAGCGGGTGGGGCGGTGAGGAGGAGTAACGGGAGAAAAAACTTGAGCTTTTTCAGTGGATTAGGGAACTTTTGAGCGAGTGCGCCACTAAAAATTGCGAATTGCGAATTGCGAATTGCGAATTGCGAATTGCGAATGCGGCGGATTGGGTGAGGATGTTTTTCAATGCGTTGAATATACGCATGAATGTCGGGTTGAAACCCGACCTGCAATGATTGGGTAGCATAATCTTCAATGGGTTGAACAGCTGGTTGTCCCGCATTCAGGTTTAGCGACCTCAATGCCCTTTTGATACGAAGGGCGCAGTCTGACAGATTCAAGTGGGCAATACAATGAAAATAATAGGTTTTTTGATTTTATTTTTTGAGGGGGTGTAATTCTGCCATTAACGACGGAATTCAAGATGCAGGATGCGAATGGTACCCTCCTGCGTCGTTATTCCATTTCAATGCAGGTGTGATTCCGTAGGTCGGGTTAGCGGCATCATCGCGTAACCCGACAGCACACGGCATTGTCGGGGGACGGTAAAAGCCGCATCTAAGTATCTACACAAGTTAGGACGATAAGTAGGGTGGATAAGCTGCGCGCATCCACCTGAATTTACAAGAAAATGGCGGATGCGCGCAGCTTTACCCACCCCTGCCATGCTCTTCCCTATGCTGTTGGGTAGGAAATGCCTGCTTGCATGCTGACTTTTTGCAATGCTGCCCACGCCGCATCAAATTCAAAATCATGCAACGCGGTTTCTATTTCTCCCACTGCGTCAGGGAAGGCACTTTGCAACATCGCACGATGCTCAGTGAACAACTCAGCGGCTTCGGGATCATTATCCTGTATTAAATCGTGTAGTTTGCGGCAAATCACCTGCAATTGTGCCGCATCGACTGACGCTGCCTCGGCGGCAATCGTTTCAGTGGGTAATGCCGCGATCAAGGCGGTAAGCAAATTTTGCAACAAATTCGCGGTTTCATTCAGGGCTTCATCTAACAAAGGACGCGCTTGTTTTTCACGCAAACGGGTTTCCAACACCGCCGCCGATTGTTGCAAGGGGGTTGCCCCGATATTGCCTGCCACGCCTTTTAAGGTATGGGCGATGCGTTCTGCGGTATTCAAATCACCTTGCGCTAAAGCAGCTTGTATCGTCGCCGTGAAGTCTGATTCCCCCGCGATAAATTTTCGCAACATCGCCACATATTGATCGGTTCGCCCCAGCACGCGGCGCAAGCCCAACGTGGTATTCAATCCTAGGATGTGATACGGTAAATCAGCGGTGGTCAGTGATGCGACTTCTAGTTTAGCGGCAAATAAAGGATTGCCGTTCTCACGCGCAGGAATCCACTTTAACAACATCTGCCATAACTCATCGGGTTCTATCGGTTTGGACAAATAATCATTCATCCCCGCCGCCGCACAGCGATCTTTGTCGGGCTGCATCACGTTAGCGGTCATGGCGATAATCGGCAACGTGTCAAATTGCGGCAGTTCGCGAATGTGACGCGTCGCCTCCACGCCATCCATCACGGGCATCTGCATATCCATCAGCACCACATCAAAATGCTGTTCATGCAGCTTTTGTATTGCAATCGCCCCATTTTCTGCCACAACGACATTCAGCCCCGCATATGCTAACAGCTCGCCTGCTACTTGTTGATTTAACTCATTATCCTCGACTAATAACACCTGTGCACCTTGCACCTTGGACATATCGACCTCTGGGGTGTTTTTCGTCACCCTGTTTTCTTTGTGTGCGTTGTCATTACCCAATGCCCGCACCACGGTGTCATACAACAACAGCGCGTGTACAGGTTTAATCAAGGTGTCGTGTATGCCCGCTTGTTCCGCTTCATTCAGCACTTCTTCGCGTCCGTAGGCGGTGACCATGACCAGATAGGGCGTGTGTTGCAAGCCCAAGGCTCGAATGGCGCGTGCCGTTTCCACCCCATTCATATCGGGCATTTTCCAATCCAAAAATACCATTTCAAAGGGGTTGCCCGCCACTTCGGCATTTTGTACCGCCGCAACGGCGGCGTGCCCCGACCCCGCCACGATGACTTCCAAGCGCATTTCTGCCAAGGTGTCGGCAAGTGCGGCGCGGGCATTTTCGTTGTCATCGACCACCAACATGCGCCGTCCCTGCAATTCGGGTGGCAATTGCGCATAGCCAGCCATTTCGATGCCCCGACCAAAATGAGCGGTAAACCAGAAAGTCGTGCCTTTGCCCAATTCGCTTTCCACACCGACTTCGCCGCCCATTAGCCCTGCCAAGTTTTTACTGATCGCCAAGCCCAACCCTGTGCCACCATATTGTCGGGTGGTGGAAGTGTCTGCTTGCTGGAAGCTTTGGAATAGCCGCGTCATTTGTTCTGGGGTCATGCCTATCCCTGTGTCGCGCACGGCAAAACGCAGCAGCACATCGCCTTCGCGGTCACTGTCTAGTTTATGTACCGAGATATTGATTTCGCCATGTTGGGTAAATTTCACCGCATTATTGGCATAGTTAATCAAAATTTGCCCTAAACGCAAAGGATCGCCGATTAAATACAGCGGCACATCTTTGTCCACATCAAACACCAACGCCAACTCTTTTGACTTGATTTTTTCAGCCATTAAGCTTTCGACGGTACTCAACACTTTTTCCAATTCCAATGGAATATGCTCTATCGTCAGCTTCCCTGCTTCGATTTTGGAGAAATCCAAAATGTCGTTGATGATGCCGAGCAAATGCTGTCCAGACTGTTGAATTTTATGCAAATAATCTAATTGGCGTGGCGTTAAATCGGTTTTCAAGGCTAAGTGCGACAGTCCCACAATCGCATTCATTGGCGTGCGGATTTCATGCGACATGTTCGCCAAAAAGTCCGACTTCATCTGCGTGGCTTCTTCGGCGAGATGTCGTGCGCGCTGCATTTCTTCCGTCACCAGCTTACGCTCGGTAATGTCTTCTAAAAAGCCGTTGTAGTGTATCGAGCCATCCGCCATCCGCAGTGCGTGCGCCACACTCTGAATCCAGCGTGTTTTGCCGTTGAGCAGCACACGAAATTCGGCATTCCAGCCCTCCCCTTTGTGCATACACATATCCAACACGGCTTCATACTTTTGCAAATCCGCTTCCACGGCGTGTTCAAACAACCGTTTGCGCTGCCCCATCACCTCATCAAGGTTAACCCCCAAAATATCTTTGACGCGACGGCTGATAAACTGATGTTTGCGTAAGCCGTTTTGATCCAATACGATTTGATAGACCGCCACGGGCGCATTGTCCGTGAGTTCGCGCAAACGGGATTGCGCGCCTTCTAAAGCACGCATATTTTCCTGCTTCAAAACCGTATTACGCGCGATGCTGTAAAACCAGAATAATGCCAATCCGACCAACAAACCTGCTAATCCGCCCAGACCCCACACTTGCCAGTATTGCCACCAAGGTTCGCGTTGATCGAGCAACACCAGCGTCCATTCGCCTTGTGGGTCATTCCACGCCAAAGGAATATGACGAATCACATAGCGCATTTCATGGATGCGGGTTTCGGTGCTATTGGCGACAAAAGGTAAGGCGGGGCTATTCGCTTGAATAAAATGATGACCAAACTGATGCCCCTCTTGAATACGGGCGATGCGCTCAGTGCTGACCTCACCCGTTAACCGAAATAACCAATCGGGACGGTTACTGGCAAACACCACGCCTTGGGGTGACAGGATGACGGCAGGGCCACTTTTCCAGTTTTTAAGCAAGGCATCCATTTTCCCTGCACCCACTTTGACGGCAACTACGCCAATAGGCGAGGCATGTAAATTAGCTTCGGCGAGTACGGGTGCGGCGAGATACACGCCCCGTTCAGCACTATGCCTACCCACCGCAGGATAGACGTTTACCCTGCCGTTGAGAGCGAGTTGCACATAGGGACGCATCTCAATGCTTTTGCCGACTTCTTGATAATCCACCCGATGGCTGTGTGCCATAATCACGCCAGATTGACTGACCAGATACGCGCTGTTGGTTTCATACTGCTGACGCAAAGTGTCCAACACCGACATCACCTGAGGCGCATCGCTCGGCAAATTTCCCAACACCATCTGCTTGGCACTTTGATTTTCCAAGCCCAACAGCATAATCGCGCCCATCACCCGACTATCCGACGTTTCATTTTTCAAGGTCGCGCTATAAATGCTCAAGGCTTTTTCGAGCGGCACCTCACGCCCCTCATCCAGCTCGTATTTGACAAATTTACCCACCAGCACCACGGCGGCGATAAGCATCAACAAGCTCACGCTTAAAAACAGCTTGGTATGTCGATAAATCCAGTTAAGAAAACTCATCTTAAAGTCCTGTTGAGGAGGGAGGAGATAAAACGTATCGGTAGGGAAAAATCTTTAAACGCCTTGCGTTAACGCCATCAGTTCTACGCAACCTCATTCCCTCCCCCTAGCAGGCATGAGTATCTACACAACTTTAATTCCCTCTCCCGCAAGCGGGAGAGGGTTAGGGTGAGGGGCGTTGAGTACTAAATAATGTCGATACAACTCAAACACCCTCATCCCCAACCCTTCTCCCGCTTGCGGGAGAAGGGAGAAAAGCGTTAGCCACAAGTTTAATATGCTCTCTCACTCAAGCAAATGTAAATTTCAAAGCTCTTTGTTTTAACATGATTGAAAGTTGTGTAGATACCTATGCTCAATGGGAGAAGGGGTTGAATAGGCAGATCTAATCAGCCGCTCCCAAGCGCGCTTGCACCCATGCTGTCACCCCTGCTAACGCCGCCGTCAAATGTTCTGGCTGCGTGCCGCCCGCCATCGCCATATCGGGTTTGCCGCCGCCTTTGCCGCCGACTTGTAGTGCTACGCTGTTGACTAAATCGCCCGCTTTCACGGTTTTGGTCAAGTCCGCCGATACGCCTGCGATTAAGTTCACTTTGCCGTCACTCACCGCCGCCAATACCACGGCGAAGCGCGGCAGTTTGTCTTTCAACTTGTTCAAGGTTTCGCGCAATGCCAAGGCATCCGCACCTTCCAGCTCGACTGCCAACACTTTCACGCCGTTGATGTCAGTCGCTTGCGCCAACAAACTATCGCCTTGCGCCGCTGCCAGTTTGGATTTCAAGCGCGCCAGTTCTTTTTCCAGTGCCTTCATATTGTCCAGCACCAGCTCCACGCGGTTGGCGACGTTGCCCAAGGGCGACTTCACCGCATCAGCAATTTGTTGCAATTGCATTCCTTGTGCCGCCAATACCGCCAACGCGCCTTCGCCCGTCACGGCTTCAATCCGCCGCACGCCTGAAGCAATGCCCGTTTCTGCCATAATTTTGAACACGCCGATGTCGCCCGTGCGTCCAACGTGGGTGCCGCCGCATAATTCACGCGACGAACCGATGTCCAACACCCGCACTTCGTCGCCGTATTTTTCACCGAACAACATCATCGCACCCGTTTGTTGCGCATCGGCAATGCTCATTACCCGCCCTTGACAGGCAGTGTTTGCCAGAATTTCGGCGTTCACAATCGCTTCGACTTGGCGAATTTCCGCGTCGGTCACAGGTTGATTGTGCACAAAGTCAAAGCGCGTTTTGTCGGCATCGACTTGCGACCCCTTTTGTTGCACATGGTTGCCCAGCACCTCGCGCAAGGCTTTGTGCATCAAATGCGTCGCCGAGTGGTTGCGCATAATGCGTTGCCGCGCCGCTACATCCACCCGCGCTTGCACGCCGTTGCCCACGGTCAACTTGCCCGTCGTGACGACACCATGATGCCCAAACACCGTGGCTTGAATTTTTTGCGTGTCTTCCACGGTGAAAATGCCATGTACGCTGCGCAATTCGCCGCAGTCGCCCACTTGCCCGCCCGATTCCGCGTAGAACGGCGTGTCATCCAACACCACCACGCCCAAATCACCTTCGTTCAATTCATTCACAGGCGTGCCGTCTTTGTACAACGCCAAGATATTGCCTTGGTGTGCCAATACGTCATAACCGTGGAAGGTCGTGGTCGGACCCGCGTAGTCCAAATTCACCGTCATTTTGAATTTGCCAGCGGCGCGTGCCATTTGTTTTTGGTTTGCCATCGCGGCATCGAATGCCGCGACATCCACCGTTACGTCATTTTCGCGGCAAATGTCAGCGGTTAAATCCAGCGGGAAGCCAAAGGTGTCGTGCAATTTAAAGGCAGTTTCGCCGTTGAAAGTTTTACCATCGCCCATGCTGGCAAGTTCCGCTTCCAAAATCGCCATGCCATGTTCAATCGTGGTAAAGAAGCGTTCCTCTTCCAATTTCAACATCTCCATCACGCGAGCTTGTGCAGCGGCAAGTTCAGGATAGGCTGCGCCCATTTCACCCACTAAATCAGGCACGATTTTGTAGAAGAACGCAGCGCGTGCGCCCAATTTGTAACCATGACGAATCGCCCGACGAATAATGCGGCGCAGCACATAACCCCGCCCTTCGTTGCCAGGGATCACGCCATCCGCAATCAAGAACGAGCAAGCGCGAATATGATCCGCCAATACTTTCAACGACGGCGAATCCAAGTCGGCGCAGTTAGTTTCCCGCGCCGCAGATTTGATAAGTGTTTGAAACAAATCAATTTCGTAGTTGGCGTGCACGCCTTGCAGCACGGCGGAAATCCGCTCCAAGCCCATGCCCGTATCCACCGACGGTTTCGGCAACGGGTGCATCACCCCCGCTTCGTCGCGGTTGAACTGCATAAACACATTGTTCCAAATTTCGATATAACGGTCGCCGTCTTCGTCTGCCGAGCCTGGCAAACCGCCCCAAATATGCGCGCCGTGGTCGTAGAAAATTTCGGTGCAAGGGCCGCAAGGCCCTGTATCGCCCATCATCCAGAAGTTATCCGACGCATAGCGTGCGCCTTTGTTATCGCCGATGCGAATCACCCGATCCGCTGGCACGCCGACTTCTTTGGTCCAAATATCGTAGGCTTCGTCATCTTCCGCATAGACGGTGACGTACAGTTTTTCCGCAGGCAATTTAAACACCACAGTCAATAATTCCCACGCGTAGCGAATCGCATCGTGTTTGAAATAATCGCCAAAGCTGAAATTGCCCAACATTTCAAAGAAAGTGTGATGACGCGCCGTGTAGCCGACATTTTCCAGATCATTGTGTTTGCCGCCCGCCCGCACGCATTTTTGCGACGACGTAGCGCGGCTGTAAGGGCGTTTATCAAACCCCAAAAACACATCTTTAAACTGGTTCATCCCCGCGTTGGTAAACAACAAAGTCGGGTCGTCATGCGGCACGAGCGAACTAGAAGCAACAATTTGATGCCCCTTAGAGGCAAAAAAGTCTAAAAACTGCTGGCGAATTTCACTGCTTTTCATTATCTATTCCAAAAAAATATCTCAAATTCAATCAGGCAGCCCGCCCGAAACAAGGCGCGCATCATACCATTAACGGGAAGGGGGAAGAGAGAAGGGTGAAGGGGTTGAGGGAGTGAAAAGTGAAAGGTGAAACGTAAAAGGCGTGGGCGTGCGACGGTTTGTGTCGCATTTCACTTCTTTCGTTTCACGAAAAGGAAGGGCTGTAGGTTGGGTTGAGCGCAACGAAGCCCAACGTTTACCGCGTAGTAGGGGCGAATTTGTTGGGCGTAGCTTTCGTTCAACCCAACCTACCCCAACATCTCCAACAACACCGAATGCCATTTTTCCAATTCAATCTCGCCCATTTTGCCCGCTAATCGGCGTTTATCCACGCTGCGGAGTTGGTCGAGCAAAATGCGGGCGGGCTTGCCTGCGAATTGGATTTCGGGGCGGCAGCCTAGGGCTTGTCCTTGGCTGGTGAGAGGAGCGATGATGACGCGAGGCAGGGCGGCATTCATGTCGTCGGGGGAGACGATCAGCGCGGGGCGGGTCTTTTTGATTTCTGTGCCGACGGTCGGGTCGAGATTGACCCAATACACTTCGCCGCGCTTCACCATACCCATTCCTCGCAGCCTTCATCGACGGGCAACGCGTCAAGTGGCGCAACATCGGCTTGTACTTGATAGCCGTTAAACCACCCCGCACGCGGGGCATAAACAGACGAAATCACCAACGTATTCCCCTCCACCCGAATATCCACCTCGTCCCGCATCCCACATGCCGCCAACAAAGCAGCAGGAATAATAATCCCGCGAGAATTTCCGACGTTGCGTAAAGATGTGTGCATCATGCCTCCCGATAAAAAAGTTAAAACAATGTTATAACCTTTCGTTTAATGGCGCAATCATTTTGCATTCGGTGAAACGTGAAAAAGCGCGTGCGCGACGGTTTGTTTCACCTTTCTCGTTTCACCAACCTACCTATGTCAATAAATTCAAATTTAAAATCAATAGGATAAAAATCCTGCCTGAATCTAGGCGCGCAGCACATCATTCTACGACAGGAGAGAAGAGGGTATGGGGCGAGTTAAGGTTGCCAAATCGCAATGACACTCACGCCGCCGTAAACATAGTTCAAGCCAAGCTGTTGATTTTCCATCGTTAACCTCAGCGGCACTTCACCTTGGTTGTACCACGCGGGGTTATTGCTATGGGTCACGCGAAAGAACCAATCGTCCCCCGCGCGGTGCATGTCTCCTTGATACATGACCTGCGTCAACTGACCGTAAGCATTGTAAATTTGAAACATGCTTTGCCATTGGTAATGCGTTTTGTCCAACGCGACAATCTCAAACGCTCCCGTCGTAGCATAAACGATGCCATTCTCCCGATACGACACGAGGCGATAACGACCCGCAGGATTACGTAATGTGCGTGTCGTTTCAGGGGGTACGCTTGCGGTTTCTTGGATGGGGCTGCGGGGTTGTACTTGGTTGGGTTGTACTTGGTTGGGTTGTGCTTGACTGGGTTGTGCTTGACTGGGTTGTGCTTGACTGGGTTGTACTTGGCTGAAATTGGGTTGAGTGGGATTGGGTTTGGCGGGATCGGGCAGCAAGCGTGGCACAATAAGGAGCATAAACCCCAGTCCCACCAACACCAGCGCGGGATGGCTAACATCCATTTTAATTCCCAAAGCTTCAATGTGGTTCGTCCCCTCACCCTTGCGTTGGGTAAATAGCCATACCCCGATGCCCATCAGCAATCCACCCGCTGCCATCACCACCATATCGAATGCTGTCATGTTTACGACTCCCTTATACCGACAACCTTTTGCCCTGATATAAAAATATTACAAACTGATGTGATGGCTAAAAATCATCAACGCGCCTCACTCACCGCAGTTCAACCAAACAAGCCGCCGCACTATTTCGCAACGCCTGATTCAGAGCATAAGTGACATTTTAACGTAGCGGCCGATAAAAAGGCGGAGAATCCACCTGACGCAGCAATTCTCATTTTGACCATGAGTACGATTCATTCGTACGGTTTCTCGTGAATAAGGCAAGTTTTGTCGCGTTTTTCGCCCTTTCGGACGGGGAGCAAGGCGGGAATACAACCGCACCATGCGGGTAAATTGCGGATTTTGCTCACCACTTTGGATAGCGCGAAACAGCCTGACGACATGAACGCCCCCAACTGGAAACTTCATGCGTTAGCGGGCAACCTTGCCGAACATTACGCCGTGACCGTCAATGGCAATTGGCGTTTAACCTTTAGATTTGAAAGCGGCAATGCTGAATTAGTCGATTATCAGGACTACCACTAGGAGAATTTGATGAGCAAAATGCACAACCCCGCCCACCCTGGCGAAGTATTACGCGAATGGCTGCCCGATGGCATGACCGTCACCCAAGCCGCGCAAGAATTACACGTTTCCCGTGTCACCCTGTCGAAAATTTTAAACGGCAAAGCCAGTATTACCGCCGATATGGCACTGCGCCTCGCCGCATGGTTAAGCACCACGCCCGATGTTTGGCTGGGAATGCAAACCCAATGGTCACTTTGGCAAGCCGAACAACGTCCTTGTCAACAGATCAGACCGATGGTGAGGTTGGAGGTTTAGTGCTGGCAAGTTTGAAAATGATTCCAACAACCGATGACATGCGCGCTGCACGCGAACAAAGTGGCAAGCTGGGTTCGCGTAGCAACCCGCTGATTGGCAAGTAAAAAATTGCGGATTACCTTGCGACGCTTCCGCCTGACGCGTTATATTTCACTTTACAAACACAACACAACTGTTTAGTATTTTCCCATGAATTCCAAACAAATGAAGAAATGGTTAGCACAGCAAGGTGCGACTTTTCAGCAAGGAAAAGGCTCGCATTTGAAGGTGTTCTTAAATGGCAAACAGTCTGCCTTGCCCATGCACGGGTTGAATTAGGCAAAGGGCTGGAAGCCGCCATCAAACGTCAACTTGGTTTGAAATAAGGAGAAAACATGTTTGACTATCCCATCACCCTCACCTCCGATGACGGCACGATTTTGGTGACCTTTCCCGATGTACCCGAAGCCATTACCTTTGGAGTCGATGAAGACGAAGCTCTGTTACACGCCGTCGATGCACTGGAAACCGCGCTGTCGTTTTACGTCGATGCCCGCACCGCCTTACCCCGTCCTAGCTCGCCCGCCGCCAACCAAAAAACCGTGCGCCCTTCTGCTTTGGAATGCGCCAAGTTAGGCGTTTACCAAGCCATGACCGAACAAGGCATTAAAAAATCCGAACTGGCGCGCCGCCTAGGCTGGCACTTACCTCAAATCGACCGCTTATTCGACCTGCGTCACGCCTCCCGCTTAGACCAAATCGAAGCCGCCGCGCGGGTATTGGGTCGCCATCTTGAAGTGCGGGTGGCGTAGCATGTTGATGGATTGCCTTGCGGCGAATCCAGCTTACGCGTTACTATCGCTCCATCCCACATCAACACGGCATTCCCATTTAAACGCTTTGGAGGTCACCACCATGCAAGTCAATATCCATGAAGCGCAAAGTCAACTTGCGCATTTGATTGAACTGACGTTGGAGGGCAACGAGGTGGTGATTTCACGCAACAATCAGCCTGTGGTTCGATTTCAAGCACTCACTCAACCCCGCGCAAAACGCAAACTGGGCGCATTGCAAAGTTTAGTCAAGTCAATTTCGCCCGATTTCAACGCGCCACTGGCAGACTTTAAAGGGTATATGGCATGAGGGCGTTGCTGGATACCCACACACTGCTATGGTTGGCGGGCAATCCTAGCCAACTCCCGCCACGGGTTGTCGCGTTATGCGAAGATGAAAACAACGCGTTGTATGTCAGTATCGCCAGTTTTTGGGAGCTGGCAATCAAAATGAGCTTGGGCAAAATTGAGTTGGCGGAAGACGCACTGGCGCAATTGGAAACATGGTGTTTAGCCAATGCCATCAGCCTGTTGCCCGTGGAATTGAGCCATTGCCAACAGGTGCAAAAATTACCTTTTCACCATCGCGACCCATTTGACCGCCTGCTGATTGCCTAGGC
The DNA here is from genome assembly GCA_049276435.1 of Gallionella sp. Classification (GTDB taxonomy): domain Bacteria; phylum Pseudomonadota; class Gammaproteobacteria; order Burkholderiales; family Gallionellaceae; genus Gallionella. The sequence goes on along the minus strand of JBASWK010000175.1, from coordinate 27,187 downwards.
ACAATGCGAAAATCTCAACATTATCAGTGCAGATGCGTATTTTCCTGAATATGACGTGAAGGTGATTTGGCGATAGCGTGCGCGCTCGCGTCATTGTGTTGTGGGAATCTGTCAAACCCAGCACTCGCCGCACCCCAGCGCCCGCCTTGCGTGGCATGGGAATAGAACATGGCGATATTTTAATAGCGCGCCAAAAAGTCGGTTGGGCTGAGGCACGAAGCCCAACGTTTGCCGCGTGGTTGTGCGAGTTTGCTGGGCCTCGCTACGCTCAACCCAGCCTACAGCGGGAGCAGCTCAAGCGGCTTAAGATTACCGAAGTAATAGTGCGGGTTCGTGTAGCAACCCGTAGCTTTTGGGTAAAAATGGTGGCGAACTCAAATTGGTGATGGTCGACGGATTGCCTTGCGGCGAATCTGGCTTGTGCGTTAAAATTTCAAGGGGTGTAGGGATGGGAAAGTTCGAGAAAGTCGGTAAGCGTCCTAAGCTTAAAATTTGGCTATGTCGCACATCTGCGTTAAAATTGTCCTGTTATGTTAATTGCGTTGGCCAACCAATCTGCTGATGAAGTATTTTCTCCGAAACGCTCCTTCATTCGGTGCCAGCCGAGATAATTGGCGAGGTAGTGGGTGGGTACACCGTTAAATTTACCCATCCATTTTTTGAGTCTGCTTTGATAAGGGAGCTAAATAGTTGTGCGTAAATTTTTTCTGTGGGTCACTTTATTATCTGAATCCTTGATTTTTAGTGGTTGTGCGACAAGCAGCGAAATCACTAGTTTTTTTGAAAAATATCGAAATCAATTTGTCGTGGACGATGTTAAAAATTATGCATCCATTCGTGGAAACCCATCGTGGGAACCCAAGACAAATATTAACCCTCATATAAATCCTTTTGTCGTAGAACGACTGGATAACAAAAAGTTAGAAGAAATCCCTGTTTTCAAAATATCGATATGGCCAGATCCATATTATTCTGAAGAGAAATTAAAGATACCTTCAGGAAGGCATACCTTGACAGTGCGTGGAGGTGGGTATCGGAGTACCCGTTACACTACGTTCAACAATGTTGAATTTGAAGCAGGCAAGATGTACGTCATTATGAATCAGGAATGTCAAAACGATTTGTGCATCTATATCGCTGAGTATAAGGAGGATGTTAGATTTAGACCTGACGAACCAGAGTCAATTATTATCCTGAAAAAAATTACGCCAGAAATAAAAGTTGGGGTGAATTAAATTGGGAGCGATCAAAATAGCACTAGTAGTTTTAGTTTGTATAATTGGCACTGGTTGCGTTCGTATGATTTTGCCTACGTCTATTGAAGAATTGGAAAAGTCGTCGTACCCAGTTAGATCATCTATTATTCAAGTTAATTATATTGAGGCATACATAAACCTTAAGCGAATGTATGAGCAGTGTGTGATAAGTCGCACTCCCAATGCCGAAGCAAGCGTTTCTGCTATCTTAAACAGAGAGATGAAAGTCGCCCATTTTGAGGGTAATGGAGGTCATGGCACATACCTATTTAGGACAACGCTTGAGTTTATTTCAGAAAATACAACACAATTTACAGAGATTCGTGCTAAGCCAAGTATTACCCTTATCCCTGGAGCGCATGATCAACTGAGTGCAGTTACCGAAATTACTCTTGGGTGGGCGAATGGATCTTTGAAAACGTGTGATAGGTAAGAATGCCTAACGAGTAGTATTTATCTTCCGCGCAAAAAATGGGACACAAAATAGCCCGCGATAAGGGTAGAGGAATGCTCTCGCCCTCCGAACCGTGCGTGAGGTTCTGCGAGCTTTCGCCTTACGGCAAAGTGCCTGCTTACCCTACTTCCCTCACACGGCTCTCCAGTCAAGAGTTCCCACATCGGGACTGAATATCCACTTGTCTGTCATATGGTGAGACAGTTTCAAGCAGCGCAGTACGGCGCAATCGTTATTGCGTCGTATCTGATTCATTCGCAACCAATCATTCGGCGCAATGCGCTACTACGCTTGCGACTGCAAAACATTTATCCTATCGCGCAACTCTGTCACGAATGTTTTGGCGCGTTCAGGGCTGTCTTGGGCAATGTAGTCTGCAATCTCATCTAGCCTGCCAAGTGCTCGATTCGTCCAGCGAATGCTACGCGCCATATTTCGCGAAAACCGCGTTGACTTGGGTATCCGTCGCAAAATCGCCACTTTCTGCATCCACTAGCCCCGCCTCAATGTCTTTCACTTGCCAACTTTGGGTTTCGAGGTAGTGAGAAAGGGCTTCAAGCGTCACAAAACTTTTAGTGCGTGCCGTCGCCTTGGCTAACGCTTCTAGTTGCTGATACACCCCCACAGGTACGCGCACATTGATCGTGCGGGTTGAGGCTTCTTTGAGTGTTGAGGTCGTCATTGTCATATACGGTAATGATTGTAATACAGTGCATTGTATGGCTTTCTATTACCCTGTCAAATCAGCGTTTTCAACACCGACACCACGCGGTCGTCCGCCGCCTTATTCCGCAATGCCAAAGACCAAACGCAGGTATCTATCAAGACCTTGTTCATTGCCGTGATTTTTTGTAATCGTAGTCGGGGTCAGCGGGTAAGTAGCCAAATAAATCAATTATTTCCCGCTGCTTACGGCGTTGCACAAATTCGCGCAACGCTTGATTCACCGCCTCTTTTTTGCTTTTAAAACCGCCCAAGGTCAAGGCTTCCTGTAGCAATAGGGGGTCAAGTACCAGATGCGTTGCCATTGTTTATTCTCCTTATTCAAAGCATAAGCGGCATTTTAACGTAGGGGCAGGTAAAAAGGCGGATGAATCCATACAGCCGAAGCAGTACAAATTGATTTCATCAATCACAGCGCACACCATCACATCCCGCATCCTCCGTTATAATCCCCGCCCCTTTCCTCTTCGGTTTCCATCCCCATGCTGTTTTCTTCTTCCCATTCCCGCCCACGTTATTCCCAGTTGATTGGTTCGGCCGATGCGTTGGCATTGGCGCAATTGGCGGAGAAGACGGCACCGTTGGTGGTGGTGGCGGCGAATGCGTTGGAGGCGCAGCGGTTGGTGGAGGAGGTGGCGTTTTTTAATCCTCAGTTGCGGGTGCATTTGTTGCCTGATTGGGAAACGCTGCCTTACGACCATTTTTCGCCGCATCAGGATTTGATTTCGGAACGGCTATCGACTTTGCATCACGTTCGCAGTCAGTCGTGCGATGTGTTGGTGGTGCCTGTGACCACGGCGTTGTACCCGCTGCCGCCCGCCGAATACTTGGCGGCTTATACCTTTTTCTTGAAGCGCGGGGCGAAGTTGAATGTGCCGATCTTGCGCGAGCAACTGGCGTTTGCGGGCTATAGCCACGTTCAGCAAGTGTTGTCGCCAGGGGAATTTTGTGTGCGCGGCGGGATTATTGATTTGTTCGCCATGGGCAGTGTGTTGCCGTATCGCATTGATTTATTTGATGATGAGATCGACAAACTGGCGACGTTTGATGTGGACACGCAACGCACTTTGTATCCTGTGCCCGAAATTCGGCTATTGCCCGCCCGCGAATATCCGCTGGACGATGCGGGGCAAGCCCGCTTTCGGCAAAGTTTCCGCGAGCGTTTTGAAGGCGATCCGTCGCGTTCGCATCTGTACAAAAGTGTGAGCAAGGGCATCGCCCCTGCGGGGATTGAGTATTATTTGCCGCTGTTTTTTGAGCAAACCGCGACGCTGTTTGATTATCTGCCCAAGAATGCCACGCTGTGTTTGCACCACGATGTCGAAGCGGCGATTCAGCAGTTTGCCAGCGATACGCAGTCGCGCTACCACTTGCTGCGCGGCGATGTGCAGCGTCCGCTGTTGCCGCCTAAGGATTTGTTTTTAAACCAAGAAGATTTTTTTGCCGCTGCCAAAGCCTTTGCGCGGGTGGATATTTTGCCGAATGGCGTTGCGCCGCAAAATGCCACCTTGTGCCAAACGGCTGCCTTGCCCAACATTGCCGTCAACCGTCGCGCCGAGCTGCCGACGCAAGCCTTTGCTGATTTTTTAAGCAGCTTTGGCGGGCGCACGTTGCTGTTGGCGGACAGCATCGGGCGGCGCGAAATGTTGGCGGGCTTTTTACAGGAATATGGCATCAAGCCTGTGGTGTGCGACAACTATGCGGATTTTGTCAGCGGTTCGCAGCGGTTAATGTTGGCGGTGGGCGTGTTGCACGCGGGCTTTTTATTGCCCGACGCGGCGGTGGCGGTGGTCACCGAAAGCGAGTTGTACGCCACGCAAGCACGCGGGCGAGTGCGGCGCAGCGGCAAGAAAACCAATGTCGAAGGGCTGTTGCGCGATTTATCCGAGCTGAAAATCGGCGACCCCGTGGTGCATGAACAGCACGGCATTGCGCGTTATGAAGGCTTGGTGACGCTGAATTTGGGCGAAGGCGAAACCGAATTTTTGGTGTTGGAATACGCGGGCGGCGACAAATTGTATGTGCCTGTGGCACAGTTGCAAGCCATCAGTCGCTACAGTGGTGCTGCGGCAGAAAGCGTGCATTTGCACAAACTCGGCAACGGCGCGTGGGAACGCAGCAAACGCCGCGCCATGCAGCAAGCCCGCGACACGGCTGCTGAATTGTTGAATTTGTACGCCCAGCGCGCCACCAAAAAGGGCGAAGTGTGCACGCTGACCGCGCATGATTATGAAGCCTTCGCGGCGGGATTCGGCTTTGAAGAAACGCCCGACCAGATGGCGGCGATTCAGGCGGTGATTCAAGATTTGCAATCGGGCAAACCGATGGATAGATTGATTTGCGGCGATGTCGGCTTTGGCAAAACCGAAGTGGCGTTACGCGCCGCCTTCGTCGCGGCGATGGATGGCAAACAAGTCGCCGTCCTCGTGCCGACCACCTTGTTAGCCGAGCAACATTTCCAAAATTTCTCCAGCCGCTTTGCCGAATTGCCGATCCGCATCGGCGAATTGTCGCGCTTCCGTTCCGCCAAAGACCAAGCGCAAGCCTTGAAAGACATGGCGGAAGGTAAGCTGGACATCATCATCGGCACGCACAAGCTGATTCAAAAAGATGTGAAATTTAAAAATCTAGGCTTGGTGATTGTCGATGAGGAACACCGTTTTGGCGTGCAACAAAAAGAACGGCTGAAAGCCCTGCGCGCCTCGGTGCATATTTTAACCCTGACCGCCACGCCGATTCCGCGCACGCTGGCGATGTCGCTGGAAGGATTGCGCGATTTTTCGATTATCGCCACCGCGCCGCAACGGCGTTTGTCGATTAAAACTTTCGTGACCCAAACCAGCAACGGGATTATCCGCGAGGCGGTGTTGCGCGAACTCAAGCGCGGCGGGCAGGTGTATTTCCTGCACAACGAAGTCGAGACCATTCCTAACGTGTTGGAAAAATTGGAAAAACTGCTGCCCGAAGCGCGCATCCGTGTCGCCCACGGGCAAATGGGCGAGCGCGATTTGGAGTCTGTGATGCGCGATTTTTATCAGCAACGCTTCAACATTTTGCTCTGCACCACCATCATCGAAACGGGCATTGACATACCCACTGCCAACACCATCATTATGAATCGCGCCGACCGCTTCGGGCTGGCGCAATTGCACCAATTGCGCGGGCGGGTCGGGCGGTCGCATCATCAGGCATATGCCTATTTGCTGGTGGAAACCGAAGCCCTGACCGCGCAAGCCAAAAAACGCTTAGACGCGATTCAATCCATGGAACAACTCGGCAGTGGTTTTTACCTCGCCATGCACGATTTGGAAATTCGCGGCGCGGGCGAAGTGTTGGGCGAATCGCAAAGCGGCGAAATGCAGGAAATCGGCTTCGCGCTTTACACCGACATGCTGAATGCGGCGGTATCGTCGCTGCGGCAAGGGCGCGAACCCGATATGGCGCATCCGCTGGGCGTGACCACGGAAATCAATTTGCACTGCCCCGCCCTGTTGCCGAATGATTATTGCAACGACATTCACCAACGGCTGATGTTGTACAAACGCTTGGCGAATGGCGCGAATTTGGACGACATTGACGACCTACATCAAGAACTCATCGACCGCTTCGGCTTATTGCCCGAAGCCGCCAACACTTTGCTAGACAGCCATCGCTTACGCATCTTGGCAAAACCGCTGGGCATCAGCAAAGTCGATGCTTCGACCGAATCCATCCAAGTCCAATTTATCCCCAACCCGCCCATCGACCCCATGCGCGTGATGAAAATGATCCAAACCAAACGGCAGTACAAATTGGTGGGGCAAGATAAACTGAAAATTGAATTGAAATACAGCGAAGTTGCGCAACGGGTGTTGGCGATTAAGGCGTTTTTTAAGGAATTGATAGCGTGAATACGCGTCCCGTAAGCAATCGAGTACGCCCCCATTGATTCGCTGTGTGTAATGTTTATGAATACCGCATTTAAGCCAGCATTACTCATGGATAAATCACGACTTCAGGAAATATATGACTTAAGGGTCATTGCTTATGAAAATTCTTCAAAATTTTCCTATGTAAACAAACGCTTGTTTCCTGATGGTTGGTTTGACGAATTAGATAAACTTGATACGACCCTCCATTGGATAATCGAGGTTGACAATATAGTTATCGCTTCTGCAAGACTTGCGATTCTTGACTATATCAAGGATACACACGTAGATTTCGATAAATTTGAATTACCCTCTGGAAGACCTTTTGCTTACTGGAGCAGACTTGTTGTTCATCCTGATTATAGAAAAACAAGCGCAATGATGATGCTTGATGCCGTCAGAAATCGGTATCTCATAGACCACAAAAATATTAAATTTGCTTTATGTTGTGTAACAGAAGAACGTAGTAAAGCGGTGATACGTCAAGGCTTTAAATATATGGGTGAATGTAACTATAATTGGGGGCAGGAAAAAACCATTGCGCAATCCCAACTGATGTATTTATATCAAAATAATCCGTAAGGCGGATTCGCGTCAGCAATCCAGCTTTTTCACACTTAAATTGGCGGGTTGCTGCGCGAACCCGCCCTACCCTAGCAATTAAACATCAATGTAATCGACCAATTGACCGCTGGTGGAGCGTAATCGGGTACAGAGTAGGCGGGCAATGAGCTTTAACAAGCGCACCCCGAAGATCGAATTATCCGCAATGCACTGCCGAAAACTTTCACGCCCCATGAGCAAGATGACAGCATCGGTCTCCGAAACGAGACTGGCAGAGTAAGGCAAGTCATCAATCACGGATATTTCCCCAAAAATCCTGCCCTCGGTCACAAAGCCAAAAAGTTTACATTCGTCATTGCTATCTTCTTTGTAAACACAGATGCGTCCTTCTACCAGCACCCCCAAATAGCTGTTTTTATCTCGTTCACGGAAAATAGTCACGCCCGCTGGCACGCGATAAGCTTTCATGTGTTTGGCTAGAAACATCAATTCCGACGGCTCAAAGTTTTCAAATCCCTGCGCTTTGCCGAGCATGCTATATATTGCGTCTTGAAAATTAGAACCGTCACCTAACAATTCCATATCATTGGGTAGTGGTACGGAGATAATATGCTTGTTTTTCATGAGTCATTCCTTTTTTTAGTGAGTGTAAACGGCGACCGATTCTGCACAACAGTGAACCATCCTCGCCTCCAAATCAACGACATGTTTTATTATCACATAGCCCCTCTGTTGAGAGCTAATTCTTTTGATTGCCGACGCGTCGCACCAGTACTTTTGCATGGATGTAAAACGGCCGTGTTTGTCGCGATACCGTGCCACGAGCATCCTGCATATTGACAAGACCTGACACTTTTTGCGCGAATAAGTGCTTGTTTGGAGGGTGGCGTTGACCACCTTCGCATCGTATAATGACATGTAAGCACCCGCGCCTAAATTTTTGGGTATTTTAAGCTGTTAGTCGTTAGTTATTAGTCGCTAGATAATACTCGCAAACTGCTCGATACTGCATTTTTTACAAGATATTCAAGTAGATGAGAGAAATTTTTCATCCCACCAACTAAAAACTAACGACTAGCGACTAACAACTTAATACACAATTATTTGTACGCAACCACTTACCAATTGCCACGTATTTTTGGTTTTTTTGTTGTTAATCCGCCGCCCGCTTATGCGCACTTTGCCACTGATTCCCCTGACCACTTCCAGCTTTAAAATCCTGCCGCCGTTGTCTTTGTACATCCACATTCCGTGGTGTGTACGCAAATGTCCATATTGTGATTTTAATTCCCATGAGGCGCGTAGCCATTTTCCTGAGCAGGAATATGTCGCGGCTTTGGTGCAGGATTTAGAAATGGCATTACCCCAAATTTGGGGGCGTAAGGTTTACACGATTTTCTTTGGCGGCGGCACGCCTAGTTTATTGAGTGGCGAGGGTGTGGCGGAGATTTTGCGCAATGTGCGGATGTTGCTGCCGTTAGCCTTAGATGCGGAAATTACCTTGGAAGCCAATCCTGGCACAGTGGAAGCGGCACGCTTTGCGGCGTATCGCGATGCGGGCGTGAACCGTTTATCCATGGGAATACAAAGCTTCAACGACACGCATTTACGCAGTTTAGGACGCATACACAGCGCGGACGAAGCCAAACGTGCCATCGACATCGCACAATCACATTTTGATAATTTCAATTTGGATTTGATGTACGCCCTGCCCAATCAAACGCTCAATGAAGCATTATTGGATGTACACACCGCACTGAGCTTTGCCCCCACCCATTTATCGTGTTATCACCTGACCATCGAACCCAATACGCTGTTTTACCATCAGCCGCCGACCGTGCCAGATGACGATACCAGCAGCGACATGCAGGATGAAATTGAAAAGGCGTTGGCAGCACACGGCTATCAACATTATGAAACGTCCGCTTTCGCCCTGCCCCATCGCCGCGCTAAGCATAATTTGAACTATTGGCAATTTGGCGATTATTTAGGCATCGGTGCAGGTGCACACAGCAAAATTAGCTTTCACGACAAAATCGTGCGTCAAGCCAGATACAAGCAACCTCAAGCCTATATGAGCCAAGTCGCTGCGGGTAAGCCTATTCAAACCGAAGCTATCATTTCCAAAAATGAACTGGGGTTTGAATTTATGATGAATGCACTACGCCTGAATGATGGCTTTGCCAGCACACTGTTTCAAGAACGCACTAACCTACCCTTACACACCTTACAAAAAGCACTCGCCCTTGCCGAAGGGCGGGGTTTACTGACGCGTGACCATCAACATCTTGCACCCACCCTACAAGGACAACGTTTTTTGAATGACTTGCTGGCGATATTTCTAAAATCTTGAGGCAACGAAACCCCGCATTTTCCTGCCACCATCCTTTTGTCATGGTTTGAGCTTCTTGCGGTAAAATTACGACCCACAGCCCTGCTCGACTTCAATTTACTGCACTTACCTAGGCTCCTATGAATTTTTGGCATACCGTTATCACGTTTTTTTGGCATGAGGAATTTTTGCCCGTCATGGTAATCGCCTTATGCCTGACCTTTTTGTTGTATCACTTCCTCCAAGACGCACGTAAAAACGTGTTGAACACCTTAACTTTTTTTATCGCGTGTGAATTTTTGCGCTTTTTCAGCGGCATTTTATTTGCCTTGCAGTTTGCCTCCACCGCCAGCGTATTGCGTGAAGTGGGCGCGATTGGCATGGGCATTGCCATCATCCGCTTATGGGGGTTAATGACCTTTCGGTTTATTTTGCCTCGCGCGTATTTAACCCCTCCCCGCATCGCGGAAGATATTTTTGTGATTGTCGCGTATGCGGCGTGGGGCTTGGTACGCCTGCGTTATGCAGGCTTAGATTTAGGCAGCATCGTCGCCACATCCGCCATGATTACTGCGGTGGTGGCATTTGCCATGCAAGACACTTTGGGCAATATTTTGGGGGGACTTGCGCTACAACTGGATAACTCTATCGAAATTGGTGACTGGATTAAAGTCGATGACATCACAGGACGGGTCGTCGATATACGCTGGCGATCTACGCTGGTGGAAACTCGCAACTGGGAAACCGTGGTTTTCCCCAATAGCCAATTGATGAAAAGCAAGTTTCTGGTGTTAGGGCGACGCATGGATCAACCCGTGCAATTACGGCGTTGGGTCTGGTTTAACGTCAATCTCAACATCACCCCCACTAAAGTTGCGGGAACAGTAGAGGGTGCGATCATCAAAGCCAATTTAGCCAATGTCGCTAAAGCTCCCCTACCCAGTTGCGTACTGATGGAAATGGATAAAGGCTGTGCGCGTTATGCGCTACGCTACTGGCTCACCAATCTGGCGGTGGATGACCCGACCGATGCCATGGTGCGCTGGCATATTTATGCCGCACTGGAGCGTGAAGGGATTAAGCTGGTGTTGGAAGAACACAGTATGCACTTAATCAAAGAAAACGAAAAATTTGAAGAAGTCGCACAGCGACATGAATTAGAACGACGGATTAAAACCTTGCATCACGTTGAGCTCTTTGCGCAAATGAACGACAAAGAGTTAAAACACCTCGCTACGCATTTAAAATACGCGCCCTTTGCACGAGGCGACCTGATTTCTAAACAAGGTGCGATCGCACACTGGCTATACATCATTATCAATGGCGATGCCGAAGTCTATGTAGAAGCCGTTGATGGCAAAAAACACACCCTCAACATACTGAGCAAAGGCGATTTCTTTGGTGAAATGGGTATGATGACGGGGGCACCGCGCACAGCATCGGTCACCGCCCAAACCGACGTGGAATGCTATCGACTAGACAAAACGGGATTTGAAGACATTATGCAAGCACGCCCCGCCATTGCAGAAGAAGTCACCCATATTTTGGTCGAACGCCGTACTGAACTCGATCGCGTCTTGCTAGATGCAGGCGAAACCATCAAACTCAAAGAAGCCCGTGTACAACACAACGAAATACTCGCAACCATCAAAGGATTCTTTGGTTTGTAGTATCATTCGCACCGCATTATTCAGTCATTAAAACAGCCTCGCCCTTTATTACCCTGAGAGCTGGAAGGAGAACACTATGAAAGTATCATTTTTGGATTTTGAAAGCTCAGTCGCCGAGTTGGAAGATAAAATCGAGCAACTGCGTTATGTGCAAGATGACTCTGCGCTAGACATTGCTGACGAGATTTCCCGTTTGTCTAAAAAAAGTCAGGCACTCACCAAAGACGTTTACGCCAAACTCACCCCATGGCAAATTTCCCAAGTTTCTCGCCACCCGCAACGCCCATACACCCTAGATTACATTGAACATTTGTTCACCGATTTTCAAGAATTACACGGTGACCGCAGCTTCGCCGATGACAAAGCCATTATCGGCGGCTTGGCGCGTTTCAACGGACAAAGCGTGATGGTCATCGGGCATCAAAAAGGGCGCGACACCAAAGAAAAAATCATCCGCAACTTCGGGATGCCCCGCCCTGAAGGCTATCGCAAAGCCATGCGTTTAATGCGTTTAGCCGAAAAATTCGGCATTCCCATTTTGACTTTTGTCGATACCCCTGGCGCGTACCCTGGCGTGAACGCCGAAGAGCGCGGGCAATCCGAAGCCATTGGGCGCAATTTGTATGAAATGAGCGAATTACGCGTGCCGATTATTTGCACCGTGATAGGCGAAGGCGGCTCAGGCGGCGCGCTGGCAATTGCCGTCGGCGATGCGCTGTTGATGTTGCAATACAGCACTTACTCCGTGATTTCCCCCGAAGGCTGCGCCTCGATTTTGTGGAAAAGTGCCGCCAAAGCCCCCGAAGCCGCCGAAACCTTGGCGATTACCACCACGCGGTTAAAAGCCTTGGGCTTAGTCGATAAAATCATCCCCGAACCCCTAGGCGGCGCGCACCGCGACTATGCCACCACCATGATTAACGTGAAGAAAGCCCTACAAGAAGCCCTCAAAACCGCCCAAAACCAACCCACCGCCGCCTTGGTACAAGCACGCTTTAACCGTTTAATGAGCTTTGGAAAGTGGAAGGAAGTAGCGTTGATCTGATTGCACCCTGAACGCCACTCAAAATTTAGCCGCCCAACGCAATGAAGCCGATAATCTATAGGTTATCGGCTTGATTTCGTCGTCGTTAAGGGTAAAGTAAATCCCCCACTAAGCGTCAAGTTTACGATGAGCGTCTTGTCATCAATCAAGGCTGTTATTTTGTAAACCATCACCCGCGACCACAGCGACTTCTGCTTTATGATGCTCCATTCCCATATCAGGTGAATTTCCCCCTCGCTTCAGCTATGCTACGCGTCTTTGCTTTTACGACTTGGTTTGATATATGGCTTTGGTTGAAAAAACGGTTTTGGTGGCGCATAGCGCGGAACGGATGTTTAATTTGGTGGATCGGGTGGAGGCGTATCCTGAATTTTTGCCGTGGTGTGGGGGGGCGCGGGTGGTGGAGGTGACGGGAAATACAGTTCATGCCACGGTGATGATTGATTATCATCATTTAAAACAATCGTTTACCACGGAGAATGTGCGCATGCCGCCGCATCACATTGCGATGATGTTGCAAGATGGGCCGTTTAAACAATTAGACGGTAGTTGGCGTTTTATCCCATTGAACGATTCCGCCTGTAAAATAGAGTTTCGACTGCATTACGAGTTTTCCAGCAAGATGCTGGAAAAGTTGGTAGGACCCGTGTTTCATTACATTACCAATAGTTTCGTGGATGCTTTTATTCACCGCGCCGATAAGGTTTATACAGAAATATGAGCGAACAAATTAACATTGAAGTGGTGTATGCCTTGAGCTACCAGCAAACGTTGCTGCGCCAGTCCGTTGCCGCTGGCACGACCGTGGGGCAAGCGATTGAGCAGTGCGGGGTGTTAGGTAAACATCCTGAAATTAGCCTTGCTAAAAACAAATTGGGCATTTTTGGTAAATTGACCAAAGCCGATGCAGTGCTGCGCGATAAAGACCGCATCGAAATCTATAGACCGCTGATTGCCGACCCGAAAGAAGTGCGCCGTCAACGCGCCGAAGAGGGCAAAGTGATGAAAAAAGGCGGCGGCATGGCGGCTGAAGCCTGATGCAACATTTCGATCTGCATTGCCATTCCAACATTTCTGACGGCACACTTTCCCCCACTGAGTTGGTGTTACGCGCTGCTGGGCGCGGCGTGAAAGTCATGGCATTAACTGACCACGATGACCTCGACGGCTTGCCCGAAGCACGCGCCGTTGCCGAGCAAAACGGCATGACCTTTATCAATGGCGTGGAAATTTCGGTGTCTTGGCGCACTCATACTTTGCATATTGTGGGGCTGGGATTCGATGCGAATTACCCGCCGTTGGTGCAAGGATTGCAAGCGGTGCGCAGCGGGCGTGGTTTGCGGGCACAAAAAATGGCGGATGAACTGGCGAAAGTCGGTATAGGTGGCGTATTGCAAGGCGCGTACAAATATGCCGACAATCCCAATATGATCGGACGCACGCATCTTGCGCGCTATCTAGTGGAGATTGGTCACTGCAAAGATATTAAAAGCGTGTTCAACCGCTATTTGGCAACGGGTAAACCTGGTTATGTGAAACATCAATGGTCGGTGCTGCCCGATGCGATTAACTGGATACGCGGCGCGGGCGGTATTGCGGTTTTGGCGCACCCAGGGCGATATATGACGGGACGCAGCGGCATGGGCAAAAAAACCATGCGCGAATTGTTGACCGAATTTGTAGCACTAGGCGGCGGGGCGTTGGAAGTCGTCACTGGTAGCCATACCCCTGAGCAATATGCCGAATTCGCCCGTTACGCGGAAGAGTTTAATTTGCTGACTTCCTGCGGATCAGACTTCCACGGGCCAGGGGAAAGTTATCGCGACATGGGGCGACTGGCGGATTTCCCCCTTGGATGTCGCCCTGTGTGGACGGAGTCCCCCTTGCGGGAGTTGATTCCACTGCTGGTTGAATAGCCCTTTCCTCGCCCGCGTGTGGTGAATTATTCACTTGGACTTAAACAAAATCATGGCACAATTTTTTACCATTTATCCCCAAAACCCCAATAGCCGTTTGATTCGTCAAGCGGTGGAAATTCTGCGTGACGGCGGGATTGTGGTGTATCCCACGGACTCGTGTTACGCGCTCGGTTGCCATCTCGGCGACAAAACCGCCATTACCCGCATTCGCCAAATTCGCCAATTAGACGAACAGCATCATCTGACCTTGATGTGCCGTGATTTGTCGGAAATTTCCCACTATGCCCGCGTGGATAACCACAAATTCCGTTTGCTCAAAGCCCACACTCCAGGTAGCTACACGTTTATTTTAGAAGCCACCAAAGAAGTGCCCAAACGTTTGCAACATCCCAAACGCAGCACCATCGGCATCCGCATCCCCGATCACCCCGTCGCACTCGCATTATTGGAAGAACTCGGCGAACCCATGCTCAGTTCCACCCTGATTTTACCCGATGAAGACTTCCCGCTCACCGATGCCGAATACATCCGTGAAGTATTAGAAAAACAAGTAGATGCGGTGATCGACGGCGGCGCGGTAGGGTTGGAATTCACCACGGTATTGGATTTAACGGGAGATGAACCCTTGTTGCTACGGCAAGGTAAGGGGGACGTGCAAGGGTTTGGGTTATAACAAACTTCACGTCACCGCCTGCACGGGTTAAAGTTTTTCAGGCAAAGCAATCACTTCGCGGTCATTTTGTAACGTCATATTGGGAATAAAAATGGTTGCTTGGCGTAGTGTTTTGTTTTTTTGATACAAAATAGACAACGACTCTGGCGTAAGCAATTCATGCGACAACACGCGATCTATCCCTCGCAATATGTCCAAAAAACCAGAGCCATCTGTTTTGGTCAGCGCGACATTGAGACGATCTTTATCAGAAAGATGCCCATCTCCATTCGTGTCTTGTGTCACATATTCCAAATACAGCGCGCTTGTAGGGGATTGGTCTGAATCGTGATTGCCTTTTTCGCGCAGTTGCGAGGCAGTCAGAATAAGATTTTGATGATTTTTAAACAGCCAATGCGCCGCCTGATTTTGTCCTGTTACAAACAGAATGTTGCTGACATTTTCATTTTTGCGATAACCACTTCCTGAATAAAAACGCCCCTCTTCGCCTTGCAAGGTTAAATCAATCATTTGTGTATCCGTCCCCGTGATGCGTTCGATGTTGCCAAAACTCATCATCACGGTTTTTTTCTCGCCCGTTTCCGCCACCACAGGAAACGAATCTTGACGTTGCCAATGATAACTTTGCCAAAATACCCAAAGTATTCCGCAAACCAACCCTGCGAGTAGCAAAAACCATAAAACCGTGCTGATTTTTTTGATGAAAATAAAGAAACGTTCCATGATGTATTCCTTTTGGTTAGAAGCGATAAGACGAATCAACCCTTATTTCAACGCAGGCAACCCCGCTTTTTGCCACGCACTCATCCCGCCGCTGACATTGCTAACCTGCGTATAGCCCGCTTCCTGCAACAACGAAACCGCCTTGGCAGAACGCCGCCCCGAACGGCAAATCACCGCGATGGGTTTGTCTTTATACGCCGCGATTTCCGCCAATCGTCCGCCCAGTTCCCCCAACGGAATCAAGCGCGCCGACGGCGCATGACCCTCGGCAAACTCCGACACCTCCCGCACATCCAACAACAACGCGCCCTGCTGCACCATGCTTTGCGCCTGTTGCACGGGAACACCAGCGGGTGGATTGAATTGCTGCCAAGCCAGATAAGCCAACAGCGCGACGATGAGAATGTTTAGGATTTTGTTGAGGGTGAGTTTCATAATGATTTTATGTAGGGTTATATTCGATAGGGCAGGCGCACGCCCAATTCATCTGGTGAGAAGTCTTTGGTGTTGCGCGTCACCAGAATGCGATGATTGACCTGTGCGGTTGCCCAGACAATGGCATCGGGCAGTTTGATTTTATGTTTTTGACGAAGTGTGACCGCGACTTCAGCAACGTGCGTATCAATGGGCAGATTCACAAAGTCATTTAAAAAACCTTTCAATGTCGCTTCTGTTTCAGGTGTTGCCCCCACCATCACTTCCATCCAAGTCACCAAACTAATTGCCTTGTTGGTGTGTTTGTCCAGCTCGACTTTCGCTTGCGCTACGCCATTGAGATAGTCAATGAGGATATTGGTATCAAATAACGCGCTTACCATTCCGAACGCACCTGTTCTTGATAGGCTAAACCATCCACTGGCTGATTTTTCCAAAGTCCAAATACTTCAACGGGTTGCGGCTTTTTGAGTTCAATAAAGGTGGCAATCGCTTGCCGAATCACCTCCGCCCGTGACAGATTGTGCAAGGCACAAATTGCCGCCAAGTCTTTGATTTGTCTATCTGGAATATCGACTAATGCGCGCATGATTTTCTCCTATTTTTGATATAGGCAAAGTATATCACCCAGTCGCCTGCTGCGTGAATGAATAGTTAGCTCATGTTTGCTTATGCTTCGCCAAGAAATACCAATGTTGAAGCTGTCATGTGCAACATATAAGCGACTAGATAATCAGGGATTTCTTTGATTTCACTTCCTTGCCCATGCCCGCTTAGTTTATTGCGTCCTGTTGGGATGCTGCTTTCAAGCAGACCTCGCAATGAAGTAAATTGGCTTTCCCAAAAAGAGGGAATAAGTTGATTTTTAAAGCAAATTTCAATTAAATTTTTGGCAGTAGCCCCTTGGTTATACGTCCAGCCACGTTTATCGCAAATGGATTTCATGGTGCTTTCAAAGGCTTTGAGGCAATCATTCAGTGCCGCGTGCGTATTGCCGTGACGATAATGTTCATGCGCTTTTAAAAACTCTTGCTGCGCGCCAGCGTACATTTTTTGGTTGAGCAACTTCAATGCGGGTTTAACGACTTCGGTATGAATGAGTTCAGAATCAATGCGAATGATTTCATTATTAACGAACTGGTATCCCACCCCATGCTCTTTAAAGCGGTCATTTAATTCATCAATTAAATTATCTGCATAACTGGGGTTATCGTGCCTATATCTTTCATTTAGCCTCCGAAAAGAGAGTTCGATTGCATCTAAAATTCGATCAGTACTTTTTTCATTTAGGACAAAGTTCTGTAGTTCATGATCGGTATTTCTATTTCCTCTGATCGGCTTTGCTCCTGGTGGAAGGTCAAATATGCCGTATTCACGACAAAGAGTATCAACAATGTAGCCAGTATCTCGGTCATAAAGCGAGTCATTAAAAATATAAACTACTTGGACTCTAAGTGGAGCGGGAATTTCATCATAGATGTAAACATCAGGAGCACCCCCTAACAGCTTTTTTTGTCGCTTTGAAAATAGTTCGGTAATAGCCAAGTGAATGCTCCTAAAAATTTTATGATGTATATATATCGTGATGAATTATCAGGAAAATAAGCTACTCTCCCTTCAACCCCAACACATCTTGCATGTCATACATCCCCGCTGGATTGGCTTGTAAATACCGCGCTGCGCGCAATGCGCCTAATGCAAAGGTGGCGCGGCTGCTGGCTTTGTGGGTGATTTCGATGCGTTCGCCTATGCCAGCATAAAGGACGGTGTGGTCGCCGACGATGTCGCCGCCGCGCACGGTGGCGAAGCCGATGGTGGAGGGGTCGCGTTCACCCGTCACACCTTCACGTCCATACACGGCGCATTCGGATAAATCGCGTCCCAAGGTGCGGGCGACGACTTCGCCTAAGCCGAGTGCCGTCCCTGAGGGGGCATCGACTTTGTGGCGGTGGTGGGCTTCGATGATTTCGATGTCGTAGCCGTGGGCTAAGGTGCGCGAGGCGGTTTCGAGTAATTTAAACAATAGGTTCACGCCGACGCTCATATTGGGGGCGAATACGATGCCGATGTCTTGTGCGGCAGCACCCAATAGGGCTTTTTGTTGGGCGTTAAAGCCTGTCGTGCCGATGACCATGTTGACACCTAATTTTCGGCAGACTTCCAAATGTTGCAGCGTGCCTTCGGGGCGGGTGAAGTCGATGAGTACGTCCGCACCTTGCAGGGCGGTGGCGAAGTCGGCGGTGATGCTCACGCCACACGGCGCGCCGAACAGTTCGCCCGCGTCTTTGCCGAGCAAGGGGCTGGTGTCATGTTCTAGTGCGGCGTGAAGTTGTAAGTCGTCCGCTTGCGCGATGTTTTCTAGTAGCACGCGTCCCATGCGTCCGCTGCTACCTGCGATGGCGATGTTGATTTTGCTCATGGTGTGTCCTTGTTGGTCGTTAGTTGCTAGTCGTTAGTCGTTAGTTAATTGCGTGCCACCACCACCAGCGTCGTCATTCCCGCGAAGGCGGGAATCCAGTTTGAATTAAAACTATCCACCCTTGTTAAAGTATTTGACAGCAGGCTCTACGCAAAGAGGGATAAAAACCAATAGATTCCCGCCTTCGAGGGAATGACGAATCATTATTAGCAGGATGGTTTGTGATGAGATTACTTTGTCGCGGGGTTGTCTTCTTCGATTTTAGCCAGACTGTCGCCTTCAAAAATCAAGGTCAGCCGATGTTGTTCGACCAATTTTTCTTCTTGCGTTAGGCGGTAAATATAATCCCAGCGGTTTTGATGAAACACATCATTTAACAATGGAGTACCGAGTACATAGCGGATTTGTTGGCGGGTCATGCCAATTTTGATTTTTTCACGCATTTCAGGGCTGACATAATTACCCTGACGAATATCCATTTTGTACGGGGAAAGATGGGGAATGCTGGGTAGGTAGCTACAGGCAGTCAATAACAGGGGAGCGATAAGCAGGGAAATGCGCATAATGGTTCTCTTTATTCGGTAAATAGTAAGCCGCCGCATGATACCTCAAGCCGCCATGCTCAACATCTCTGCTGCGTGTTGGCGGGTGGTATCGGTGATGGTCGCGCCACCCAACATGCGGGCGATTTCTTCAATGCGTTGCGGGGCGGTGAGCGGGGTAATGTGGCTAAAGGTTTGATTTGACTCAACGGATTTGCTGACTTGCCATTGCTGATCTGCCATCGCCGCGACTTGGGGTAAATGTGTGACGCACAGCACTTGGTAATGTTTGCCCAATTGTTTTAGGCGTTGTCCGACGATTTCTGCCACGCGCCCGCCGATGCCGCTATCCACTTCGTCAAAAATCAAGGTCGGCACGCTGGCGATTTGGCTGGTGGCGACTTGGATCGCCAAACTGATACGGGATAATTCGCCGCCAGACGCGACTTTAGCCAAGCTGCGCGGCGGAATACCAAGATTGGCGGCAACTTGTAATTCCACCGTTTCCAAACCATGCGCATTGCCTTCGTCCAGCGGCAGTAGCGCGACCTGAAAGCGTCCGCCTTGCATGGCAAGCGTTTGCATCGTGGCGGTGATGTCGTCAGACAATACCACGGCGGTGGCTTGACGTTGCTGGCTCAAAGCACGTGCCGCCGTTAAATAATCTTGCTGGGCGACCTGTTCTTGGGCTGCCAAAGCGGTTAAATCGCCATCACTGCCTAATTCCGCCAAACGTGCCGTCACGCGTTGCAATACTTCGCCGAGTTGCACGGGGGCAACGCGATATTTGCGGGCGGTGTCGATCACGCTTTCAATGCGTTGCGCTTGTTCGTGTAGCTGCTCTGGGTCGGTTTCTAGGCGTTGTTGATAAGTACGCAAGGCGTACACCGCTTCTTGCAACTCGGTTTGCGCGCTGTCCAAAAGCTGCAATATGTCGCCCAGACGGGCATCGTGCGCCATATGTTCGCGCATACGACTGGACAAAGCACTCAATTGCGCCAAGCATGACGCATCTGCTTCACTCAATGTTTCCAAGCCAAATTCAGCGGTTTCTTGCAAGCTGACCGCGTGCGACAAGCGGGTGTAATCGCTTTGCAAGGCCTCCCAACCTGATACATCAAACGCCAGCTCTTGTAATTCGCGTTGCTGAAATTGCAATAATTCCCGTTCGGCGGTGACGGCGGCGGCGTTTTCAGTCAGCAAAAGACGACGGCGTTGTAAGGCTTGCCAAGTTTGGTACAACTGGGCAAGTTGTGCGGCATCGGCTTGTAAGCCTGCATAACCGTCTAATAGCTGCCGCTGCGCATCGGGGCGCAGCAAGGACTGATGGGCATGTTGACCGTGTATGTCCAATAAGTATTCACCTGCCTCACGCAATTGTTGCAAGGTGGCACTGCGCCCGTTGATAAAGCTGCGTGAACGCCCCTTGGCATCAATCACGCGGCGTAGTAAACAGCTATCCTCTTCGCCATCGAGTTCTTGTTCGCGCAGCCAGTGTTGCAAATCACCTAATTGGGCAATATCAAATTCAGCGGTGATTTCAGCGCGTTCACAGCCTGTGCGCACCATATTGCTATCGCCGCGCTCGCCTAATGCCAGTGACAATGCGTCGATCAGGATAGACTTGCCCGCGCCCGTTTCGCCTGTCAGCGCGGTAAAACCCGTTGAAAAATCCAGCTCTAGGCTAGAAACAATCACAAAATCGCGTAGCGTCAAAAAGGTCAGCATGGTTTATAAAGATTGATTCCAAAGCATTTTTTCACGCAAAGTGTGGTAATAGCTATGGTCTTGTGGATGGAGAATGCAAGCGGATTGTGGATGGCGGGTGATGATAATTTTATCGTTAATCAGTAAATCAAAATGGGTGTGACTATCAAAGCGCACGCGCACATGGCGCGGGGTTTTCATCAAAATTTCCAGCACGGCATGACCGCTGACCACTAAAGAACGACTGCTTAAGGTATGGGGGCAAATCGGCACTAACTGAATCACATCTAAACTGGGGTGGAGTATCGCCCCGCCTGCGGACAGTGCGTAAGCCGTCGAACCCGTGGGGGTCGAAATAATCAGCCCATCGGCGCGTTGATGATAAAGATGTTCGCCATCAATGCGCACTTCAAACTCAATCACACTGCTAATATTGCCTCGATGCACCACCACCTCATTAAAAGCGAGAGAATGAAACACCTCAACTTCGTCGCGCAGCACCTGTGTGGTCAACAACATGCGATGTTCAGGCGTGAAGTCACCGTTCAGCATCGCTAATAAACTCACTTGGATATTTTCTAGCGTTAAATCGGTCAGAAAACCCAGTCGTCCTTGATTGACTCCGATCAGCGGCACTTTGTCGAGTGACAAGCTGCGGGCAATGTTGAGCATCGTGCCATCCCCGCCTAGCACGATGGCGACATCCACCACCTTGCCCACTTGATCGAGCGGCAACACGGTATAAGGATGTTGACCCAGATAGGTTGCTGTCAGGCTATCCACCACCACGTGTAGGTTTTGGGCGGACAAGAACTCAGCCAAGCATAACAAAGGCTCCGCAATGTCAGGAGCCTTGTATTTGCCGATTAACGCGACAGATTGGAAGGGAAGTTTCATGGACGTGATTAAACCATAACACCATGACAATGACAAAGACTAGATAGGGGCAATCGCGTCATTCCCATTCTATTTCTTCAGTAATCCGCCGTCGCACGGGCGTTTTCGTGTATTTTTGATGCGTCAGCGAGCAAAAGAATAGGTAGGGTGGATAAGGTGTTATGTACAAGTAATTGGGTATTGAGTTGTTAGTCTCTAGTCGTTAGCTTTTAGTTTTCGGAGTGAGAATTTTTTATTATCTATTTGAATATATTGCAAAAAATATAGTTTCGGACAGATTTCCACCATTAAACTAACGACTAGCAGCTTAAAATACCCGAAAATTTATATACTGGTACTTAAGCTGCGCACATCCACCACTTTGCAATAGATTCAGACAAATGCGTGCCGTTTCTCACGTAAACTAACGACTAACACGTTGTCGTACTGCTTCAAACAAACACACGGCGGCAGCGGCAGCGACATTTAAAGATTCCATTTTACCTGGCATGGGGATGATAAAAGTTTGGGTGGCGAGCTTGCATAGGGCGGCGGATAAGCCTGCTCCTTCATTGCCCATTAGCAACGCCAATTTGCCGTGTAGATCACAGTCATATAAGCTTTGAGTAGCTTGCAAGCTACTGGCTAAAATGCTGCCCTCAAACTGTGTTGCGATGTCGATTAAAGGCTGTTGTTCGTAAATATCTAACACGAAATGTCCGCCCATCGCGGCACGCAACACTTTGGGTGACCAAGCATCTGCGCATTCGGAAGACAAATACAGTGCATCACAGCCCGCAGCGGCGGCAGACCGTATGATAGAACCCAGATTGCCAGGGTCTTGGATACTCTCCAAGAGCAACGCAAATTGACTTTTCGCCTGTACGGGTTGGGGGAGGTCGATCAAGGTGAATAAGCCCGTTGGGGTTTTCAAACTGGAGAGTTCAGCGCAGAGCTTATCGTCCAATTGGGTGATGGGTACATCGCCCACCTGTTGCAATAACATGGTGATTTCTGCATCTTGCCATGCGGTCGCGTTCAGCAAAATGTGCAAAGGTTGTTTGCCCGCCGCTAAATAGGCGGCCAGCAAGTGCACCCCATCTAGCAAAGTTTGTTGCGACTGGTGGCGTTGACGTGCGGAGTCATTGAGCTTAACCAGTTGTTTAAAAAATGGATTATCGCGGGATTGGATGAGTTTCATAATGGAGTCCGCGCGTATTTGAACTGACGGGGATTAAAGCGGCTGCGGGAGAGCGTTGCAGAGCGGGGCGTAGGCGGGGGAGGATACGTTCTGCCCCCGCTTAGGTTATTTAGTCATGATCACGGCGGTCGCGACGATCACGGTGGTCATGACGATCACCACGATCATCGTGATCGCGACGTTCATACCCTTGATTACCTTGTGGCTGGCGGGTTGGGGGTGCGCTTTGACGATTGCCAATCACCGCACCTGTCGCACCCCCAACCGCAGCCCCTACCACCGCGCCTGTCGAGCCACCCACGCCATACCCCACCGCAGCCCCTGCGGCTGCCCCCACCCCGCCACCAACGGCTGTACCCATATTGGGGTTTGCACAAGCGGTCAACAGCAAAATTGCGATTAAGCTTAATTTTTTCATATTATTTCCTTTTAAAATTAAATCAAAAAACAGACGAAAGATGAGCATAAGTACCAGTATATAAATTTTCGGGTATTTTAAGCTGTTAGTCGTTAGTCGCTAGTTTAAGGGTGTAAATCTGTCAGGCACTATATTTTTTACAATACATTCAAACAGATAAGAAAAATCCTTCACTCCGCAAACTAAAAGCTAACGACTAGAGACTAACAACTCAATACCCAATTACTTGTACATAACACCTTACCACTCCCCTCCCTTGTTTCACATGATACTAGCACGGCTTAATGATGATGACGATGCCCATTATCCCGATGTTTTTCAGTGTGTTTATGGCTCCGATGATGTGCTTCTTGGCGACCACGTTGTGGGGGATTTTGTGTAGTTTGATGCGACGCTACACCCAATGCAGGTTGAGCTTGCTGAGCCACCACCGCAGGCGTTGCGTGTGGCTGAGGTGCGACGGCTACAGGGGCAGGAGCAGCAGCGGGCTTTGCCATCTGACTACCAATCACCGCCCCTGCCGTACCACCGACGGCAGCCCCCACCACAGCACCTGTTTGCCCACCCATGTTGTGACCTACCACCGCACCCGCCAATCCGCCAACGACACCTCCAACGACGGTGCTTTGTTCTACTGCCTGTACATTCATACTCAGTGCTAATAATATGGCGACGCTACCGAATTGCTTCATCGTAATTCTCCTAAAGTTTTAAGTTGATTTGCGTTGCCCAGTACGCAGATAGCGCGTGCTACAGACTCTCGCGGCATCAGTTTAGTTCCTTATCAGGATTGTCGGCAATCTGAATCGCGTGATATTCTCGCGCACTTTCCAAAATTTCCGCCCCCCATTATGTCTGTTGCTATTAAATCCGAGTCCGAAATTGCCAAAATGCGCATCGCAGGGCGATTAACCAGCGAAGTGCTGGACTACATCGCGCCTTTTGTGCGGGCAGGCGTGACAACCAATGAATTGGATAAACTTTGTCACGACTTAATCGTCAACGTACAAAAAGCCATCCCTGCGCCCTTGAATTACGCCCCCAATGGTCATCATCCTTATCCCAAGTCTATTTGCACCTCCATTAACCATCAGATTTGTCATGGCGTACCCAGTGACAAAATACTCAAAAACGGGGACATCGTAAACTTGGATATTACCGTGATTAAAGAGGGCTACCACGGCGATAGCAGTCGCATGTTTATGATCGGTGAGCCGTCTATTCAAGCCAAGCGTTTGTGTGAAGTGACCTATCAATCCCTGTGGCGTGCCATTCGTGTCGTCAAACCAGGAGCGTATTTAGGCGATATTGGCCACGCGATCCAAAGTTATGTTGAACCGTTGGGTTATAGCGTGGTGCGTGAATTTTGTGGTCATGGCATTGGGCATAAGTTTCACGAAGAGCCGCAAGTGTTGCATTATGGTCGCCCCAAAACGGGTTTGCGCCTCGAAGCGGGGATGACGTTTACCATTGAACCCATGATTAACGCAGGCAAGGCGGCGATTAAACACTTAAATGATGGCTGGACGGTGGTGACCAAAGACCATAGTTTATCCGCGCAATATGAACACACGATCTTGGTCACGCCCACGGGCTTTGAAGTGCTGACGGTTTCTGATGACACCCCTAGCCCTCCCTGAAGTCAACGCCTTGCGCGTAGCCTTACGCCAAGATCGGCAAGCACTCGAGCAGACTTTTTTACAGTCTGGTCATGCCTCACGTTTATTGCATAGCCACAGTTCACTCATTGACCACTATTTACGGCAAGTTTGGCAACAACTGGCGATGCCCAGTACCTTGGCATTGATTGCCGTGGGCGGTTATGGACGCGGGGAGCTTTACCCCAAATCGGACATAGACTTACTGATTTTGCTAAATGATGAGCCTGATGATTTATTGCAATCGCAATTGCAGCAGCTTATTGGCGTGCTGTGGGACATCGGCATGGAAGTTGGGCATAGCATTCGCACCATCGCGCAATGCGTCAGCGAATCGGCGGATATTACCGTGCAAACGAATCTGTTAGAAGCGCGGTTGTTAGCAGGAAATTCTAAATTATTCAAAGCCTTAAATCAGTCTATTCAAGACAACCTTGACCCGTGCTTGTTTTTTACCGCGAAACTCAATGAGCAACAGCAACGCCATGCGCGCTTTGCTGAGGCGGATTTCAATCTGGAACCCAATCTCAAAGAAAGCCCTGGCGGCTTACGGGATTTGCAAACCATCACATGGATCAGCCGTGCGGCAGGATTAGGGACACGCTGGAAAGACTTGGCGAAGAATGGGCTGATGACATTTTCGGAAGCTCGTTTGCTCAATCGTCACGACACGCTGTTGCAGATGTTGCGTATCCGTTTACATTACTTAGCGAAACGACGGGAAGACCGCTTGCTATTCGACTTCCAAACCCAGTTGGCTGAGCAAATGGACATCGTAGCCTCGGATAATCGCCGCGCCAGTGAGCATTTGATGCAACGTTATTACCAAACGCGGCTGGTGGTACGTCAGTTCAATACCATTTTGTTGCAAAATTTGCGGGATCATTTGTTTGACCATTGTTTGTTGCCGCACAACCTGAATGAACGCTTTCGCGCCGTCGGCACACTGTTAGAAATTCGCGATGAACACCTGTTCGAGCATACCCCTGCGGCGATTTTTGAGCTGTTCTCGTTGATGCAGCAGCATCCCGAACTCACGGATTTGAGTGCCATGACGCTGCGGGCGTTGTGGCGGGCGCAACAACATATCGACAACAACTTCCGTCGCAATCCCGTGCATCGTGCGAAATTTATGGACATTTTGCGTGAGTCAAATGGCTTAACCCACGCCTTGCGTCGGATGAATCGCTACGGCATTTTGGGGGCGTATCTCCCTGTTTTTAGGCGCATTGTGGGGCAGATGCAACATGATTTGTTCCATGTCTATACGGTGGATGAACACATCCTGATGGTGGTGCGCAATTTGCGCCGCTTTGAAATTGCCGAACACGCACACGAAGTCCCGCTGTGCAACAAACTGATGGCAAAATTCGCCCGTCCTTACGTGTTGTATGTCGCAGGACTCTTTCACGATATTGCCAAAGGACGCGGCGGCGATCATGCGACACTCGGCAAAAAAGACGCGCGCTTGTTTTGCACCCATCATAAACTTGGGCGCGATGACACGGATCTGATTGTTTGGCTGGTGGGAGAGCATCTTACGTTGTCCGCGACCGCCCAAAAGCAAGACTTGTCTGACCCCGATGTCATCGCCGCATTCGGCAAAAAAATTAAAAATGATCGTTATTTAGTCGCCTTGTTTTTGCTCACGGTCGCCGATGTGCGCGGCACCAGCCCTAAAGTGTGGAATGCGTGGAAGGGCAAGTTGATGGAAGACTTGTTTTGGGCAACGCGACGGTATTTAAGCGATGGCAAATTTTCCAATCGACTGGATGAAGTGCGTAAACAAGCCCATGCGGTATTGGCAGAGCGTTATCAGCTTCGCCATGAAGCCTATTCCTTGCTGTGGGCGCAGTTTGACGACCATTACTTTATCGACCACGAAGCGCACGAGATTGCTTGGCATACCCATTTGTTAGCGGACAAAGTCAATATCCTGTCGCCCGTGGTCAAAACGCGCCTCAGCCCCGTGGGAGAAGGCTTGCAAGTACTGGTTTATTGTCAAGATCAACCAGGTTTGTTTGCCCGCATCTGTGATTTTTTTGCCCGTATGCACTACAGCATCGTCGAGGCAAAAATGCACACCACCCAGCATGGTTACGCCTTGGGCGGTTTTCAAGTGACAGAAACGCAGCAGGCAGAGGTCAATTATGCCAATGAAATGAATTACATCGACCAAGAGTTGACGCAGCATATTGCCCAAGAAAAACCGATCGTACTCGCCAGCTCAGGGCGACTCAGTCGTCAAGTCAAACACTTCCCGATTAGCACCAAAGTGAATATCGAAAAGACCAGTCATGGCTTGTATATGCTCACCCTGGTCACGGGAGACCGCCCAGGCTTGTTAGCGCGCATCCCGCAAATTCTCAATAAATACAATGTGCTATTGCATAGAGCCAAAATTAACACCTTGGGGCTGCGGGCGGAAGATGTGTTTTGGATCAGTGGGGACACCTTGAACAACCCAGAACAAACGCGATTGTTATTAAGCGAATTGCTGGAAAAGATTTAGATTGGTTGGTAGTTGGTAGTTGGTAGTTGGTAGTCGTTAGTTGGTAGTTGGTAGTTGGTAGTTGGTAGTTGGTAGTTGGTAGTTGGTAGTTGGTAGTTGGTAGTTGGTAGTTGGTAGTTGGTAGTTGGTAGTTGGTAGTTGGTAGTTGGTAG
>JBASWK010000174.1:0-4664 GCA_049276435.1 Gallionella sp. | reverse complement strand
GCAATCTCCCTCCCCTTCAAGGCATAGGTATCTACACATCTTAATTTGTTTAATAATCATTGAGTTATATGTATTTTTCCATTGTCATTGGAAACTAAACGCTATGTAGGAGCGCAATTTATTGCGCGATCGCCTCACCCAACACCCTTCGCGCAATAAATTGCGCACCTACGACCCTTGATTTTTAATTAAATTTCAATGAGTTAAAAGTTGTGTAGATAGTTATGCCTTCAAGGGGAGGGCTGGGGTGGGGATGGGGTATACCGCCGCGTTCTGTAAAGCTATCCAGATAGCCTCTACCACTGCATCTGTTTCTTGCAAAACCTGATTGTTCCAGAACCGCAACACCCGAAATCCAGCTTCCTGTAAACGCCAATCTCGTGCTTGATCTCGCTGGTTTTCTAAATGCTGTCCGCCATCGACCTCAACAATCAAGCTCTTTTCCAGACAGACAAAGTCCAACACGTAATCCAAGTACGGATGTTTGCGGCGGAATTTACAGCCAGCGAGTTGCCGATTACGCAGCCGATTACGCAGCCGATGCCATAACCGTATTTCCGCATCGGTCATGTGGCAGAGCAGTGTTCGCTGAATTTGTCTGCCGATGATCGTGCTGTTTGTTTGAGCCTTCATCTTGACCCCATCCCCTCCCCAACCCTCCCCTTGAAGGGGAGGGAGCTTTGTTTAACCCACTGTAAATCACATATAACCAATAGATTCATATAGATGTGCGTCTTTTTTGCCCGTCAACTAACGACTACCAACTAACGACCAACGACTAATAACCAATTACTTGTACGCAATACCTGACTAATTCACCGCCCGTTTAGAAAAATCTTTCGGTCTAAATCCCAGTGCGCCCAGTACTGCGAAATACACCACGATGCCGCTGGTCACCAATAGGCTTAAGCGCAAAATGCGTGTCCAGCCTGAACCATCCAGCCAGCTTTGTTCTGTCCCCATCACCAGCCACAGTGTGACCGCCATGGCGAATACCGCCAGCCCCACTTTCGTAAAGAACGTCAACCAGCCCGCTTCGGGTTGAAAAATACCTTGTTTGCGTAAGAAATAAAACAAAATCGCCGAATTTAAACATGCGCCCAATCCGATGGACAACGCCAATCCCGCATGTGCCAGTTTGCCGATAAACAGCGCGTTCATGACTTGGGTGGCGATCAAGGTGACGATGCCGATTTTGACGGGGGTTTTGATGTTTTGGCGTGCGTAAAAGCCAGGCGCGAGGATTTTGACCAAGATCAAACCAAGCAAGCCGACGCTATAGCCTATTAAAGCTTGGCTGGACATCCGCACATCGTGCTCTAAAAACGCGCCATGTTGGAAAAAGGTCGAGAGCAGCGGCACGGAAATCATGCCCAACGCTACCGCAGATGGCAACGCCAGCATGATGGTTAAGCGCAAGCCCCAATCCAACAATTTGGAGTACTCTGCGGTATCGCCACTGGCATGGCATTTCGACAGCGACGGCAACAAAATCGTGCTGATCGCCACCCCCAAAATCCCTGTAGGGAACTCCATCAAACGGTCGGCGTAATACATCCACGACACGCTCCCCGCCACCAAAAATGACGCGAAAATGGTGTTAATAATCAAACTGATTTGCGCAATTGACACCCCAAATACGGCGGGGCCCATTTGCTTAATCACCCGCCACATCCCTTCGTCTTTGAGGCTAAAACGCAATGTCGGCAACATCCCGATTTTCTTTAAGAAGGGAATTTGAAACGCCAATTGCACGATGCCTGCCACAAACACTGCCCACGCCAACGCCAACACAGGCGGATGGCAATAGGGTGCTAACCACAACGCCCCGCCGATAAAGCACACATTCAACAAAATCGGCGCGAAGGCAGGCACCCAAAACTTGTTGTAAGTGTTCAAAATCCCCGCCGCCACCGCCACCAGCGAGATGAAGAAAATATACGGCGAGGTGATGCGCAACATCTGCACCGTCAAATCAAACTTAGGGCGATCTTCTAAAAAACCTGGCGCGCTGATATACACCAAAATCGGCGCGGCGATAATGCCGATGACGGTGACGGCGAACAAAATCAACGCCAACATCGTCGTCACATGATCGACCAATAACTTGGTTTCATCGTGTCCGCGACGGTTTTTATACTCCCCAAAAATCGGCACAAACGCCTGCGAAAATGCCCCCTCCGCAAACATCCGCCGCAACAAATTCGGCAATTTAAACGCCACAAAAAACGCATCCGTCGCCATCCCCGCCCCAAAAATCCGCGCAATTAACACATCGCGGGCAAAGGCAAGAATACGAGAAACAAGGGTCAGACCACTGATCGTGGCGAGGGATTTTAGGAGGTTCATAGCGCAGTTGCCGAGTTGGACGACGAGGATAATTCGAGAGAAAGCCTCGCTAAATAATGCTCAAGGTCTTGTGCTATCTTTTTGTATAAGAAACAA
Organism: Gallionella sp.; assembly: GCA_049276435.1. GTDB lineage: Bacteria > Pseudomonadota > Gammaproteobacteria > Burkholderiales > Gallionellaceae > Gallionella. The sequence continues at coordinate 2,219 of JBASWK010000174.1, read as the reverse complement.
TTTTGGAATTTGTCATTTAGTGATAGCACCTTTTTAGGAGCACCGATTGATTTTTTGTATTTATTTATTTCGTCTTGCTTTTGACTTTCTTCTACACTTTTAACTTGAATTTCCTGATAACGCTGTGCCACCAAACCATGACATGCCGTTTCAAGGAAGTGAAGCACCGCCTCATAAAGTGTATGCCCTTGAATAAATAGATAACAATTTTTATGTGTTAAACCAAGTATTTGAAGCGCATTCGCTAATACTTCAACTTCGCTTACATATTCTGGAAAAGTTTGCTGCAATTCCTTCAACTTAACTTGCACTCGACCACCCAATTGCTCAAAAGCATCTTCAATACTCATTTTTTGCGTTTTTACCACGTCACAAAAGTTTTCAACCGTGAATGATTTAGTATCCGAAAGGCTGGCAAAGTACACATTCCAGATAAAAAGCTCGTAGATTATGGCTGAATATTTTTCAAGCAGAACAGAAAAATTGATTGTTGGCGAGGTGTTATGGGTTGCCCTCACGCAAACACCCGCCAGACTTTCCGCATAGCATTTCAGGTTTTCGATTGCGTAACTATAAGTTTGGAATATATATGGACTTTGATTGATGGCTTTTGCAACCTCTGAGCGATTGGGTAGCAAATAATCGTAATCGCTATCCAAGCAAATCATCATGTAAGCACCCGCCCCGTCAAAATGCTTCGCCAACGCAGCTTTTCCTGTTGTCAGCGAATCATTTGAATAGGGTTGAATGTCGAACTTAACGCCCGCCCGCGCTTGATAGCCTTCTAAAATACCATACCAAAAAGAGACATCCTCTACCCCTTCCACCCGAACCAGAATTTTCGTAGGTGCGGACTTAGAGGCTAGTGAGTTCGCGGCTTTTTGATAGTCAGAAGAAATGTTAGCGATTAGAGAACTCATTTCTTAGTGGCAACCTTCAACAAATCACTCATCTCACATACTTTATCTTGCCAACCTTCCATCACCAGCGCGGGGGAATGCGTGGCAATAATCACCTGAACATTTGGATTCAATTCTCGAATATGGCGAATCAATTTTTTTTGCCAGTCAATATGCAAGGAGATTTCAGGTTCGTCCATCAACAAAATAGACGGTTTGTTATCCTGAATCAGTACCGTCAATAAAATAATTAACAGTTGCTTCTCGCCTGATGACAGTTGAAAAGGTCGAATTTTTTTATCGCCAATTAGAAACTCTATTTGATTGGCATTTCGATTGATTTTCTTATCGGTCGTGCAAAATGATGCGTCAATCATTTCTAAAAACTTAGCCTGTGAATACTTGGTTTTTTCAAGCAAAACTTTCAAATCATCAGGATTTTCATCAATGATGGCATCTCTGCGCTTGCTCAGATTCAATTGATAATCGACGTATTGAATTTGCAACTGGTATATTTCCCAGTCCAACTCAGTCTTAACCATATCATCCGAGAGTTTTTGAATCGCTTCCGCTTGCTTCAATGCGTTATCAAAGGTGCTAATCACATTCACATTGATTTGTGAGTGAAGCTCTTCCAAAGTCATTTTTCCATCATTAACAGAGGCTACCGCTCCCCTGAGATTACCACTTTTGAAAACGGCAGGATTTGCCCTCTCCGCACCTTTAAACACGTCATTCAGTCTTAAATTGGAGACGTTATCTTCAACGTTAAAAAGCTTGTATTTAATGGATGTTTTATTGTCGAGTGACAAAACAGTTTCAGCAACTACCTCCCTATATCCTCTAGCAGACATTAACCCATAAATATGATTTAAAACTGTACTTTTCCCACTCCCGTTTATGCCTGCCAAGATATTCACGTCAGAATTCAAATCCCACACAAAATCGTACTTATCCCAAAGTCCCGATATTTCTACTTTTTGAATGCAATTGATTTCGTTTGTCATTTTGTTTGATGTATCCATTAAATTAAGCACAATGCAAGACCACTTCTGTGGCGCATTTTAACAGTTTTAAGACCCGCATCCTTTTCACGATAAGTTTCATCTTTGGCTATGTTTTACGCAGTGGCACAACAAATTCCTATCTGTGCAAATGCAACAAGATGAATTACGCCTGCCCATCACTTTATATTGGTAACTACTCAGCTCCCCCTTTGCTTTAATCGCGCAAATCACGTACAGTTTGCCACATGACTTCAATACCCGACCTCAATTTACTCAGCCATGCCGAAAAGGACGAGCTTATTCGTAGCTTGTT
>JBASWK010000173.1:0-4766 GCA_049276435.1 Gallionella sp. | reverse complement strand
ACGCTTCATGTGCCCACGCTGTCGTGCAATCATCTGGTCATCGCGTGGGCACAAACAACGTGTCCACCCTACCCACGTCTTTGTCCCGCGCCCATAACAAGGCAAGATTATCGTCCGCGAGGTCGTCCGCCAAACGCAGTTGCTCAAACAACGGCGGGGCTTTTTTCAATTGCTGCAAATAATCCCGCAGCACCTGGATCACCGCCGTTTGTGCATCTTGAATAGAGCTACTCCCTTGTTTTTTAGTCAGCGAGATATTGCCATAACCACATTCACCGCAGCATCGCTAGGCTTGTCCAACAAACGCTTCAGATCGTGGCTCGCTCCGCAATCGCGACCCAACCCTATTCGTTATGCCACTGGTTCATCGGGAATGAGGGCAACCAAATCTGTGATGCCCATATCTACGTTGGACTGCCAAAGCAAAGTTGTAACTTGACCTCGGTGGTGCGTCTGATGATTGAACAGATGCGTCACAAGGCTGAAGAAATTTTTGGACGCGACCACGCCCTTCGTATTTGTATAACTGAGCGGATGATCTAGATCGCGCTCTGAAACGGTGTGTCCCCATTCCGTGATAATCTGATCAAGTAACTTTCGTTGGTTTGAGAGGCCATGAATATCTGTAAAAAGAACCTGATCTAGGCTCGTGGGAGTAGGGAGGTCGCATATCGACTTAAGCACCAAATAGTTGGCGGGATGGGTTGCGAAGCGTTTTAGCCAAATGATGTCTCCAATAATCAAGTGGTTAAGTATCCCAAGAATGGAACCAAAGGGGGCATTCTTGTTGGCGACAAGCTCCTCCTCTGGCAAGCCCATGACCGCCTCGTATAGCTTGGCATTCATCCATTCGTTGTACTTCGCCATCAGGCAGATGTGATTGGTGCGACTCATTGCATTCCTTTTAAGTGGCATCGTAGCGTCAGGGGCGGGACGCTTGAGCCCGCGTAGGGCGTATTCGTTAATGCGCCGTATGTCATTCGCTTTGCAATCAAACAATTGGTGCGATGCGCTTATTGACACCCTGCGCCAAGCGAGTTGTAGGGAGTGCAACTTGTTGAGCACGCGGCAAAAAGCCTCCGTTCAGATTTTATCAAGCATTTCGAGGTGAAGTGTCGGAACTAACGTTGTATCAACCGCGCTTCTTCGCGCACCCTAACATGAGCAACGATATCAGGGAAAAAAAGCGTGAAATCTTGTTTAAAATCGTCATATTGACAAGTGAGTTCGTCAATCGCTGGGGCAAGAGCGAAATCATATTTCAGGCGAGTTTGTATGCGTTTAAGCGATTGCTCAATACCTGACGTGGTTTGGTATGAAGTCAACCAGTCCTCAGCACGCATAATCGGAACAGTTTGTTGTAATCTTGGCGGCAAGATGGTCTGATGAGTTGCAAGAAGGGTGTAAATGTTTTGAGAGAAACAGGCTAACGGGATATCTGAGGAGGTTTGCCAATGGCTGGCAAGAAAATGATCATAAAAAACATCAATCAACACACCCGAAAAACGACGATACGTTGGACGAATCCTTTTCTTGCTTTGTGCGACGATAGGATGAGAATCAGTGAATTTATCAATTGCTTGATGCAGCACAATTCCGTGTTGCATTTCTTCTGGTAACAACGTTTGATCAACACCTTTAGTGAAATCCCCTGCAAGGTTGCCAATTTTCACGAGGTCATTATTTGGTGAAAGAAAAAGATGAGCAAGATAATTCATGGCTATTTAGATTGTAGGTTGTGCTGAAATGGCACGCAACGCTGGGTTGCGTTAGCACGCATTCGTTATTGCGCTGTATAAATTTACTTGTTAATCAAATAACTGGTGCAATGTGCTTTATTTGTTGATACCTACGTCAAGCGAGTTGTAGGGTGTGCAACTTGTTGCGCACGCAGCAAAATCTATCGTGCGCACGGCGCACGCTACGGCAAAATCACCCACCAACCCGTGAGGATAAATCCTCACCTACGCTTCCTTAACCCTAAACCAAGCCGCATACAGCGCAGGCAAGAACAAGCAAGTCAGCAATGTCGCCACCACCAGTCCACCCATAATCGACACTGCCATCGACCCCCAGAACACTTGTCTGGTCAATGGAATCATCCTCAAAATCGCTTGCGGTGCGCAATCGCTGTGTGCCTTGTTGCGATTGGTTGGAATGGGACTTATCGCTCGCTCAATGGGTGTTCGGCGACGAACTGGCGCAAGGCAGCGTTGATGCGGGTTTGCCAACCACTGCCCGTGGACTTGAACGCTTCCAGCAAGTCGGCATCCAGACGAATCGCCGTAAACACCTTGGGCGAGACTGCTTTTGGGCGACCGCGTGCGGGCTTTATGGCAGACAATGCGGCAAATGTTTCAGGCGAGAACACCGCACTTGCGGGCTGGGCATGGGCAAACCATGCTTTGGTGAGCTCTGGATTGTCTTGATCGGCGGCAATACCTGCATTGATGATTGCCGTTTCATCATCGCTAGGGATAATTGTCCCCGTTTTAAGTTTCGGCATAGCTTTTTACCTCCCTAGGATTCGCCTTGCGCGACATAAATTATGGTAATTCACTGATTTAATTATGCTTTAATGTGCTGCAAATAACTCACTAATTCGTGAATGTGCGTGGTTGGGTTATCGGTTTGGTTTTGTGCTGCGGCATTGAGTGAGCGAATAGCATTGGTGATGGCGAAATCCAGTTTGTCTTTGAGTGCTAAAAACGTACCTTTCGCCCCTTTGTCATACTCTTCCCAATGCGTTTTTAGCTGATTAAGCACCGCAGCACCCACGCTCACGCCACCAACGGCTGAAAATGGTGCAGTGGTATAAACGAAATGCAACAGCAACCAGTATTCAAAACAGGGGACAGAGGTAATGGCAAAAAAAGTATTTTTGGGGTGTTGCTGCGCTATTTTGTCCAACGCTTGCTGGTATTGATTGGGTGGCAAGTGGTAACTGTCTTGGTCAAATACGCAATAGACACGATCAAAGGGATCAGCTTTATCCTTTTCGGCATCGTAAAGAGCAAAAGCATGATTCACGACACTGACAGGATCAGAACCACACTCCCCCGTGATACGGATGTTTGCCGTGTTAATTTCGTAAAAATCCCTGATTTCATTAAAATATAATGGCTCTGTTTTTCCGCCTTCGCAGACAATCAATACTTTCTCATAAGGGGCACGCGAAGCCTTTTTGCGACCCACATCCTTGTCGCGCTTGGCTTTCCGTTTGTGGTGCAAATTATCCGAACCCACTTTACGCCTCTTTGCTTAATTTAAATTCGCGTAAAAAGGGCAGCGCGCCATACCGCCCCGCTAAATAACTGGCTTCTAATTTTTCTCGCCCTTTACGCGGGCTAAAATCGGTCAGCGGATACAGTTGCGTTGATTGATCTTTACCTTTTTCGCAAAACCAAACTTGATCGCGCTGAAAAATATCCTGGCTCAGGATGGACGTTTCATGCGTGGTAAAAATAAGCTGTGCGTTATGGGGATTCGTTTCGCTGTTGTGGAACATCTGAATTAAAAACGCCACCATTTTGGGATGCAAGCTGTTGTGAAGCTCATCAAAAAAGACCACATATCCATTCCTCAGTGAATCTAGCCACGGGCCCGCAAGGGCAAACAATCGCTGCGTACCTTCTGATTCATCTTTAAAAGCGAAACTGACGGACTTACCTTGCTGTGAGTGATGGATGGTTTTGATGTTAAAAATTTCATTGTCTTTCATGTCATCCAGAATTTTGGTTTTCAATTCTTCTGGTAACTCATCTGGCAAATGCTTGACTGAAATTTTCTCTGCTTTAACCAATACATCATCAATATCCAAGTCTGCCGCCTTGAGAAATGCCAATACCTCTTCGGTGCGTGCTTGTTTTGTACATAACGAAGCGGTCAATGTAGGATCAATTTGACTGGCATCACTCACCCGCAAAGTCTTTTTAAACCAATCGTAAACGGGTTTAAGCTGTTGATTATTAAGCTGCACAGCGGTGGATAAAAACAGCCCATTCTCACGCGTTGCATCTTGCCATAACTTCTTTTTCCCCGCGAACGATGCCCCGACTTCCCAATCGTAGCTTGAGTGCTCATCATCCCAAACCCGACTAAACCAATTTTGTGGTCGCCCATTCGGGAAAGCAATTAACCACTCCTCAATAATTCTTTGGCGAGTTGTGGCAAAGCCGTATTGATACCGCACCCCGTCCGCAACAAAAATAGCTTCAAATTCAGACGGTGCGTTTTCCGTATCACTATCCAATAAAAACGGGGTAACAGGGATTTCATCCCCCTGCTGCCATTTAGTCGCGGAATGAAGCACAATAGACTCCATCGCCTGCATCGCCTCTAACACCGTCGATTTTCCCGCCGCATTCGGACCGTAGATGACCAACGAACGCAATAAGCGTCCTGTCGCGGGACTAGCGGGCTGGAAACTATTCGAGAGCACGGACTCATTGCCTTTTGCCATCACCAAACTCAACGTTTGCTCATCTTTGATGGATCGCCAATTTTTGACGCTAAATTGAATTAACATGATCTATTGTTTTATTTGAATGCAAAATTTGGTATTTTTTGTCAAAAAATACAGATTGATTATGTTTTATTTGTCGTTTCATGGCAAATAAAATTTTGAGATCACACTTCCTTCGTAACTACTCAGCTCCCCCTTTGCTTTAATCGCGCAAATCACGTACAGTTTGCCACATGACTTCAATACCCGACCTCAATTTACTCAGCCATGCCGAAAAGGACGAGCTTATTCGTAGCTTGTT
>JBASWK010000172.1:0-3221 GCA_049276435.1 Gallionella sp. | reverse complement strand
AAACGAAAGAGCCAGCCACGGGCGGTTAAACGCCGTCCAAACCCTTTCCTTTGCTGACCGTGCCAAGAAGCGAAGCATGTCTAAGCGTTGGATTTTAATGATGTTATTTTTTGCGGTAGCAGTATTGGATTCAGACTCTATTGATTTTAAATTGATTCCTTTCACGATAAAGTACATAGATAAAAATAGGTACTGGCCCTAACAGCCAAACAAACAAAAAAATCAATAAACTATCTTTTCGGGAAGAGTCCAACACTTTTGCACTAGCCTCCAGCCCTCCAACCACAATCCGTTTATCCAAACAAATCAGCTCCCAAACTCTAAATCGCTCTTCAAATGTCCACCTCATTGGAATGCCTCGAATCTCCACATTGCAACCAATCAGTTTTTTGGCTTCTTCCTCACTTTGCCAGCCATAGCCGTAGTAAACCCGCCCACCACCTTTCATTGAAAGATTAACGGGAAGCTCCATTGTTTTAAACTTACCGTCGGGAAACTCAATGAGAAGATGCGGTGTAACACGTTGTGTTTTAACGACCTTACCAAACACGGTTTGCAGTTGGGCGCGCTCAGGTACACCATTGGCAAAATCAATCAAATAGACAATGCAAAACCAAATAGGAAACCCAAAGAATAAAATTGTTGCCCCCCAGTTCACCCCATACCAAGGTGTGCTTTTGGGTTGTGGCACATATCTAATCAGTGGTGTGAACCACCAGTTTTTTTCTGAGTGGCAGACGGTGTATCGGGTAAATCCTCTCTCATTTTGTCTCCTCATCTCCCGCTCAGCCCCACAGTATTCGATTGGGCAGTCATTTGTAGAATCAATAGGGGCAAACTCTCATGGCACTCGGTTAAGAAATAGCATAAGGGCGACAATAAGGGCAGCGCATTGCGCCGAAATTCACATACGGCGCATTAACAAATGCGCCCTACGCGGGCTGCCATTTTCATTCTCCTTCGATTGCAATTTGCTTAGGTAATTGCTTCCAGTTAATGCCTGCGGCAGGATTTTTAAAACCCCGCTTTAATGAAATGCCGTTAGATGTCAATCTTTTCCCATCTGGTTCAAACCAATCATAAAATATTTCATTACTAAAACTACTAGCCTCTCTTGAGTATTCAACTTCAACATAGTTTTTTCCATCTAAACCATGCAGGCACGACAGAGATGCTGGAGTCGTATCAGAAAGCATCACGGGTCTCTTATCATCATGAAATTTTTTTGTGATTGGTGGGTCTTTAGCTACCACAATCACGCCACTAGGGGCGGTGAAAGTGAGTGTGTTATGGTTGCATTCGCGTGGGTCATCTCTTTTGGGGGTGTTATCGCGTCCGCAAATAATAGTGGCTTTATACTCCCCGCACTGCACTTCAACTTTTTGCTTCGCGTTACCCGCGATAACATCGTGCGACAAAAAAATCATTGATGCAAAACATAATACATAGCTATTTAATGTATTTTTCATAATGTTCCCCCCTTATATTTTTTCTTACGAGGCTTTATTGCCCCCCCACAAAGCACCCAGCTCACATTCATAGAAGTGGCTATGTCATAGAAGATGCAGGAAAGTAACGCGTAAGGAGGATTTACCGAAGACAACCCATCTTTTCACCAAAAATGGCAATTTTATCCACCTCTCCTACCTCACAATCCCCCGCTCACTTTGCGCGAGGAAATCAGCCAAAATCTTCAACTCAGGCTGCGCTTCGACTTGTTTTTCGATCTCGGCTTTGGCATCGGCGAAGCTCAATCCTGCTTTGTACAAGGTTTTGTAGGCGCGTTTAATCGCCATAATCGCGGGGCTGGTGAAGCCTCGGCGTTTTAGACCTTCGGAATTGATGCCGTGCGGGGCTGCGGGGTTGCCTGAGACGAGGGTGTAGGGCGGGACATCTTGCAGCAAAATCGTGCCCATGCCTGTGATGATATGCGCGCCGATTTTGACGAATTGATGCACGACGGTGAAGCCACCCAAAATGGCGTAGTCGTGGACTTCGACGTGTCCTGCCAATTGTGAGTTATTGGCGAAAATGGTGTGGTTGCCGACTTGGCAATCGTGCGCCAGATGGACGTAAGCCATGATCCAGTTGTGATTGCCGATGCGGGTCACTCCGCCGTCTTGCACCGTGCCAAGGTTGAAGGTGCAAAATTCGCGGATGATGTTGTCGTCGCCGATTTCTAAGCGCGTGGGTTCGTTGGCGTATTTTTTGTCCTGCGGGATTTCGCCCAAGGAGCTGAATTGAAAAATATGATTGCGCTGCCCGATGCGGGTGTGACCGTGAATCACGACGTGCGGACCGATGACGGTGCCCGCGCCGATTTCGACGTGTTCACCGATGATGGAATACGCGCCGACTTCCACATCATCGGCAAGTTGAGCATTGGGATGGATAAGGGCGGTGGGATGGCGCATAGCAGTCCTTACAGCGTCTTCATCGCGCACATGAGTTCAGCTTCGGCTGCCAATTGCCCATCCACTTCCACCGTGCCTTTGAACTTGAATACGCCGCGCATGGCACGCGTCAAAGAAACTTTAATGATGAGCTGATCGCCCGCGCTCACAGGGCGTTTGAAACGTGCGCCATCAATGCCTGCGAACAAATACACGCTGTTTTCATCTGCTTGTGTGCCACTGGATTTAAACGACAGCAACGCCGCTGCTTGCGCCATCGCTTCGATAATCAACACGCCTGGCATCACGGGATGATGGGGGTAATGACCAGGGAAAAAGGGTTCGTTAATCGTCACGTTTTTTAACGCCACGATGGATTTACCAGGGTCGATGGACAACACGCGATCCACCAGCAAAAAGGGATAGCGGTGGGGTAACAATTTCAAAATTTCGTGGATGTCCATCGTGGTGCTCATGCTGTTTTTCCTTGTAATGTCGTTGGGTACAAATAATTGGGTTGTTAGTTGGTAGGGTGGATAAGCTGCGCGCATCCACCTGATTTTATTAACCTGCACTGCAAGTAGCCGAATTTCAACCCCCACCCTAACCCTCCCCCTGCTAGGGTGAGGGAATATGGCAAGGTGAAAATGAAAATAGCTCTATGTGAATCATAGTGGGGCATCATGGCACAAATGAGCAATCTCCCTCCCCTTCAAGGCATAAGTATCTACACATCTTAATTTATTTAATAATCATTGAGTTATATGTGTTTTTTATTGCCATTGCAAACTAAACGCTATGTGGGAGCGCAATTTATTGCGCGATAGC
>JBASWK010000171.1:0-34079 GCA_049276435.1 Gallionella sp. | reverse complement strand
TTGCGCTCCCACATAGCGTTTAGTTTGCAATAGCAATGAAAAAACACATATAACTCAATGATTATTAAATAAATTAAGATGTGTAGATACCTATGCCTTGAAGGGGAGGGAGATTGCTCACTTGTGCCACGATGACCCACGATGATTCACATAGAGCCATTTATAATCAGATGCTTATTTGCAACCGTCGCGCCATGACGATGCCTAATCAAGCCAATTCACCTTATGCAGCTTGATGGGCGGCGCAAAATTTCAATATGTCGGCTAAGTCCATGGGGCGGGCAATAAAATAGCCTTGCGCGACACCACAACCCATATTTTTAAGCATATCCCAATCACTTTGCGACTCCACGCCCTCGGCAACGCTTTCCACTTTTAGCTTGTGCGCCATGTCGATGCTAGACTCAACGATGATGCGTAGTGCTCTGTTTTTAGCAATATCTTTGACAAACGATGCGTCTATTTTCAATTCGGTAAACGCGATACGCGAGAGTTGCTGCATATTGGAATACCCCGTGCCATAGTCATCAATAGACAAGCCGAAGCCGCGCATTCTTAACCGCGCTAAATTTTCCAGCGCGTGTGCCGCATCGGTCATCGCGGCGGATTCCGTGACTTCCAGCGTGATTTGCTTAGGTTCAACACCTGCTTGATGCACGGTTTCGGCAATTTTATCTATCAAGGCGGTATCGCTCAGTGAAGTCAACGATAGATTAACGGACACGGTGATGCCACTCCCCTGCTCATACAGCAAACGACTGGCAATTGCCGCCTTTTCCAGGATCAAAAAGGTCAACTCGTCCATCTTATGCGCTTTTTCCAATACCCCAATAAAATGATAGGGGCCGATTAAGCCATACTGAGGATGTCGCCAACGTGCCAGTGCTTCTACACCAACAATTTGTCCTGTTTTAAAAGAGACTTTAGGCTGAAAAAAGGGTTCAAACTGCCGCAGATGTACGCCCTCTAAAATCTCTTCCACGCTGTACAAATTGGGAGCAAACGCAGACACGCAGAGCTGCACCGCTTCTCGTGGTTGCGCGTGCAATGCCAACAAAGCCCCTAGCTTTGCCAATGACAAGGGTTTCTCAATTGCGCCAAGCACGCGCAAGCCATAAGCCGCAGTCATGGTTTCCACCGAACTAATCAACGCAGCATCCAGCCCGCTGACCAGCACAATGGATAAGGAATAGGCACGATTGATGGACAGATGACGGATAAATTCCATGCCATCCATCCCTGGCATATCCAAATCGCACAACACCACATCCACGATTTTGGCATTTTCGCTTTGTAAAATCGCCAAAGCATGTTGACCGTCATGTGCCTGCAAGATGTCTTTCACGCCCAAGGACAGCAACATGCGCTGCGCCGCTGTGCGCAAGAAAGGATGGTCATCCACAATCAGTACGCGTAATGTGCTGTTATAGCTTGCGTTATCAGTATCTATTATCATTTCAAGAATCCTTTGGCGATAATGGTTAAGTCAAACTTTGAGTACACGATTCACTTGCCCTATTTTGCCACAATTGTCTCCGTAAAATGCCCAATTTGACCAAATAGCTTGCGTGACATCACCCCTGTTTGCCAGCGCGCAAACGGTATAATCGGCGCATCAGATTCACACGCAAAGGACTTTAAAAATGGCGATGCAGGCGAATTCATTGATTCAAAGCACCATGACCCATTTAGGGCGTTTTTCGCCTTTTGACCAAATGACACGGCAAGATCTGCAATGGATGGCAGAGCGGCTACGCGTGGCGTATTACGCCAAAGGCGAAGTTATCCTTGAACCAAAACATGGGGAAGTGAGTCAATTTTTATTGATTAAACAAGGCATCGTCCAAGGCGAGCAAGACGTAGCACGCACGCAAGAAGATACCGCTTGGCTGGAATTGCACGAGGGCGAGTGCTTCCCGCTCGGCGCATTATTGGCAGGACGACCTGTCAACAGCGTGTATCGGGCGCGGGAAGATGTGTTTTGCTACGAATTACCTGCCAACGATTTTCATCAACTTACCCATCTTAGCGTGCCTTTCCATGATTTTTGCACGCGGCGCATCGCCAATTTGTTGGAGCAATCCAAGCACGTGATTCAGGCGCAATACGCGCAATCCAGTGTCGAACAACAATCTATGTCCAGCCCGCTGTCCGATCTGATTCGCCATCCGCCTGTGACCTGCGCACCTGATACGCCAATACGGACGGTGTTGCACACCATGCAAGCACAGGGAATAGGTTCGATGATTGCGGTTGAAAACGGGCGCGCCGTGGGGATTTTCACCTTGCACGATGTGCTCAAACGCGTGGTATTGGCAGAATACGACTTAAATTTGCCCATTATTGACGTGATGAGTACCGAACTCACCACCCTCCCCCCACAAGCCCTAGCCTACGAAGCGGCGTTAACCATGGTGAAACAAGGCATACGCCATGTACTCATCAGCGATCACGACCAGCTGCTCGGCATTATTTCCGAAAAGGATTTATTCAGCTTACAACGCGTAGGCTTGCGGCAAATTGGCATGTCGCTGCGCGCGGCGAGTACCTCGGCACACTTTAAACAGGCTGCTGATGACATACGCCAACTCGGACAAAATATGCTGGCGCAAGGCGTGGGGGCTGAGCAGCTAACGCAAATTATTTCCACCCTAAATGACCTGTTAACGCAACGCATTATTGAAGTGGAATGGGCGCGTGCGCAACAGCAAACGCATTGGCAACAGGTGGATTTTTGTTGGTTGGCGATGGGCAGCGAAGGGCGTTATGAGCAAACGCTCAACACCGATCAGGACAACGGCATTATTTTCCACACGCCCGAAGGCAGCACACCCGACGCGGTGCGTGCGCAACTATTGCCTTTTGCACAGGCAGTCAATGCGGTGCTGGATGATTGCGGATTTCCCTTGTGCAAGGGCAATATCATGGCTTCCAATCCGCAATGGTGCTTGAGTTTGGCGGAATGGCAAAACGTGTTTTCCGACTGGATATTTCGTGGCGACGGCGCGGTGTTGCTCAATGCCGCTATCTTTTTTGACTTCCGCGCCTTGTCGGGCAAGCGTGAATTAGCGCAAACATTGCGCCTGTGGTTACACAGCAAGATCAAAGAAAATAGGCTGTTTTTGAAGAAGATGGTCGCCAATGCGCTGGATAATCGCCCCCCTTTAGGATTATTACGTGATTTTTTACTGACCAAAGGCACGGATAACACCGCCGCCCTAGACCTGAAATTCAATGGCATCACCCCCTTTGTCGATGCCGCGCGTATTTTTGCTTTGGCTGCGGGCACGAATGAAACCAACACCGCCCAGCGGCTCAGGGCGGCGGGGCATTTGTGGCAATTGGAGGCGGGCGAAATCGAAGCATGGGCAAACGCCTTTCATTACATCCAACTGCTACGCTTGCGCCTACAACACGAACAAGCCAAACGCGCCGTCGCCCTGTCCAATCGCGTGGATCCCAACACCCTAAATGACTTGGATAGACGTATTTTAAAAGAAGCTTTCCGTCAAGGACGGAAGCTGCAAGCCGTGCTGGAAAAGTATTTTACGTTTTAAACCTGCAAGAAACAGGGCAAATTTATGCACTCAAAAATCGTAGGGTGGGCTGACAGTGCTATCGTCTGCCCACGCGGTTGAGCATCCGCGTGGGCATAAAAACGTGCCCACCCTACTCATTAGACCTGCGCATGACAACGGGTAAACACCAAATCCCACACCCCATGCCCTAAGTTCAGCCCGCGCTTTTCAAACTTGGTCAGCGGGCGGTAATCGGGGCGGGGGGCGTAGTCGGCGCAGGTGTTTTGCAACAACGGCTCGGCGGACAGCACCGCCAGCACTTGCACCGCGTAATCCTCCCAATCGGTCGCGACGTGAATATAGCCGCCGATTTTCAGCTTCTGCACCAGTTGCGCGATAAACGGCGATTGAATCAACCGACGTTTGTTGTGGCGCGCCTTGTGCCACGGGTCGGGGAAGAAAATGTGGATGCCGTCCAAACTGCCGTCGTCCAACATATCGCGCATCACCTCCACCGCATCGTGCTGAATAATGCGAATGTTACTCAATTGCTGGCTGTCGATCAGCTTCAACAAATTGCCCACGCCAGGGGTATGCACTTCCAAACACAAATAATCCAGCTCAGGATGCGCAGCGGCTATGGTCGCCGTGCTATCTCCCATGCCAAAACCGATTTCTAAAATTTTCGGTGCGGGGCGGGCAAAGGCAGTTTCAAGATTAAGTCGTTCAGCTTGGTAAGCGATGCCAAATTGCGGCAATAAAGTGTCACAAGCGCGTTGCTGCGCAGGCGAAACCCGCCCTTGGCGGCGCACAAAACTGCGGATGTGGGGGTGTTCGGGGGTGGTTGATGCTGTCATAGTTTAAGTCTTTGATGGTTGTTCGGGGAGTCCGAGGATTCTAAGTTGGGTTAAGTGAGCGAGTGCACTGACATCGGATACACGGGTTTTTCCAAGAAAAAGCCATGTCAAATTTGTTAACTCTGATAACGAGCTGACATCAGATACGGGTGTTTCATCGAGGGAAATCACCTGCAAGTTCATTAATTTTGATAGTGGACTGACATCAGTTACGTTAGTTTGTCCAAAATTAAGCCACTGCAAATTGATTAAGTCCGTCAGTGCACTGACATTTGATATGGCGGTTTTACTCAGATCGAGATACAGCAAATCTGGGCATTGCAAAAGCGGAGTTAGGTCGGCAAGAGTGGGGTTGAACACACGTAATCCACGTAGGTTCGGTAGCATATTGAGTGTTGCAAAATCCACAACATGAGCAACATAGCCCCGTGCCGCTGCAACTTGGTAAGTATTACTTTCTTTGACACTCGCCCATGCGGCGAAACTACAGCAATAAGCTAAGCGGTCTTGCCTTTTTCCACTTAGCCGAATATGTCGATCTTGTATTAACCGCGCAGCTAGTTCAGCTTGCTCAATCCCAAAAACAACTTCCTCAGCAAACTCACAAAATATAATTTCCGTTAAATCCTCTAACCAATCTGCATCTTGTTCAGCAGAAATCAGCTCAAAAAGATTGATCAATGTTTCGCGCCAGACAGTGGATTTTGCCCAGTCTGCAAGGGCAGCTTTGGTAACGGGTTCGTCATCTTTAAGCTTGTCTTTGACAAAGGCGGGGCTGACGATGCGAGTAGCTAAGTGGCAGGCACAGAAATACTCTTGAAAACTTAGGTGTACAAAGGCGTAGCGACCTGCACCACGTGGCAGCAATAAGCCGCTGCGGCGAGCGACCCAACGCAAATACTCTTGCGCGGTGGCTTCGGGTTGCGCCACACCCGATACTCGCATCGCATCGCCCAGCCAAGTCAACACTTCTCGCTCCGTCACCAATACGCCCGCGTCTTTTTCGTCGCCGCTCCGCAGTCGCTGCATTTGAAAAGCGATATACGCCAACCAGCTTTTGCGCGCTTTCCACGCATAAGGGAGAAGCGCATCGTTGGGCAAAATTTTGCGTTGCTGGTCAATGGTGTTGATATAGGCGTTGGCAATTTCTTCGTACAACAAGGCTTTACCGTCGGGTAAATGGGCGCGTTCGCGGTGCACGATTGCCATCATACTGAGCAAGTTCGGCGTGCGTGCCAGTTGCCGCGTAGTGTCAGATTGCGCAATCGCCGTAAGCAAATCGTTGGTTTTTTGCCGCGCTTCCTGCTCCGTGCCGCAGCGTTGGCGATACCAATTTTCGGTAAAAGTGGCGATACGTTGCGGGTCAAAAGGAAGGAGATAGCGGCGAACTGCCCACATCTCAGGTGTTGAGTCAAAGTTATTTTGCTCTTGGGCAATCTGATCTGATAGTTTGTTTAAATTTTTTTTATCTTGCCCATCAGTCATATATGCCGAGATGAACATATCCCTCAAATCATTGGCATATTTTCGCTTTTGATTTTTATCGTTATCTATTGGGTAATCCTCATACCCCACAATGCGCGAAGTCGCCAACACGCAAGCGTTTTGCTCATGCGCTTGCCGCATCCAATCCGCAATGACTTTGCGATGGGTAACGGCGACTTCATCCACGCCGTCCAGAATCAGCACATACTGCCCCGCCGCCACTCGCGCTTGCAAACTGTCCATCAGCGCGGCATCGGCTTTGTCGCCCAATAAATGCTGGGCAATTTTGACCGCCAAATCCGACACCTTAGGCGCGTCGGCAAATAAATCCGACGACATATCGCGCAGCACACAGGGCAAGGGGATGCGTTCGGTTAGGACTTCGGGTAAAGGGGCGGTCAAGCCCGCCGACAATCGCCACGCTAACCAATTACTCAAGGTGGTTTTACCACCACCAGGGTCACCCAACACCACTAAGCGCGGATGCACCTCCAAGGCTTGAAACAGCCCTAAGCCTGACGGCCAAGTTTCAGGATCGCTTTCCGCATTGACGGAGGTTTCCGCCAACAAGGGCGAGACAAACAAGGTTTCAATGCGCGACGGCGGCAAGTCGTGCATGGACGGCATCGCCAAGGTTTCGATAATGCCGTGGCGACGGTTGATTTCGCCAAGGAAAGGACGGAGGCAGGAATCACTCCAAAGTCTTGGGATAGATATGTGGCTCATGGTGTGATCTGTTTCAAAGGCATTGGGGCGCACAACTTGACACCCAGCAGCGGCATAAAATCGTCGGGGACGAAGCTGTCGCGATAATGTCGAATCAGTCCATCGACCCAGAAAATATCAATGTCGCCAGGGTTGGGGAAGTTGGTTTGCCATGTTCCGTTCACTTCTTTTTGCGTCAGTTTCAGCGCGCTTGCCCATGCAGGAGGCGGAAGCAATTTTCCATCAAGGTCACGAAGAGGCGTGGTGCTGCACCATGTCTTCACTTCGAGGATAAAGTCGGGCGTGAAGTACCAACGTTCCCACAAGTCTCGATGGAATTGATGGATGTATGCGGCAATCAACACTCGCACCGCCCAAATTTCCTGATCTGATTGGCTGGCAGGGAAAGCAACGCAAGCTGCAAAGCGATCCCATTGATTCGCCAAGGCTTTTAAGCGGCGTGGATTGGGGGGGAGGCAAACAATTTTGCCTAGGGCGGCGGTTAGAGCTTGGCATTGTTCAGAGTCTGCTATCCACTGTCCTAATAGAACTCCCGCATCTTTGGGCAATGGCAGACGATAAATGTCGGTGCAAATTTTTTCCAAATAGTGCGCGGCACGCAGCTTGAGTTCTTCTGGGGCAATTTCTTTGGGGGCGGAAATCTCTTCCCGAATCGCATCCACCAAAATCCGTTCATTCATCCCCAAGACAAACACACAGTTGGGAATGCTGAGATAGATTTTCAGCCCTTCCAATAGGCGAATCGAGGCTTTGGGATTGCAGCGATCAAGGTCGTCGATGAATACCACGACGCGGGCATCCTCACTAGGTAAAAGAGCTTGAATGGTGGCTTGCAAATGACTGCGCAACGAATCGCTAATCGAAGTTTGCGCATGGTGTTTAGCTTCCCTGTCATTGCCCAGCTTTTCGATTTTATCAGCACTGGGCAGACCTTCTATGCCGATAGACTTCCCAATGTCAGCAAGACTATTCAGCGTGTAACGCAACGCGATTTCCATCGTTGCGCCAAATTTCTCCTTCAACACGGACATAGTTGCCATTTGCCGCCGCATTTCATGCAGCAAAGCAACCACAGGCACGGCTTCATTTTGATAACGCCATGCGTCGAACCAGATCGTGATGATTTTCTGCTGAAGGGCTTTATTGGTGTCTTTAGAGCAATCAGCAACCGAGCCATCTTGAGGTATTTCACCACCGAGTTGCCATTGCAATTGCCGCATAAAGCTGGTTTTGCCACTGCCCCAATCGCCATGTATGCCCAGCACATGGGGCGTGTGGCAATCCTGAATGCGCTGACTCAGGCGTGCCAGCTCTTCTTTCCACGCCAGCTTATCCGCTAGGGTGGGCAGGTCATTGTGCGGTTTAGGTGTGGACATGGTGAGGTGGGGATGGAAAACAGGCGGCGGATTCTAAACAAAAAACGGAGGGATGGGGATAATTCGTGTGTTTTTATGCGGGAGGGGGATGTTGCACCCTCCGCGCAGGCGCGCCGTCTGGCTTATTCGTGGTATTTTTGCTGGATGTCGAGTATGTCGGGGATGATTTCCATGAGCAGGGGGACGAGCTTGGGGTCGAAGTGTTGTCCTGCTTCGCTGGCGATGTAGGCAAGTGCTCGGTCCAGTGGCCACGCGGGTTTGTAGGGGCGCACGCTGGTCAGTGCGTCAAACACATCGGCAAGCGCCACGATACGTCCGACCAACGGGATTTGTTCACCGACCAGTCCGTTGGGATAACCAAGACCATTCCATTTTTCGTGATGGGTGAGTGCCACGGTACGTGCCATTTGCATGAGTTCAGAGGGATCATCTCCAATAATCAGCGCGCCTTTTTCGACGTGGCTCATCATCACTTGCCACTCTGCTAGGGTCAGCTTTTCCTTTTTGAGCAGGATGTGATCTGGAATGCCAATTTTACCAATATCGTGCATTTGTGCTGCCAGCAATATCAGCCCCGCTTGGTGCGCACTCATCCCCGCTTTTAAGGCGAGTAGGCGTGAATAGCGGCTCATGCGCATAACGTGCATCCCTGTTTCATTGTCACGAAACTCAGCAGCACGCCCTAACCGCGCAACGATTTGTTGTCGAGTGCGGGTCAGTTCTGCGGTGCGCACCTCGACCAGCTTTTCCAGATGAAGGCGGTATTGTTCGTTTTCGTGCGTCAGACGGGCGCGCTCCATACAAAGACGTACCGTGTGTTCTAATGCCGCCATATTGAGGATGGGTTTGGTGACAAAATCCCACACCCCTTTGTGTACCGCATCGACCGCGCTTTGCAAATCGCCCGTACCCGAAACGACGATCACGGGCTGATTGGGGGCAACTTGGCGCAGGCGTGCGATAAATTCCAGTCCATTCATCACGGGCATGGTGAGATCAACCAGCACGATGTCAGGGTGATGGGTATGGAACATCTCCAGCCCCGCTTGTCCATCCCCCGCCTCGAACACGGTGATGCCTGAATCCTCAAAATAGACCCGAATACTACGTCGCAACCGTTCGTCATCATCTATCGTCAGAAGTGAAAAGGGCTTGGTGTAATTTGGGGTATTCATCGTGACCTCTGTTTTAAGGGCTTACGTACCAATAATGGTTGGTTGCTAGTCGGTAGTTGGTAGTTGGTAGTTGGTAGTTGGTAGTTGGTCGTTATTAGTTGGAATCGTCGAGAACTTGGGGCGGTTTATTTCCCGCTTAAAGTACGTAAACAGGTGAACAGCGCGTGGATGTCGGGTAGGGGTTTTTGGAACACGCATTCTTCTGTTAAGCCAAAGCGGCGCAACTCATCAGGTATCGCATAATCTGCCACGCCAGTATGGATCAAAAAATGCAGGGCGGGATACACCGCATGAGCACTTTTAATGAACTCGTTGCCATTCATGCCTGGCAGGCGAATATCCACGATGACCACATCGACTAGCGTGCTGTGTAGTATTTGCAATGCTTCCTCACCGCTACTGGCTTCCACAACCAAAAAACCTTCATCCTCCAGCAGTGCCATCAGGTTGCGCCGCAAGCTGGCATGGTCATCCAAGAGCAGTACGAACACAGGTGCGGTCATCATTTGGCTACGCCTCCTTCCAGCGGCAAGCTCACCACAAACGTAGCACCCTTGCCAGGCATGGAATCCAGGGTTATTTCTCCGCCATGTTTATCGACCACAATGACATAGGCAATCCACAAGCCCAACCCCGTACCACTACCAGGGGATTTAGTGGTAAAAAAGGGTTCAAAAGCGCGCCGCCTTGCCTGTTCACTAAAACCTGCACCATTGTCCTGCACTTCAATGCGCGCCCGCCCCAGAACCCGTTGCGCCCGCAAAGTAATCTGCGGGCTGAAGGTGCTGCCTTCAGCCGTCAAGCTAGCGGTTTTCTCCGCCAGTGCTTGCGCACTGTTTTTGAGTAAATTCAGCAAGACTTGTTCGATTTGACCGCGCACCATAGGAACGGGAGGCAAGTCAGGATCGACCTCAATCACGACCTTAATCTGGCGAAAATCGAGGTTATGTTTCAGGTCATAATCTTTTTGTGCCAGCTCAACGGTCTGATTGAATAAGGTATCCAATGCAATGGGGGCATAAGTTGAGGCACTGTTACGGCTAAATTCCAGCAGGCTGCGCACAATTTTGGAGGCGCGCGCACCATCCACTTTGATGTCGTTCAAAAACTCCAAAATATTACGTTTTTCAAGATAGCAGCGGATGGTCGCTATCGTGGTGTCACATGCGGCGGCCGCTTGATGATTCGCCTCCAAACTGTCAGATAAGCGACGTTCAATGTTTTGCGCTGCCTGCACCATAACCCCCAATGGGTTGTTGATTTCATGCGCGATGCCCGCCGCGAGTCCACCGATTGACACCATTTTATTGGTTTGCATCATCACTTCTTCAATGCGTACGCGCTCGGTGATGTTCTCGATGTAAATCACAGCACCCCCTGTGATCGTTGAAGAAAGCGGATAAACCGCGACTTCAAAGTAGTGCAGTTGATTCGCGATTTGTTTTGTCATGACCAACCGCTGGATGGTTTTATATTTGCGAATCGCATCCAGCACAATCTGGATATGCTCTTCTGAATAGGGGAATGCCGTCCGCAGCGGTTTACCTACCATGCTATCCGTTGGATTTTGAAGCTCCCCAATGGCGGCTCGGTTACAAAATGAAATAATGCCGTCACGCGTGACGACGATCAGTGCGGAGGGCATGGCATTGGTGACATCCACCAACAAAGAGCGTGCGGCAGCAATCTCAATGAGCATCGTGCCTCGCGTGTGGTCGCGGGATTGCAGTCCCTCTAACATGCTGGAAAAACGCTCATGCAGCACGTCGATTTCATCTTGTGAATCTTTGTGCAGCAAAGGCGACTTAACGCGCTCTGGCAACTCTGAGGCGATCACTTGTTCTGTGAGCAACTTCAAATGCCCAATGCGTTTGATAACCAATCGACTGAGTATGTAACGCAAAATCAGGCTAAATAGCACTAAAAATAGTGCCATATAAATGACCATATTCTTAATGTGCGTGGCGATTATCGCCTCATTATCGCGCTCAGACATCAAGAGCTTGACTTCGCCTAACTTCTGCGCTTTCCTTGCGGCATTATGCAGCACGACATCCGCATGGGAGACTAGCACGTTGTCTGAGGATGGCTTACCGTAATAGGCAACCACCCGTTCATTTTGCAACACTTCAACCCGTATGATGTCATTGCTCTCGCGTCCTATGGTGCGCAATGCCATTTCCAGTGCGGGATAATCCTCCGCAACCAGCATTTCCACACTGTATGCCGCAACCGATTGCGCGATGGTATTGCCTTGCTTGTGCAAAATAGATTGCAAGGCAAGACGTTCCGCCTTCACCGCAAACACACCGAATATACACATCAGCACGGCAGGGACCAGTATGATGCTCAAGGTAATCCGAGTGGAAAGACGCATGTATTTAATCATCGAAGCCTTTAGTCTTTATCATGCTGTCGCGCATACCGTCATAGTCGCTATCCTTGGCGGGCAAAAAACCATCGCGACCAATATATTTCAAGGCATCCCCCTTCATGCTAAACAAGGATTTTTGCAGTGGGGCTACGATACGCACGGCAAGATTTGCCCTGGCAACCCAAGCATGGGTCGGGCTAGGGTACGTCAATAACGCACGTAAGCCTTTGGTTTTACCGTACTTTTCCAGTGTCGTCTCGTTGACCGCACCCGCATCGTAATTGCCTGCGGCAACGGCGAAAGCCACTTTGTCATGCCGACCAATAAATTCATAATAGGCAAGATCTCGTGCGCCAATACCTGCATCCATGAGTAATTCCTGCACCAGATAACGCCCCGTAGTCGAATTGACCTCGCCAAAGGCAAAACGCTTGCCTTTCAGATCGGACAAGTTCCTCACCAGAGAATGGGTCGCCACGAGGATGACCCCGTTAAAATACTTTGCGCCATGATTGCTTTCCATTGCCAGCAACTGGATGTTTGGATTTTGTTTTTTCGCAATCACATAGCTAACAGGACCTAACCTAGCAAAGTCGGTCGTGCCACGCCCCACTGCGGCAATCGCTTGTTCATAGGTGGGGAAGATACGCATTTTGACGGATATAGACACCCCTTGTTTCGCCAGTGCTTGTTCCAAATACAGACGGAAGGGCTCCATTTTCTTGAGTTCCTCCGAAGGTCGTTCACTGGCATAAGTGGCAAAGCGCAGCACCAACGGCTCTGCCTTTGCCGTCACGCTAAGCAGACAGAGCAAGAGCAAACAAGCAGCCAAACGCGAGTGAATAAGTCGAGAGAGCATCTGGTTGGCGATAAGGGTAAAATTTAAGGGGGTAATGAGAGGATTAAACTGAGCAATCTTGGCATTTTACGCCCGATTTACCATGCCTTGTTAAACACGACTCTGGTTTTTTGGGGGCTGCATATCCCCCCATTCAACTTCGTCTTCAATATGCAGCAGCACAGCCCCTGTGGTACTGGCATGAATCGGATAAATACTGAGTTCAAAAAAGCGCGATTGATTGGTGCTTCGTTTTAAAACGGGCAGTCTCTTGATGAGGGTTTGTTTGCGAATCGCATCAAGAATGATCTGAATACTCTCGTCCGAATAAGGCAATGCGTCACGTAGCGGTTTACCCACCATGCTTTCCACTGACCTGCCGCGTTTACTGACGACGGCAACATTACAAAGCGAAATGATGCCCGCTTGCGATACCACAATCAAGGCTGAAGTCATGGCATTGGTAAGATTGAGCAGCGACGCACGCCCCGCCATCACATCGTCCAGTGTCGCGCAGCGTGCCTGATCACGGGATTGCAACCCCGCTAACATGCTAGCAAAACGCTCATGTAGCACGTCGATTTCATCTGCTGAACCTGTGTATTGCAAATGTTTTTCAATTCGCTCTGGCAATTCTGTGGAAATGACCTGCTCGGCAATCAATCTCAAATTTTCAATCCGTTTAACGACTAATCGACTGAGTTGATAACGTAAAAGCAAGCTAAATAGAATTAAAAATAGAACCATATAGATGAGGACATTTTTAATGTGTGCCGCAATAACCGCCTCGTTGCCACGCTCAGAAAGCAACAACTTTATTTCGCCTAGCTTTTGATTACCACTGGATGAGTTATATAGCACGACATCGGCAGTTGAAGTCAACACGTTATCCGAGGACACATTACCGTAATGCGCAACCATTTTTCCACCGCGAGAGACTTCAATCAATACAATTTCTAGGTTTTGATTTCCAATGGTATTTAACGTCATTTCCAGCGCAGGATAATCCTCCGCAACGAATGCTTCAACACTGTACGCCGCAATTGACTGGGCAATGGCGTTACCTTGTTTGTGTAAGATGGATTGCAAAGCGAGACGCTCTACATCGACAGATAACACGCCTAGCAGGGTCAATAGTGCGGCGGTGACGAGGGTAATACTCAAGGTGATTCGGGTGGAAAGGCTCATGGTTATCGTTGAAACTTCAAAAATTGAACATAAAATCGCAGATGCGCTGCACTTATCCACGCTACACCTTCGTTTTTACCGATTTTTGCTCACCGATGATTAAGAAATACATGAAAACTTAGGTGCGATGGCTTACTGCGAATTCACTCCGTTAATGCTCAAAACTTTTCACTTTATTCATCGTATTGCGCAAACTATCATAGTCAGCATCTTGGGCAGGCAAAAAACCATCTCGACCGATGTACTTCAACACACTCCCTTTCATGCCAAACAGGGCTTTTTGCAACGCCCCAACAACCCGTGCATCAAGTCCCGCCCTTCCCACCCACGCATGAGATGGACTGGAATAAGAAATGAGCTTGCGCAAACCCTTTGAGTAAGCATATTTTTCCAATACGGTCTCGTTAACCGCGCCTGCATCATAACTCCCTGCGGCAACGGCGAAAGCGACTTTATCGTGCCGACCAATATATTCGTATTTCGCCAAATGTCGCCCTGTAATGCCAGCCTGCATCAATGCCTCTTGCGCGAGATAACGCCCTGTCGTGGAATTTTCTTCTCCGAAGGCAAAACGCGTCCCTTTTAAATCGAACATACTACGAATGGGTGAATTGATTGCAACCAAAATAACCCCCTGAATAAATTTTCCCCCTTGATTACTTTCCATTGCCAACAACTGGATGTTCGGTTTTTTATTTTTGGTGATAATGTAGCTGACAGGTCCTAATCGAGCAAAGTCAGCCTCACCATTCTCAACTGCGTCCGTTGCTTGTTCATATTGAGGGTAGATACGCATCTTGACTTTGACGGGTATTCCCTGTCTAGCAAGTTTCTGTTCTAAATACAGGCAGAATGGCTCCATTTTTTTGAGTTCTTCTGAAGGACGCTCGCTAGCGTAGGTGGCGAAATTTAGCACCAGCGGCTCTGCCGCCTGTACGCTTAGACTTTGCAGGCACAGTAAACCGCCAATGAGGAATAATTGAATGCGTTTCAAAGACATTTTGTATAGATTGAATGATGAAAAGGTTTTTACAACTCGCGTAGTTTACTAATCTCGGTCATTTCCACGCCCGAAACGGGGTCATGAAAGTAGAAAATAGGCGGGTGCAAACGGAATATCCCCGTGGTTCTGAGATCAAGATATAACTGCGAAGCGATTGCTAATAGGGCATCGTCCCAGTCCGCCTTCATCGACTTAACGACTTTATATGACAGCTCGGATTCGAGCAGGGTGTGCGTTTGATGATCCCATCGGGTGACTAAGGTCCATTCAAGCGTCATGTCGCGCCAGCTGCTGACCATTTTGCCACACACGGTTTCTTGCCAATGTGACACGGGATAAAGCGGTGTATCGAACGGTGCAATTTGCTCAATACGAGGGAATAGTCGGCCAAAATCACCTACAGTGCGGATGTTAGTTTGTCGCCCTTTAAGAAACAATGAACCTGAAGCGCAGTACTTGCAATTATTGAAGTGAATGTCTTGCTCCCGCTTTAGCTTGACATCTGTCCCTTTGTTTTGGGGATAACACAAGGCGGCTTTGGGTTTGCGGTAGAGCAGTTCTGGGATGAATTGATGCAGCTTACATTTGTACTTGGTTAATTCATCCGTAGCTTCGATTGCCAGTGACATATTGTGTTGGCGAAATAAGCCGTTGCTAGACACAGCGTCGGTATCGTAGCGTATGCCCTCGCGTTTCCATGGTTTGGGAAACACCCACTTTACTTTGGACTTACCCGCTATTTTTTTGACTGCCAGCGAGATGACTTGCTGCACCTTGGCATAGAGTTCAGCGTCTATTTCCGCAGGCTGAGTCTTAGTCACGACTAAGGGGATGTCCATCTTCAGTTGGAACTCAATACTACTTTCGTGTGAAATTTTGCCTGACATATCGGTATCCTCACAGATTAACGTTAACGAGCATGCAGCGGTTAGCTTGAAGCGTGTCCTGCATCGGGGGATATGGCTAGATAAGCACCCGCGCCTAAATTTTCGGGTATTTTAAGCTGTTAGTCGCTAGTTAATGCCGTGAGTCTGCTTGATGCCATATTTTTCACAATATATTCAATCAGATGATAAAAACCTTTCACTCCGCCAACTAAAAACTAACGACTAGCGACTAACAACTCAATACCCAATTATTTGTACGCAACCACTTATACGCCACACCTCCCAAAGTGCGCGAATCATAACGCACATTCAAGTTAACCGTGCTAAGCATTTTAGATTGCAATGGGTAGCGCGTGGCGAAATCCAGCCACTTTGCCAACCTTGAATATATCCTCCTTATGTTATGGCTAGATTAACCCCGCGCCGAGCTTATCATCCCTGTGGTGGGCGAGCTGGGGCTGGCACTGTAGAATTTTTTGGGCATACGTCCTGCTAAATAGGCGGCGCGCCCCGCTTGAACGGCTTGTTTCATAGCGGATGCCATCAGCACAGGCTGTTGGGCGGCGGCGATGGCGGTGTTCATCAACACGCCTTGGCAGCCGAGTTCCATGGCAATGGCGGCATCGGATGCCGTGCCGACCCCCGCATCGACAATCACGGGGACTTTGACCCGATCCATAATCAGTTGCAGATTCCACGGGTTCAAAATCCCCATGCCCGAGCCAATCAGCGAGGCTAACGGCATAATGGCGACGCAGCCGATGTCTGCCAGTTGTTGGGCGATGATGGGATCGTCGGAGGTATAAACCATAACTTCAAAGCCTTCGGCGACCAGTGTTTTGGCTGCTGCGAGGGTTTCGATGACATTAGGATACAGCGATTGCGGATCGCCCAGCACTTCGAGTTTGACCAAGCGATGGTCGTCCAGCAATTCCCGCGCTAAACGCAGCGTGCGCACCGCATCGTCAGCGGTGTAGCAACCTGCGGTGTTGGGCAACAAAGTATATTTCGAGGGCGGCAAAATTTCCAGCAAACTGGGTTCGTTGGGATTTTGCCCGATGTTGCTGCGGCGAATGGCGATGGTGATGATTTCCGCGCCGCTGGTTTCAATGGCGGCCTGGGTTTGGGCGAAGTCTTGGTATTTGCCCGTACCGACTAACAGTCGAGAAGCGTAGCTTTTACCTGCGATGATGAGATTGTCGTTCATGGTGTTGTCCTTGTTGTTTAAATTCTGGGAAGGGAGAAGGGGAAAGGGGGAAGAGTTGAGCGCGTAAGGGAGTACGTCCCTTCCCTCTTCTCCCTTAACCCTTCTCTTTTTAGCCCCCGCCGACGGCGATAACAATTTCCAGCTTGTCGCCGTCACGTAGCGTTTGGCTGGCAAATTGGCTGCGGGGGACGATGTCGCCGTTGCGCTCTAAGGCGATGCGTTTGTCTGTGAGTCCTTGTTCGGCGAGTAATTCAATGAGGTTGAGGGTGTCGGGGAAATGGTGAATTTCGCCATTTAACGTAATTGTTTTCAAAATTGGCTCACTTGCGGTAAAATGCGAATCCTAACACGCGGGTGTAGTTCAATGGTAGAACGGCAGCTTCCCAAGCTGCATACGAGGGTTCGATCCCCTTCACCCGCTCCAGTTTATTTTAAGCCGCGCTGCGGCTTTTTTGTTGTCTGTGTTTTTTGTAAGAAGGGGGAAGGGAAGCGAGTGTGCAAGCGTTTTTTTGCTTTTCACCACTTGTGAAAGGTGAAAGGTGAAACAAACCGTTGCGCGCCCACACTTTTCCTCTTCCCCTCAAACACCAACAAATGGGGAGCTGGAAGCTCCCCGCTACCACTCCCCTCAAACACCTACCCATGCCAACAAATGGGGAGCTGGAAGCTCCCAGCTACCACTCACCCCTGCCAACTGACCCAGCGTTGATTTTTTTCTACGCTTTGCAGACCTGCGTAATTCAGGATATTTTGCTGCTTGGCGACGTGAATCAAGATCATTAACAGTTGCGCAGTGCTGACCGCATCGGCTAAGGCGTTGTGGCGTGCATCATGCTGAATATGAAATAAATTTAACCACTCATCCAAGGCATGTAAGCGTTTTTCTGGATGCAGTCCTGGCGCGACATACGCTAAATCCAACCAGTGGCTTTTAAATGACAAACCTAAAAACTGCCGCAAGGCACGACACAACATGGTTTGGTCAAAGGTGACATGAAACGCCACCAAGGGTGAGCCGCCCAGAAAATCCAAAAAATCCAACAAAGCATCCGCTGGCAATTGTCCACCCGTTTGCGCACTGCCGCCGATACCATGAATGAGGATATTTGCTTTGCTACTGGCTTGATTTTGTTGCAACACCACCTCAAAACTATCACTTAAATCAACTTTTCCTAACACAACCGCGACCGCACCGATCGCAATCAGCTTATCTTTGACTAAATTCAGCCCCGTGGTTTCGACATCTAGCACGACCAAACGCGCCGCGTCAAAGGGATGTTGCGTCTGGCTTTTGGGTAAAGCCTGCCAGTTTTTCAAGCGCGTGGCTTGCACATCCGTCAAGCGGATAGGGCGACGCCACCATCGGTCTATCCAAAACATATAACCTCCCTCAATAAAAACGCCTTGGAAAATTCCCAAGGCGTTTTATTTTAACGGAGCACGAATAAACGCGTCCCCATCATACTCACAAGGCTAATGCACCGACGCTTGTTCGGCATTTATCCCTGTATTTTGGCGCACGTAGAGTTCATCCCACATTTCTTCCGCCCGTTTATCACGGGTCAACAAGGAACCCAAAATCACCATCAAGAAGCCCAAAGGAATCGAAATCAGCCCTGGGTTTTTCAACAAGAAGTAAGGTTTTTCCAAGCCCATGATGCTGGTGGCTTGACCTTCCACTTTCTTCAAATCAGCTTCTGCCTTGTCGTGAGCAGTCTGGACTTTCGCCATCTCTGCGGTGAGCGCGGCTTTTTCAGTTGCATCGACCACGCTGTCCAACTTGGTTTTCAGCGTCAGCAACTTTTCACGCGTACCTGCTTTGGCGGGTTTCGCAGCTTCGGCAGCTTTAGCAGGTTCCGCTTTTTGGCAACCGTCCATCGCAAACAGTTCGCACATAAAGCCACTGCTTAGCTTCTCAGGCACGGCTTCTTTTGCAAGCGTGGCAGGTTCGCCATCCAGTACTTTATTCGCAGCTTTCGCTACCGCCAAAGGATAGGTCATGTTAGGCGAAATCATCACTAAACCAATCGCCGTCAACGAACCGACCAACATGCCGCCGATAATCCCTGTGGTGTTGCATTTTTTCCAGTACAGGGTCAAAAACACCGCAGGCAAATTGGACGATGCCGCGACCGCAAACGCTAACGCGACCAGATGCGCCACGTTTTGACCTTTCGCCATAATCCCAACCACAATCGCGATAATACCGACGATGATAGACGACACCCGTGCGGCAACCACTTGCTCTTTAGGCGTGGCTTTTTCACCACGAATCACACCGACATAAATGTCATGCGCCATCGCGGAAGCCGATGCCAACACCAAGCCTGCTACCACCGCCACAATGGTCGCAAACGCCACGGCAGCAACAAATGCGAGGAAGAAGTTCCCTAACATAGAGTTCTCACCGCCGCCTAAAAACTGTGCTAGCAAAGGACCTGCCATATTGCCGCCCGCATCAATTGCCGAGATTTTAGCGGCACCCACCAACATCGCAGCCCCTGTACCCAAGAACAACGTCAGCACATAGAAGCCGCCGATGATGCCCATCGCCCAGATCACCGATACGCGAGCCGCTTGTGCTGTTGGTACGGTAAAGAAGCGCATCAAAATATGGGGCATCCCTGCGGTACCCAACACCAACGCCATCCCTAAAGAAATTTGGTCAATCGGATTTTTTAGGAACAAACCTGGTTCAAGGAAGCGTTGTCCTAATTCCGCAGGGGTCATATTGGTAGACTTATCGCCCAACAATTTCGCCACTTGCTTTTGCACATCCGCATCCCCTACCACCGCTTGCAAATAGTCAGGCAAGCTAAAACCGTAAGGAGCCCACACCATCGCCACCAACAGCAAAGAAGCCAGCACTAACAACACCGCTTTGGTGATTTGCACCCAAGTGGTGGCTTTCATCCCGCCAAAAACCACGTAAGTCAGCATCAAGACACCCACGCCAATCACGGAAATTTCGTAATCAATACCGATCAAGGTCTTAATCAGCACACCACCGCCGACCATTTGTGCGGTCAGGTAGAAGGTGGAAACCGTGATGGTGGACAGTGCTGCCACGACTTTGGTTTTCTTAGGGTCATTACGAAACGCCAAAATGTCGCCCATGGTGTACTTACCGATATTGCGGCAAGGTTCGGCAATCACCAATAACACCGTGATGTAGGCTACCAACCAGCCCACCGAGTACATAAAACCATCGTAGCCGTACAAGGAAATCAGCCCTGCAATCCCCAAGAACGACGCGGCGGACAAATAATCCCCCGCAATCGCCCAGCCATTTTGTATCCCACTGACCGAACGCCCTGCGGCATAGAACTCAGATGTACTGTGGGTGGAACGTGCCGCCCAAAAAGTAATCGCCATAGTAATGGCGATAATGCAGCCAAACACCGCGAAGGTCATCCACTTGTACTGATCTGCCACCGCACCACCCGCCGCAAAGGCAGATGAACTACTCAGTAGCAGTGCGAGGAGTGCGAATTTTTTCACTAAATTTTGCATGTTCTCTCCTATTTTTGATCGTTGATAATAACTTGTGCCATGGCATCGAATTGACCATTGGCTTTAATGGAATACCAAACAGCGATTCCCCATGCCACGACAAATTCAGACAACGCAAACAAAATCCCGACGTTGACCACGCCCCACACCTTGACTTTAAACAAATCTTGGAAATAAGCCGCACCTATCGGCAACAGGAAATAATAGATGGTCGAAAAAATCATCAATCCCCACAAAAAAAATGTTTTTTTACGGTGCAACGCTTGGAAACGTGGGTCTGCATCAATCGCAGCCCAGTCTATATTATTTGGTTTTGACATTTCTCTCCCCCAACGGTGTGAATAAAAGAACGATATGCTTGGCATAAGTTATTCCATTTCAATACAGCAATCATGACGTAGGGTGTATTCCATGCACCATGGTGCGCAAAGCGCACCCTACGATGTTTAAACTTCACTTTTGATTTTGAAATGGAATGACATCACGATTTATGCTCAGCACACTCATTTGGTCTGCATATCCAGACCAGTGCGCACAATACCGTTGAATGTGCCTAAAAGCTAGTGCGGAAGAGGCGATGACACGATAGATAAGACAAAAAAAGCCGTGCGGGTTAGCGCACGGCTCGAATGAGTTTCACCCGTTAAGGATAGGGTATATTGTCCACCTTATAGCAAAGGCTTATTTTTCCTTAATTTCAATCTCTTTCCGCCCACCCCAGAAACCATTTCCGCTCGGAGCAGTGGCGGCGGGCGCGCTGGTATCCGCACTCACACCGAGATCACGGGTTTTGCGTACGGCTTGAATACCACTTTCCGTGACGTGCGCAAAAGGTTTGATCGTTTTCCCTGAACTGTCGCGATTACCAAACCCTTCTTCCAACAAATTCAACGGTTCTTCACTCAAGAAAGCAACCACCATCGTTTTACCATAAGGAGGCATGGCGGTAATTTTGAAGCCCATTTTGGCGGAGGGGAAAGTAAATTTACCCGCTTCGACGCGATTATCTTTAGCAAAGGAATTGGGGAACAGCACCGTACCATTGTCCGTAGGCCCTACCATCACCACATTCAAATAGCCTTTCGCAGGGATGTCGATGGTGAACTCAGTTTTTTCACCATTTAACAACACGCTAGGAGCCGTAATGTCTAGCACGGGCATGCCCGTCAGTAATTTGGTTAATTTACCCCACAAAGGACCATTGCGCGGGGCGGCAGGCGTGGCGGATGCAGTGGGGGTCGCAGTAGGGGTAGCAGGTGCGGCACTATCACCTGCATTGCTAGCCACTTTCATTGCACTATTGGCAATCCCCATATTGCCACTCAAATTAGGCTGAAACTTCACGCCACTGCTTGCCAATCGCGCTTCGGTGGACTTGAACACTTTTTGCAAACTAAAGCTGCCCTTGCTACGCTCTTCATCAAACGCATCCCGAAAGGCAACGGTGAATAGACTGCCACGGCGGGTCGCGATAGATTGCTGATTGTCCTGCGCGGCGGCAATGGCGAGATAGTTGTCTTCTCCTGTGGATTTTTCCGCCACACCATAATCGCGGGTATGCGACGCTTTGGGTTTAACGTTAAACAGGTTCAAAAACTTCATTTGTCCTTCGTTGACATTAAAGCTATTACCCGATGAACCCCAAGATTTTGTCCCCGTTCCACTGTGGCAAGCATCCACCATCACAACCATGTTTTGACTGGGAATACGCTTTAATGCCGCTCCAAAATCATCATCCACATACAGCCCGTTATAGCTTTTGCCGTCAATATCATGCAGCACCATCGCTTCGTCTAAACCATCGGCTTCTTCCGTGTTTTTATCAGGCACTTGGGTACCGTGACCTGAAAAATAAAAGAACACACGGTCTTTATCGCCCACATTCTGGGACAGCCATGTCATTTGTTCTTTCACGCGACCTAAGGTGGCATTTTCATCCATGACCACGTGGATATTTTCGGGGGCGATGCCCATATAAAGTGCCATGTCGGAAGCCATTTTGACATCCAGATCAATGCCCTTTAAATTGGCAGAAGGCAATTGATAATTCCCCACCCCGACAATCAAGGCTTTATCCACCGCCAGTGCTTCTCCTGCACACCCTAAAGCAAACACCAGCGAAGTCCACACCACCGATTTACGACCTATCAAGCTCAACATTGTGACTCTCCTAAAGTAGTTAATTGAACTGCATACGACCCAAAAATAATTCAAACGCAACGGTCTTATTCATGTGTAATGCGCGTCACGCCACTGCCATAAATCACGCGTACCCGATCACCCACTTTGAACTTCTCGTTATCACCCTGCACGACGGCAACCATTTTGCCATCATCGTACTTAATGGTGATCTCCAACCCTGATTGACGCGTGATGCCTTCTTCAATCCCCGCACCTGCCATACCCCCCACGACAGCACCGACCACAGAGGCAATCACACTGCCCGCCGAACCGCGATTAGAGTTCGCCCCCGCCACGCTACCAATAATCGTCCCCGCTCCTGCACCAATAGCGGTTTTAGTGCCTTCTATCATGATATTACGCACACCTTCCACCGTCGCCATCTGCACATTTTCCACCTGCCTCACTTGCCCACGCGTGTAGGTATCGCCGTCCATGCTAGCAGCACAGCCCGCCAACCCCGCCGCGACCAAGAGTAGTGCAGCGATTTGTCTCGTTTTAAACATGATTTTTTCCTTAATTTCAGGTAGTTTAAGTTAAAGCATCTAAGCACCCGCGCCTAAATTTTCGGGTATTTTAAGCGGTTAGTCGTTAGTTATTAGTCGCTAGTCGCTAGTCGTTAGTTTTTAGTTTTTAGTTTTTAGTTGGCGGGATGGAAAATTTCTCTCATCTACTTGAATATCTTGTAAAAAATACAGTATCGAGCAGATTCACAGCATTAACTAGCGACGAATAACTAACGACTAACAACTCAATACCCAATTATTTGTACGCAACCACTTATCATCCTGTCCTTCTTCGCTTGTTTTGCAACCACCCTAAGCCAACGCACAGACCATCAATACGCCATTACGTTCCATACCACAGCAATATACCCCACACCACCATCGCGTTCACGATACTCAATAACACTGCCGCACTGGCAATATCTTTAGCGCGTTTAGCCAAATGATGACGTGCTAAAGAGGTGTGATCCACGGCGGACTCCACCGCAGAATTTAACAACTCCACAATCAATACCAGCAAAAGACTTGCCACCATCAATACTTTTCCCACCAAACTAACAGGGCAAAAATACACGATGGGTAAAGCGCAGCAGACGACGAATATCTCCTGACGAAAAGCATCTTCGTGTTGCCAAGCGGCACGCAAACCTGCCATGCCGTGACGAATGCCATGCCACACGTGTATCCACCCCGTTGGGTTCTTATAAGGGGACATATTTTTTACCCTCGTGAGTGAGCGACCCGTAGCGTCTTTATTGGACGCATTTAGGACGCGTTGCCAGCAATTGCTCAAAGGCGGCCAGTGGCAGCGGTTTACTAAACAAATAGCCTTGATAAAGCCCACATCCCAATGTCTGCAAGATTGCGCATTGCGCTTCAGTTTCCACCCCCTCAGCAATGACTTCTAGCCCCATGCTTTGAGCCATGCCGATAATGGTTTGTACGATGGTTCTATCGTTGCTGTCGATGACTAAATCACGCACAAAAGATTGATCTATTTTGACTTGATCGAGCGGCAAGCGTTTGAGTTGACTCAAGGAAGAATGACCGATACCAAAATCATCCATAGACAAACTCACCCCTAAGTTTTTGAGTTGTTGCAAGGTGCTGATCGTGTGTTCCACATCATGCAATGCCATACTTTCGGTAATTTCTAACTTCAAACGCACAGGGTTAATACCGCTTTCGTGGAGCGCGTGCTTTATTTTTTCAACAAATTCAAAATCTTGCAATTGGCGCACACTGACATTGACCGACACATTGATCGCCTGCATCAAAGGATCCTTTTGCCAGCGACCAAGTTGCGCGCACACGCTTTTAATCACCCAGTCTCCTATGGGCAAAATCAGCCCGTTTTGCTCGGCAATCTGAATAAACTGGCTAGGGTAAACCATGCCTCGCACGGGGTGCAACCAACGTAACAAGGCTTCTGCCCCAATGGCTTTCTGCTGCCAATCGACTTGCAATTGATAATACACATGCAGTTGCTGTTCGCTTTGTGCCATCCACAAGGCCGCTTCTAACTCACTGAGTTCTAGCATTTCAGCCTGAATTTGTTCGTCAAAAAAGCAAACGGTATTTCGTCCCGCTTTCTTCGCCTGATACATCGCCATATCGGCATTTTTAATGAGTTCTTCGCTGCTCATTTTGCCATTTTTAAACAATGCCACACCAATACTGACGCTGCCGTGATGCACCCAATCATTGAGGTAATACGGCTGATGCAACAATAAGGAAATTTTGGCGGCGACCCGCCCTGCCTGTTCTGCTGCCAATACTTCACTCGCGTGCAAGTCATCCAAAATCACGACAAATTCGTCGCCACCCAAACGCGCCACCATATCAGAATCACGCACACAGCTTCTTAAACGCTTTGCCACCTCAATGAGCAGCAAGTCTCCTGCGGCATGTCCTTTGGTGTCATTGAGCGACTTAAAATTATCCAAATCCATAAACAACAACGCCCCATACATCGCGGTACGCTTGCTTAAGGCAACGGCACTTTCAAGTTTATCTTGAAATAAACGACGATTCGGCAAGCCTGTTAGCGTGTCTGAATACGCCAATTGAAAAATAGTCGATTGGCTCTGCTGCGCCTGTGCTTTGAGCTGCTGGCTGGAAATTTTTAACTGCTCAAAAGATTTTTTTAATTGGGTATTGGAGGTTTGGAGCTGCGCATCCGAGTGTGCAAGCTGCTGACTTGACCAACGCACCCGTTTAATGAGCAAGACAATATTCAGTAAAATGCTGAATATCACCAAAAAGATCGTGCGCTGAATTCGAGCCAGTAGCTGCACAATTTCGGCTTGTTGTTTTTGGCTCCCTTCGGTGGCAAGCCGCTGTCTGGCGGTGACATGTTCTTGATACAAAAGTTGCAGTTGCTCGCTGAACCAACGATCCAAACCCAGCACATTTTCATCAATCACAAACGCATTTTGCGCCGATGCCGCCAAGGAATATTGTTGCAAAGCCTCGCGATAACTGCGCCCAATCAAGCGATGCGTACTCATCAGGTCCAATAGCTTAACGCTGGGGTGATGGGCATCTAAATGCTGCGTTTCTAGCTTATATTGTGCGAGCACTTCATCCCAATCAGACGCACCCAACGCTTTGGTTTGCCCGTCTTTGCGAGTAGGCGACACTAAGGGACGCTGCGCTTGATACAACGCTCCCAGTGCCTCGCGTACCGCAGATTCACTCTGTTCAAAAGTTTGCCAATGTTGCTGATAATGTTCGGAATTGTGACCGCGCAATAAAATATCTTTCCATTCCTGTACCTGATTTTTAAACTCAAGCTGAAGCAGGGCAACCGCCTGCATCTCTTCTGATTGCGCCAATAAGGCTTGGTTATAAACCAAGTTCCGTTGATCTAGCTTGTTAACATCAGCATAAATCGCATATAGCCCAACCACCACCAGAATAGACAATACGCCTATCATGGCAAGCAACCAAAAGTTTTTGCGCAAAGCTTGCGCTTTCAAGGCGTTGAGTTTTATCATCAAAATAAAAAAACGGGGGTTAGGGGCGTGATTATAAGCCGTACTGACGTTAACCAAACTATCTATATCTTATGGTAAGGTAATGGCGATACGAAAGCCATAATTAGTCGGGCGTTTCGTGATGATATTTTCATTGCGGTTTGCCGAGCGCAATAGACTGGGATAGCTATTCCACGATCCGCCGCGCAATCCCCGTTGCGTACACGCCGCATCACTACAATCTTCCACCCATTCCCACACATTCCCTTGCATATCATGCAAACCAAACGCATTCGCGGGAAAACTACCGACAGGTGACGCACCTTCCCACGCATCTTGTTCACTCACCAAGCCCGCACAGCACGCATCGGCTCCATAATTGGCTTGATTATGACTGGGCAGCTCACCCCAAGGATAAGAGGTGGTGGTGCCTGCCCGCGCGGCATATTCCCATTCTGCATCCGTGGGTAAACGGTAAGGTTTGCCTGTTTTTTGCGACAACCATGCCACATAATTTTTAGCATCTTCCCAACTTATTTGAATCACAGGTTGCTTGCCACGCCCCCAACCCTCGTCATCAGGACGATAACCGCCACAGCCCCCGCCCGCGACACAGGCATCCCACTCCGCAAAAGTGACTTCATATTTGCTGATCGCAAAGGACTGTGCAATAGTCACTTCATGTTGCTTTTCATTGCCAAAACGCCCCTGTTCCGAAGACGGCGACCCCATCATAAAACGACCTGGAGCCAGTGCCACCATCTCGGCGCAATCAGGACAATCGCGAAAATTCGCCAAAATACGCGAAGCACTTTCCACAGGGCGCACCGCCTCGGTGGGTTGCACCATCGCCAGCACCAAAGGGGGCGCAGCTGCCTGCAAAGAGACTGAAGGCTCAACGGTTTGTATTGTTTGCGGGATCACGGCAGCATCTGCTAGGGGAGATGCGGGCGGGACTTGGGTCGCTGCCATCGCAGGTGCTGCGACAGCAGTCACGGTCGATTGCGTTAGCACGACAGGATCCATCGCAGGTGCAACAGGCGGGGTTGCGGGTGTCACCACAATCACGGACGCAATAACAGGCGTGGACGATTCAACCGCTGGCGTGGTCACAACAGGGGCGATCACGGATGAAACAGGTGACGCTGCGGGACGAGAATCTGCCGTCATCTTGCTAGGCACAACGATTTGGCTAGGTTGTTGCACGACAGCTTGAGGACTCACCGCAGGTGTTTGTGTGCTAGCGGGTGTTGTGACATGCAGCGAAGCTACTTGCGTTGCTTGCACCGCTTGGCTATCCGCTATCTGTTTTTCAGCCATTTTTTTACGCGCTTCCGCTTGGCCGCGCAAATGTTCATCTTCCGTACTAAACGGATTGTCTTGCGCATAAGCATTCAGAAAAATTTGCCAAGCAGCCACTTGTAACGCGGGGGCGGCGTTCAGAGCCAATGTTTCATCAAATGCCGCTTGCATTTCAGCCTGCAATTTCACTTGACTGGCTTGACGCTGCTTCACGGCCTCCAGCGAAAATGCGGTTGACTGTGGCACGTTCGCGAGTACCACAGGTGCAAGCAGCGTGGTGGTCACAGCAGGAGCGGACAAAGCCGCCTCCGCCTCAACAGGCACGGCAACTTGACTAAAATAAAATGTGCCCAAAGACTGATCAAACAGCGCGGGAAATTGATCCTGTCCCACCCCTTTTGCCAGATAAACCACTTGTTCACGCACATTTTGCAACACTTGACCAATCGGCACATTCGGCTTCGCCATTTCTTTTAAGAAAATACGCGTAAACAGCCCATTGGGGTCTTTGTCTTTATCATCCAGCTTATCCAATGCCTTTTGTCCCGCACCCGCCGAATAAATCACCATCTGCCCGTTGGCGGGGGAGGTCGAAGCCAATCCTCGTCCCCCGATGCTGCGCCCATTCCCTGTTTTAAACGGGTTGTCGCGGCAAGCGTCAATCACGGCTAACGAAAAACGCGTTTTTTGCTCTTGTAAATCATCCAATACCCGCTGCAAAGGCAAGGCATCATCATGAACCTGTTCTTCATTTTCGCTGGCGACATCAACGGGTAATAAATAATTACCCGATACCAGTTGCACGCCATGCCCTGAAAAATAAAACACCGCTTCGTCACCCCCGCTCAGTTTCATCTTAAAACGACGCACCGCTTCTAACATGGACTTATGATTCACATCCGTCGCTAAAATCACATCGAAACCGAGCTTCTCTAAGGCAACCGCCATGGCACGCGCATCCGCACGTGCATTTTCCAACCCTTTGATTTTTTCGTAACTATCATTACCAATCACCAACGCCACCCGCTTACCCACTTGTGCAGATCCCGAAATGGGAGGCTCGTCCGCCATCGCCCAAAGTGGCATCAACCACAAAAAGCCAAACAGCAGAAACCAGGATTTTTCCTTCATAAATACTTACCAAAATAAAGACGCGTCGAATGCGCGCATTCTACCTTTTTAACCTGCATTCTCAAACAGTTGCTTTCCTCATTAAAATCCCCCACAAGTATTGCGATGAAAGAGACCATAAATGCTTAGGTACATAATGAAGAGGCAGAAAGCTGCGCCTACCTCGATAAATCCATTACAACATGTGGATGCGCGCAACTTATCCACCCTACAGCTCTGTTTTTGCCTATTATTTTGCTCACTGACCAATCAAAATACCCGAAAAATTATACAAATTTATTCGCACGGGTTTGGGAAACACCGAGAAAAACGTGCGAATGAATTCGCACCTACGATGGGACGTAGCCCGTATGCAATACGGGAATCCCACCGTCCTCACATAAATACCATACTACATAGAAACGACCACACCATCGCGTAGATTGGGATTTATCCCCAATTTCACGCCCATCATACCGACGATGATAAGGGATTTTGAACCAAGCATTGCGGCAACGATGGCATCAAACGTTTCGCGCGTGCAAAAATAACGGTATCATTCAACTTATTCATTCAGGAGAATCAAAATGGAACACACCTTACCCGCACTGCCTTATGCAACCGACGCGCTACAACCTTTTATGTCGGCTGAAACCTTTGAATACCACTACGCCAAACATCATCAGGCTTACGTCACCAATCTGAACAACTTGATTAAAGGCACGGAATACGCTGAATTAAGCTTAGCCGCCATCGTCAAAAAAGCGCCTGCGGGCGGAATTTACAATAACGCGGCGCAAGTGTCTAACCACACTTTCTTTTGGAGCTGCATGAAACCCAATGGCGGCGGCGTACCGACAGGCGCGTTGGCAGAGGCAATCAACGCCAAATGGGGCAGCGTAGATGAATTCAAAAAAGCGTTCCAAGCCTCGGCCGTCGGCAACTTCGGTTCGGGTTGGACATGGTTGGTGAAAAAAGCCGACGGCAGCGTGGATATTGTCAACATGGGCGCGGCAGGCACACCTTTGACCACGAGCGATACGCCGCTGTTGTGCGTGGATGTATGGGAACACGCTTACTATGTGGATTACCGTAATATGCGTCCTAAGTTTGTCGAAACCTTTTTGAACAACTTGGTCAACTGGGACTTCGCCGCGCAAAATTTCGCCTAATTTTGTAAGTCGGGTTGGTCGTTTCATCGCGCAACCCGACCACATCATCTAAAAATCTGATTTATTCGTCACGCCTGCACAAGTATCCATCCTGTTAAGTACCTGATTGTAAATTATCGTGGATAAGTCATTAAGCTGTTAGTCTTTAGCCTTTAGTTAGTAGCGAAATATGCTTACCGCATACACAATTATTTGCAATATATTCATGTGGATATGCTTGTGTTTATATTTGACTAACTAACGACTAACGACTCAATACTCGATTATTTGTACGCAACACCTTAAAACCAATAACAGTCACGCTTTTACAGAGTATGACGGGTAAATCCGTGCCGCCCTAACCCCAAACG
Organism: Gallionella sp.; assembly: GCA_049276435.1. Taxonomy (GTDB): domain Bacteria; phylum Pseudomonadota; class Gammaproteobacteria; order Burkholderiales; family Gallionellaceae; genus Gallionella. Next base: position 4,333 of record JBASWK010000171.1, on the reverse strand, counting down.
AGGTTATTTTGAAATTACACCTAGCCAATCTAGGCGAAACAAAACTATTCACAGCACACGAACACGATGCGGTGATGGTCAACCGACAACGCTTTAGCAATAGCATCGTCGTGCAAGCCCAAACCGTGCATGAAGACTGGAACGTGACCGATTTTACACAGCTCACCGCCGCCCACTTTGACTACTTTTTACCGCTTAAACCCGATGTGTTACTGATTGGCACAGGCGCAGAACAACACTTCCCTCATCCCCGTTTATACCGACAACTCGCCGATGCCAACATCGCGGTCGAGTTTATGGACACCCCTGCCGCCTGTCGCACCTACAACATTCTGGTCGCCGAAGGGCGCAAAGTCATCGCAGGGATTTTGTTGTAGTACTCAGCAATTTTCAATTCAAAATTTTCAGTGTGTATGGACTCAACGCACCGCCGTCGGTCGGGTTTTAATCCGACTTTTGACGTGAATGTCGGGATAAATCCTACGCATGATGTGGGCGCGCAATTTGTGCGCACCATAAAAAACCGACCACGTCAGTGATCGGTTTTAGGTGAAGTCCGCTTGCAAGCAAGCGGGGAAGCACTCGGGTTAGAACATCGGCAAATTCACCGCATTGCTCAGTTGCGTGGCAGCCGCTTGGTTTGCCATGGCACTGCCTACCCCGAAGAACGCTGGTGTACCTTTCGTGGTTTTCCAGCCTTGATATACCTTGCCGTTGAGTACGGCTAAAATTTCAGTCCAACCTGCCGTAAATTGTGTTGCAGGTGCCGTGAGTTCCATGATGGTCACCCCATTGACCACAACCGTTCTAGCGGTGAAGGTTTGATTTGGTAGCGTACCCGCCGCAGCTGGCCAGCAAGTCGTGCCACCCCCACTGTAAAACACAGCATAAGTACCTGCTGCAACCCCTGATTGAGGTTGATAATAGAACTGGTTATTTTGCGTACAGAATGCAGTGTTGAGAGCAGGCAAGGCAGTTAAAGCCGCTCCTGTTGCACCAACCACTGGCGTATTCCACTCACCCGTTCTTGTACCACTGATCTCGTAGATGTCTTGTGGCGCAGTTGCAACAGAAGACGCAGGCATCACACTCGAAGCAGTTGCAACAGAAGACGCTGGCATCACACTCGAAGCAGTTGGAACAGAAGACGTTGGCATCACACTCGAAGCAGTTGCAACAGAAGACGTTGGCATCACACTCGAAATAGCCCACACACCAGAAGCTATACTATAAGCATACATCGCTGCATAACCCGCTGGAACCGTGTTATACGCGATAGCACCCGTCGTAAATGCCCCAGTCGGCACAATATTCGCCCCTGTAGGGATGCCGCTGGCATTCAACACCTGTTGCCCATTGGCATCTACACCACCAGACATGCCAAACATCGCTATTGGACTCGTCTGCATGTTGCTCACCGCAGAAGCAAATGGCATCCCTGTTAAGTCCTGTTTAAAAACAGCCACATCGTGCCTACCATATCCTTCATGAGTGACTTTTGCCGTACCGTCTGGATTCATCGCAAAGCTAAGCGGGCTGGTAGCACTGTCAATCCACCCCTGATTTCCCAATACCCAATTTCCACTATTCGCTGGCTGCCAGATACGGTTGATCAAGTCATTCCAAGTTTGGGTGACGGTATAAACGGCATTCGCCAGTGTCGCTTTAACCAACGAACCACTTGCGGGAATGTTTATATTTTGACTCGGATTAAGAGAACCAAATTGTATCTGGCGCAACCCTGTGGTCGTGATGTCTTTCAAGAACGCGGCTGTCGTTGCGGCGTTCTGCGCATTGAATGCGGCGGTACTGGTGTTGATGGCAACTTGCGAGGCATAGTTGAATACGCCTGCCGCTGGCACAAACGATGCGTTCATAGCATTTGCTTGCAGGGTCAACGCCGTGGATTGAACGCCACTGGTGGCAGCGGCTTCGGCATGAAGCGACATATATTTAACAGCGTCGAGTGGCTTGCTAGGATTCATGCTGGCAATTTTTTCTAAGGTGCGCCCCATATCATCATTCGCTGCGATGCCTGATGCAGGAATCACGCGCGGAGGGGTGAAAATACTGGCGACGGCAGATGCGCCTGTTAACCCCGCCAAACTGACGGCGGCTGCGATGCCTTGGGCGATTTCTGGGCTATTTTCGGTTAAGTTGCGCAAATGACCACCATTCACGGCGGAAGTGGCTTGAAATGCCATTTCGGTTAATGAAGTGATGGCAACGCCAGAAGCCGCCATCAGTTCATTGATGGATACCAAAGCGTTAAGTGATTCAGCTGCCCCCATAGGTATCATGCGCGGATTAGCGGCATCATCGTTGAAGTACTGACAGGTTCCAGCGGCATCCCCTTGAATACTAACGAGGAAAGGGCCTGTTGAACCCGTAGGTAGCGTTGCCGTGGTTGTGCCATTGGCGTTGATTGCTTGCGTACCCGTAAATAAAATCGTGCCAGCGGCATTGCTAATCGACACAACGCAGCTTCCTTGGAATTTACCTTTCACGGGCGTGACCGTCACTGTTGTACCTGTTGTACCTGTTGTACCTGTTACGCCCGTTGTACCGCCGCCCACCGCAGCACTACCACCGCCCCCGCCGCACGCAGTGAGCAATAAGGTTGAGAGTATTGTCGCACTAAAGCCAAGCTCCAATGTTTTACGTAAGTATTTCATATTGATTCCTTTTCGTTAAAAAGCTATCTCAATTTCGGTCAAAGCCAAACCGCATTTCACCCAAGCTTAGCATCGTGCCTAAGCCTCAAAATGCGGGCGCATCATAGCACTTTGTCTTAGCTTATCAGTAGTGTCCGCCAATTCAATCAACCTAAAAACCACAGTTAACCGCTTGCGTAAGCGAAATTTTGGATCAATTTTGGTTTTTTGGGGGGGCGAGACTGGCAAGAAATTGTTTTAAACCTATAAAAAGCAGTCTCACGCGAAAGACGCTGCGATCACAGAGAAAAATCAATCGGTTGCATTGAACAGGTAGTCACCGAACGGGTGAAAAACGAATCAACGCTATCTTTTTGTTTTTATTTGCATCTTTGCGTCTTAATGCGACAAAATGAGGTTTTTAGGTTTATTGACCGCCCCAAGTGACAGGCACTGCACCAGCGTTATCTGGGAATTCACGAGAGTGCCTTTAATTTTGGAACACAGCGGATTGCCTTTGACGAATCTAGCTTGCTGAATTCATCAATCCAACAACCGTGCAATTTGGGGAATAATTTCGCTTAAGGAAAGTGCGGTCGGCGTGTTTGCTAAATCGGAGACCAATCCTTTTAACGTGAGTAAAGCATGATGAGTGAGTTTTTTCTGTGCGTCTTTAGCAGGAATCACAGCGGCTTGAGCAAGCGTTTGCGCGGCATCAATCACTTCATGCCGTGTGAGATTTGGCAAGGTATCTGCCAGTATGCTCAATTGAGTCAATAAACGACTTAATTCGTGCTGTTCGACAGCAAACTGTTGTATCGCAACAACTAAATCACGACTAGCGACCTCATTCACGGCATCATCTGTTGTTATCCCTTGCACAACCAACTCGCGCACTTGACGATTTGCCAATACCGTCCCATCCGTCAAGGCGAGATGACTATTTTTAGCCTGTTTAAAGCAACAATTGAAAATATAAGCGCGTTTAAATCTCACCCCTGCCAAATTAACTTGGCTAAAGTCCACATTGCTTAATATCGCATCTGTGAAGCGTGTGCTAAATAACCCATTGAAAAATAAATTTAATTTCCAAATATAGCGCAATTGCAGTGTTTCTTCATTGACGGCACGTCGTCTCAAATAGTTGGCTAAGAATACCGATGCAATCGTTGAAATCACGGCGGACTCCATCATGACAACGGACTCAGCCCCGCCACCGAGCATGACAGAAAATTCCGCCCCCAATATTGCGCCCAGTATGGGGGATACTTTCAACCCGCCTCCCGCCAAAACGATCATGCACGCTACAATCACTGCGCTGCATAAAGCAATCCAGCCTCCGTCTGAAAATTCAGAACTCACGCTCACCGCCATGACCAATAAACCCAGCGACCAAAATAGCACGTGCCAATGATGGCGATTGACCGCGATAATCGTGGCGACACTAAACGTGAATACATAGATCAATTCCCCCTGCCATGCACTGGCAAGCGTCCAGATATGCTCAGGATCGTGAATGTTAAATGTCCTTTCGACGGTTATGAGAAAATACTTGTAACTACTCAGCCCCCTCTCAAGCAAAGCGGGGTGGGGGCGGGGATTCACGGAAGGTTTGGATTAGCGCATCGAAGATATTTGCACCTTGTTTGTGCAGGGTGGCTAGGTAGGAGCGTATGGTG
>JBASWK010000170.1:0-3127 GCA_049276435.1 Gallionella sp. | reverse complement strand
AGCCCACCATTTCCGCAGTCACCCCATTCCGCACCAAAGTTGTTGTCTTCATAAATAGCACCTCTGTTTTTTCAATATGGAAGCATTATAAATGGTATTTATATGGGTTCTGAATCCCTAAGGTGTTATGTACAAGTAATTGGGTATTTAGTTGTTAGTTTCTAGTCGTTAGTTTTTAGTTTTCGGAGTGAAAATGTTTTATTATCTATTTGAATAGATTGTAAAAAACATAGTTTCTGACAGATTTACTCCATTAAACTAGCGACTAACGACTAACGACTAACAGCTTAAAATCCCCGAAAATTTATATACTGGTACTTAGCTGCCAAACAAAACGGCACGGATACACACGCCCTAGAACAAGCCCTAGATAAGTACCTGCACCTAAGTTTTCGGGTATTTTGATTGGTCAGTGCGCAAAATAATAGGCAAAAACAGAGCCGTAGGGTGGATAAGCTGCGCACATCCACTTGAATTTATTATAAAAAATGGTGGATGCGCGCAGCTTGCCACCCTGCTCACTTTGTTGGATTAAATTGGGATAATGCAAGTTGGGATAAATACTTTGAGGAAATGTGAATTTTGATTCCAACAGCAGGCATCGCGGAGGTCAAGCGAGCGTAGTCTGTAGGTCGGGTTAGGTGCTTGCACCGTAACCCGACAATGCTGTCGCGTTACGCGATGAAACCGCTAAGGGAGCAAGAAATAACTAACATACCTTTTGCGGAGAAGGGTAAAGAGGGAAGGGAGAAGGGCAAAACCGCCTCTCCGAACAAGGGGCGCGAGGTCTTGTTCCTTCCCCTTCAAGGGGAAGGCTAGGATGGGGATGGGTTCGTTCTCTGCACACACCCCCATCCCCACCCCAACCCGCCCCTTGAAGGGGAGGGAGTTTGCCGATGATTTGGCTTAAGTAAGTGCCATTCAGGTCTTACCCTTCCCTCTTATCCCTTCCCTCTTCTCATTTCAATGGGTACATTTTTAATTTCCAACTCCCTAAGGTTGGGTTAGGTGCGTGCACCGTCGCCCAACAATTTTTGAGGTTGTCGGGTGAAGCGATGAAGCTGCTAACCCGACCTACGCGGCTTTCTTGGCTAAATCGCCAGTTTCGCGCTGGCGAGGCGATTGATACTAACACCTTGTTCAGCGGCTTCCATCGCAAGCGCACGATGCACAAATGCGGGGATACGCACCATAAAACGTCCGCTATATTGTCTTTCCGAAAGCGGTTGGGGAACCGTTTCGCCACTGGTTTGCATATCCGTCACCACCTCGCTCACCAGCCCGAAAATGCCTGACAACGCAGCCTCTGGCGTAGATGCCAGCCAAGACAACGCAGGAAATTCAGCGCATAAAGCCAGATGCTCACCATCCTCTTGCGACCACGTTACCCGATAAGTGTAATGGTTGATATTCATCGTTTCTCTCCCAATCGTTCAATTGCCAACAATACTTGCCTCACTTGATAAGCCTTCGCCTTACCCTTGTCATTTTGGATATTGATACGCGGATCACCCTGCCACGGGGTTTTGAATACCAAGTGACTACTACCCGAATTACGCGAATGACCGAAATACAATTCACAAATTTTGCACAAATCACTAAACCGCACATTGGCAGGTTCATGCTTCATTTGCATAAGTATTTTATCCGTTTTACCCATGACTTATAGTATCAATAATAGCATCAAAAATTTGTAAAAAGCGGGGAAAATCAAAATACTGCCCGTTTTTGAAGGGTGAGATAAGCATTTTTACATCGCGCACCCTACTAGGCTTAAAGCAGACCAGTAGGGTGGGCATGTTTTTTGCCCACGCGGATGCCAAAACCGCGTGGGCAGACGATAAAGCCGTCAGCCCACCCTACGCCCTATGCAGGATGGGTTTTCACCCATTCTTTTAACGCTGCGTTAATACGTGTTTGCCAGACCAGTAGGGTGCGCTGTGCGCACGATTTATGCTTGCCGCGTGCGCATGGCGCACCTTGCTAGGCTGGGTCAAATGACAAAACCAATCGTTTTCCCAATGCTGCTGCCGCGCGATCCAGCGAGCGCAAAGAGGACCAGTGTTTAGGGTCTTCCAACCGCTTGGCGACAGGCCATGAGGTTTCCAATGCCCGCGCCAAATCGGCAAGGCTGCGTTCCCCCCGCGCCAATCGCAACAACAATGCCGCTTGGGTTTTTGCATCAGGGGTAATGTAATGTGCGTCCACGACATTCAAACTGGGCGCAGGCAGCGTGGGACTATTGTCCGCGTGCCAACCCAACATAGCAGACAACACCTCAACGGCATTAAACAACGCCTCATCCATAGACCCGCCTTCGGTAAAGGTGTCGGGTAAATCCACAAACTGCACCAAAAACGAACCCTCAATTTGCTGCTCAATCAATGCTGGATATGCTATTTGCATGACCTTCTCCTTAATGATAATCAACAATTTCAACCGCATCCGCATGACCATCGACAAACGTAAAACAAATCCGCCATTGCTCGTTAATGCGGATAATGTAGGAGCGCAATTCATTGCGCGATGCTTTTGACGTGAAATCGCGCAATAAATTGCGCTCCCACGGTGAGGTTATAACCACACTGCATTCCAGAATGGGTAATCTCCCAACTTTCGACATAAACCTGCACGTAGTGGATTGGAGACGATATAGCGAGCCACCTCTATGACGTCCTCTTCCACGCGCAAAGCATGATCATAAAATCCAGCTTGCCAGATGTGTCGTCCTAACGAAATTGAAACCTTTGCTTTATATGCACGAACGACTTGCGATAGCGTTGCGGTGCTGCCGAGTTGAAACAACCAATGCAGGTGATCTGGCATGACGACGTAGCACAGCGTTTGAAGATGATTCGGTTGGTTATACAAACACCTCGCTGCCACCGAACCTGCCGCAAAATCGGCAAACACCTGTTCCCGCGATTGCGTTGCGACGGTGACATGATAAATTTGATTGGGCAGCGAAACTCGACCGATGCGGAGGTTGCGACTATGGGGAGGAGCGGTTGAATTCATGGGGAAATTCCATTTTGTTTATGGATTTGTGAGGCATGAATTGTACACTCACGGATATGATTTGGTGATATGTGGGAGCGCAATTCATTGCGCGATGGGAATTGTGAGG
>JBASWK010000169.1:0-10263 GCA_049276435.1 Gallionella sp. | reverse complement strand
CATCGCCGCACTGCGATGGCTGCCAGCTTTGTATTTTATGGGCATTTTGCTATAAGATTCATGTAGATAACGTGCGATCATTATACCAAAAACTGGGCAATGGGTGGGGGAATACTTTCACGGTCTCTTACGAGTTGAGAAATGGCAGATTACCCTGCTCATTTAGCTCTTAGGGGCAGATTGTAAGTCGGTTACCACCAACAATGCACCTTCATTAAAGCCAACCACATCATCAGGATGTAGATACATTTCCAAATCGCCCAATAGATCATAAATGTTTCTATGCCAGTATTTCTTAATTTTATTAATGAAGAACTCGAACTCCTCGTCTTTAGTGTAAAAATGGGCATTCGGACCTTCACGAAATAAGTTCCCAACCGCACCGAGAGCACTATGGAAGTCCGTTACAACAAAATTCGTTCTCTCAAAGAATAGATTGATTCTATATATACCATTGAAATACCCCTCCTCGAAGTAAACTACCTTTTCATTGCCATCAACGACACCAACGCCAAATATACAAAAGTTTTGCTTCTTTCCCCAGAAGGTCTCGGTACGCAACTTGTTTCCCTTTATCCCCTCAACCTCGCCAAATAATCCAACCTTGGCACCGCTATCTTTATTTGAAAGGACTAAGCAAAGATCTGAATATGCAATCAGAGAATTCACATCGGCGAACTGGTCATTTAGTCTATTGGGAAAGACCTCTGAGAATTTGCTTTTGAGATCGAAGGATAGGACCGAATCGTTGCCAGAGACATGAAATGAAAAACAATCAAGCTCTTTTGAAAACTGAACTGCATAATGTCTTTCAATTCTTGAAATAAGCTCTACAACCACATTTCCGCCGAGTTTCTGATTGAAAAAATTTGCAAGGAAGTATTGAACACCCCAGTTTTTAATATAACTCTCGGCTTGGTTAAAAAAGTTTGATGGCAAGCATCCGCGCAGTACTGCCAGTGTATATTCTGGGAATACATCCAGTCGTCTTGGCGAAAACTCAAGATTCTTATGTTTATCAAGGCATTGCAGAATGCTATAAAAGTGCGTCGCCCAATAACTTCTGTGATTTGTGATAAGTCCCATAGAAACTGGGGCTATAAGACTTCTTTTGGCACTCTCCATTTTTCTCGCAAATTTCGTAAAGGGGGCAAACGTGAAATAAGTACCTACCACTAAGTTTTCGTGGATTATCCACTACGCAAAATGAAAGGTGATGACGTGGGAGCGCAATTTATTGCGCGATAATTTTGATGTGGAATCGCGCAATAAATTGCGCTCCCACACCTCGTGTTGTGATGTTGTAAGTTCACAAGGTCGCTCAAAACACACACGAAAACTTAGGTACAGGTACTTAGATAGAACTTCTTCTGCATAAAAAATTCATTATTCTGTATGAAGAATCCTACCATGCTGCCAGAAGTGGTTGGTACTCACATTTGGGCGAGGTATTATAGTCAGCGGACTGAATAATCTTACAAAAATGGGATTAAAAAGTTTGTGATTTTGGTCAGAATCCGTAAGGTAAATTCCCCACAGTCAACCTACCCTTCACCCTTCACTTTTCTCCCTTCTCTATTACCCCTTCGCTTCCAGTTCTTCCCACCGTTCCATCAATCCCAATAACACGCCGTCAATCTCTTCACTGCGGGCTTGTAATTGTTTAGCGCGTTTCACATCATTACGGAACAACGTGCCATCCGCCAAGTGGGCGGCGATGTCGATTTGTTCTTGTTCCAAGTCGGCGATTTGTTTGGGCAAGGCTTCCAGCTCCCGTGCTTCTTTGTAGCTTAACTTAGTGCTGGCTTTGGTTTTTTCGACTACTTTTTCCACAGCTTTGGGCGGGGTGGGGGCGGCAACGGCTTTGGCGGCTTGGAATTTCTGCACGCGTACCCAGTCTTCGTAACCGCCGACGTATTCCATCAATTTGCCGTCGCCTTCAAAGGCGATGACTTGCGTGACGACGTTGTCCAAAAAGGCGCGGTCATGGCTGACTAAGAACAAGGTGCCGTCATAGTTGGCTAATAATTCTTCCAGCAATTCCAGCGTTTCAATGTCCAAGTCGTTGGTGGGTTCGTCCAATACCAATACATTGGCGGGGCGGGTGAATAATCGGGCTAACAATAAGCGATTGCGTTCGCCACCTGAGCAGCTTTTGACGGGGGAGCGGGCGCGTTCGGGTGGGAATAAAAAATCGCCCAAGTAGCTGATGACGTGTTTTTTCACGCCGCCAATTTCAATAAAATCAGCCCCTTGGCTAATGGTATCCGCCAAGGTCATGTTTTCATCTAACTGTTCACGCAGTTGGTCAAAATACGCCACGGCGATTTTGGTGCCTAATTTGACTGTGCCGCTATCAGGTTCGAGGTCGCCCAAAATCATTTTCAGCAACGTACTTTTCCCCACGCCGTTGGGCCCTAACAGCCCAATTTTGTCGCCACGTTGAATGCGGCACGAGAATTTATCCACCAGCGTGCGTTCACCATAGCTTTTGCACACATCGACCAATTCCGCGACCAACTTGCCTGAACGCTCGCCCGTTTCCACGTTCATTTCGACTTTGCCTTGTTTTTCACGGCGGGCAGCACGGTCGCGGCGCAGTTGTTCCAAGCGCAATACGCGTCCTTCGTTGCGGGTACGGCGGGCTTTCACGCCTTGGCGTATCCACACTTCTTCTTGCGCTAACACCTTGTCGAACTTGGCGTTTACCACCGCTTCGTCGCTCAACATGCGTTCTTTGATGGCTTGATAGGCGGTGAAATTACCAGGGAAACTCGCCAATTTGCCGCGATCCAGCTCCACAATCCGTGTGGTCACGTTATCCAAAAAGCGTCGATCATGTGTCACAAACAACACCGAACCGCCAAAATTATTCAGCAAGCCTTCCAGCCATTCAATCGACGCGAAATCCAGATGGTTGGTGGGTTCGTCCAAAATCAGCACATCGGGTTCGGCGACCAAGGCTTGCGCCAATGCCACGCGTTTACGCTGCCCGCCTGACAAATCGCCCACGCGGCTGTCTTCTTTCAAATCCAAGCGCGCAATCGCGGTTTCAATTCGTGCCTGCACTGACCAGCCGTCTTGCGCTTCGAGCTGGGTTTGCAAGTGCTGCATTTCCGCCAGCAGCGTATCAAAATCCGCATCGGGTTCAGCCAATTGATGCGACACATGATGATAGTCGTGCAGCAATTTTTGCAACGCGCCCAAGCCCTTCGCCACGGCATCAAACACCGAATCTTCGGGGTCTAACACAGGTTCTTGGCTGACATAACAAATCCGCGCCGTGGGCGCACGCCACACCAGCCCATCATCCAAATTTGCTTGCCCCGCCAACACCCGCATCATGCTGGACTTGCCGCCGCCATTGCGTCCGATTAAGCCCACGCGCTCGCCTTCGTCCAACTGAAAATCCGCATGATCCAATAAAGCAACGTGTCCAAACGCAAGGCAAGCCTTGTCTAAGTTAATGAAAGGCATAATTATTTTTCAACAGGTAGGGAAGATTGATACAACAAAGAAAAGCCGATTGCCCAGCAGGCTAGCGTCCAGTAGCCAAAGGCATCGGTGAAGCCGTCCAGCAAACGTCGTACATCATGATTGGCGATTAAAGGGTGGGTAATTTGAAAAATGACGAACATCGCGGCGAGGATATTGCCTGCCAACACCAAGCGATGACCATATAGGTAACCTTTGCCCGATGGTTTGCCTTCAGGCGGTAGCGAACCGCGAAAATGCCTCACCAAAAACACCGTCGCAAACAAAAACACCGCGCCCACGAGTAGGCCTGGAATATCGCCTTCACGAGTCGTCATCCCCAGCAATTCCAAGACGATACGTCCCACCGCCGCGACCCACCCCATCCCTAGGGTAATGGGAATAAAAAACCATGCCATAAACACATTGATACGCGCCATTACCCAAAACCTCCACGTTTAAAGCCGTTAAAACGACATTTATAAAGGGGCGCATCATACCAGCAACTCGCCTCGTTACCGCTGCCCGCGTGGAGAATGCGTCATCTCAAGCTAAAAACCCACGAGTTTGACCGTGTTCGGACATTTTTCTACGCCACTCCCCGCTCATTGGGCTAAAATGCGCGCCGCGTCCTCGTAGTTAAATGGATATAACCGCCCCCTCCTAAGGGGCAATTACAGGTTCGATTCCTGTCGAGGACACCAAACAACCCTCTAATACAGTTCATAATCCTCCTTCAAACCCTCCTCCAAACCCGCCAGTAAGGCGATTATTCTGCGCGTACTAGGTCGCATGGGCTACACGGGGAAAATGACAGGTCACGGCTTTAGGTCAGCCGCTTCAACCATGTTGAACGAAAACAAAAACAAGTGGGGCATACACAAAGACACCATAGAATTGCAACTCGCTCATGTTGAAAAAAATGCCAGTCGCGCCGCTTACAACTTCGCTGAATACCTTGAAGAACGCCGCGCCATGATGCAACAGTGGGCTGACCATTTAGATGCGATTAAAGCGGGTGCAAAGGTCATCGCGTTGCGCGCATAATTCGAGTTAGCTATGAATACATCCAAATTTAAAATGCCTGAATGCTTTTATCAATATCATCCCTATCTGACATTTTGTAATAACCCGAATAAATGTTTTATTCGCCCCAATGGAAAGCCGCACGAAAAACTAAATTGCGATACCGAGGCTTTATTTAACTTGGGGGAAAGTGCATTTCATCTTTTGGACACATCCAGCACGACAGCCGAAGATTTTGATCAGGCATTAAAGGGCAACTTTGGTACGATTGAGGAGCTTCGTAAAAACCTGATTGAACGAAATGCAAAACAGCATTTTGTATTCAAGAATTTGCGTGGACAAGTTTTCCAACCCAATCTTCAAGATGCTGAGATCGGGTGGATTTTAAACCTTGCATGGGAGTTCATTGGTAAACATGGCGAGATGGACGATCCTAGCGTAATAGAAGGATTGTTTGTTCAACTCTTCGTATTCCATACTTTTTATGAAATAGATAATGCACTAATCGCCCATGATTTCGGTCAAGGGATTGCAGCGTCAGTTGCCGCAGCTAACGCATTGGCAAATGCAATGGCAATAGCGTCTGGAGACACCAATCTTCAAAATGCTCGACAGGAAATGTCTTATCGAGGCGCAATGGCAAAACTTGCCAACGACCCAAGGCAAACAGAAAAGTCCATCGTTTTTGAGTGGTGGCAGGACTGGCAAAAGAACCCAAAAAAATACAAAGGAAAAGCGGCATTCGCAAGAGATATGCTTGCCAACAGTGTCCATTTGCAGAATACAAAGACAATTGAGGACTGGTGCAGAGAGTGGGAAAAATCACACCCCGATGACTGAGTACGCATGATGCCAGTCGTGCCGCTGAAGAGTGCGCGCCATGATGAAACAGTGGGCAGACTATTTAGACCCGATTAAAGCAGGTGCAAAGCAGAATTATCCACGCCTAGTCTGACGGGGTTCAGAAAAGTTGTTTTTGGGAGGAATGATGTCTGAAGAGTTAGAAATGCCAAGAGACGCACAGGGAAGGGGTATATGCTCGCTTTACGGAATGAGCGATGAAGAGTTCGGGGCTTTGGACGAGCACGGGAAGATAAAACAGTATTTGATTGCTTGGGCAGGTCAACAATCAGCACAAATATACGGACTTAAGGAGCTTACTGAACTTAACGGTCTATCGGCACAACTTAATCAAGCTGAGGAGTTAGACGAACACACAGGGGAAATAGAGCAAGAATTCGCACGCTCAAATGAAATGGGACTTATTCTCCCAAGAACCGCGAAAAGCAGAAATTTCATGCTCGACTACATTGCATGGATGCAGCATCTAGTCGTGCGCGACAACATTGAAGACGCTGAAAGAAAAATAGCCGTTGTTGCTAAGCGCGCTATTAGCGAACACGCAGGCATAGAAGACAACATAAATCATGGCTTGCTTTTTTATGCTTTATTGGGATTAAAAGGAGTTGAAGACTCACTAAATATGTGGCGCGATTTGTTAGACCAACTTATTCCATTTGGTGAAGCGAGATCAAAACTTGCTTCGGAAGGTGGTGCCGCTCGAGCAGCCAATGACCCAAAGCAGAAAGAAAAGGGCTTTGTTTTCCAATGTTGGCAGGACTGGCAAAAATCCAAAACGGCAGAAAATCCAAAGGGAACTTACAGCAGCAAAGCCGCATTTGCAAGGGATATGCTAGAAAAGTACGAACACCTAATAAGTCAGAAAAAAATTGAAGATTGGTGCAGGGAGTGGGAAAAAGCTCACCCTGCTGGCTAAGTGCGCATGATGCCAGTGCGGTGCGCATCTTGCTGGCATAGTGGCGTATGTTATTGATTGTATTGAAACTATAATGCACCCATGCAAGGCAATTCAGCCTTGTGTATTCCAACCTAAAGGAAAACTATCATGGGAAAAAACGCACAACATACACCAACCCAACCCGCGCAGCCTTATCAACTGCCAGACCAAACGATGGCGCGGCATCTTCACCCGCAACACACCCCACCCACGCAGTTTTATCGACTGCCACACCTCAAGCAAAAATTCCAAGTAGCGGGATCGACAATTTGGTCATGGGTCAAAAAGGGCACATTCGTAAAACCGATTAAATTGTCTGAAAACTGTACCGTATGGGACGCGGCGGCGGTAGAGGATTGGGCGCAAGCCCGTATTGCTGAATCACAGGCGGCGAAGTGAGGAGGGCGATCATGGAAAACTTAGACCATCAAAAAACCGTCGGGGGCGACCAAACCAACCCGACGGCTAATGAAAAACAACACGAACATTTTAACACCAAGCCCACCTGTCCAACCGCCTTGCCTGATAATTCTCATGCGCAGCGATTACGCTTGTTGGCTCGATTACGCGTCGCCCCGATTGATACCATCACGGCACGGCGTGAGCTGGATGTTATGCACCCCGCCGCCCGTATTCAGGAATTAAAGCGACAGGGTTATAAAATCGACACGGTGCGAATGAATCGCCCGACGGAATGCGGCAAGCTGCACTGGGTCGCGGAATATGTGCTGCAAGTTGGGAGCGTGTCCGATGATGAATAATCCATGGATGGCAGACCTGCAATGCCTTGTGGTTCGCTTTTCGCATCTGGGCATAGGGGCAGATATTGCCTCGCTGTCTGTGTTGGAAGCATGGGGCTTGTATCGCTATTTGTCGCGTTTGGCAGGAGGTTAATCTATGTCGAGAAATCGCTACAAAAACGCCAAAGATAAGCGCGATGGGGAAACGCATATCGGTTTGCCGCATTGCGTGTTGAATGGTTCGGCTTATCTGTCTCTCAATTCCCATGCGCGCATGTTGTTGCTTGATCTCGCTGCTCAGTATCGCGGCGACAATAACGGCGACTTGTGCGCAGCGTGGAAGGTCATGCACCCACGCGGCTGGAAGTCTGAGGCAACACTCAATAAGGCGAAGCAGGATTTAATCGCAAGCGAACTGGTTGTGGAAACCCGCAAAGGGGCGCGCCCGAATAAATGCAGCTTATTTGCACTGACGTTCTATGCGTTGGATGATTGCGGCGGCAAGTTAGACATTACCGCAAAATCCTTTCCGCGTGGTGCGTATTTATTGAAAGACCGCCCGCCCGTCATTATTTCAAGGAATGGCGAAAAACGCATCGCTTAATACAGTAGGCGTAGTAAGAGCTTCAGGATAGCTACACTAGGCGTAGTAATGAAATCAGAAAATCGGCTTCACTACTGCACTAGGCGTAGCTATGCTGGCTATTTTGAACCCCTCGCTACTACACAAGGCGGATTGCTCTATAGAATTACCATCTTTACAGGGTTTGGATGTTAGCTGGGGTGTGTTGGCGTTATTGCTGGTTAGCATCCTTCACGACTATTTCACACATTGACTCAAATCTGTTTGAGCCTATCCTGTATGCCTGATATTGTGCGCAGATAATTTACACAAAATGGTTTTTAGCTCATGCGAGTGCGTCTGCCCCCTTATTTGTCTTCTCTTTCAGCTAAAGCCTCAATTACCGTCTGTTGGGAAATATGCACATTAAGCGATAGTGTTGACATTGATGCGTCGCAATTGACGTTTGTTGATCCATTTGGCATGGCTTTACTAGCGGCTACTTTCCACAAGGTGCGCCAAGCTGAAGGTACGGTTCGCATACATAATCTCAACATGCAATTAACAGGCTATCTGAACCGTATGGACGTGTTTCAAGGTGTCGAGTTGGTTGGTTCTACACGGGCACATGGGCGGAGACACGACCATTCAGATGCGTTTGTCGAGGTGACGGGTCTTGAACAACAGCGTGATGTTGAACGAACTGCCCAACGCCTTGCAGCCTCCTTGGTTGGAAAGATGCCCGTAGAAAACCGTAATCAAATTCCTGATGAAATGACGGGATATACCGAATTAGACCGATTGGAAGAGCCTATTCAATATGCACTGAATGAGCTATTAGAAAATGCCCTAACCCATGCACGTCGAGCTGTTGGATGTGTGGATGCCCGTGTGTGGGCGTCAAGCCAATACTACCCAAAAAGTGGTTTAGTCAGATTAGGCATTGTTGACAATGGTTGTGGCTTTCTTGCTACGTTGCGAGGTCATCAATCCTTAACGGAAGAAACAGACTTGGCGGCGATTCTTGCCGCACTTCAACCCCGTGTCAGTTGCAACCGAGACTTAAAATTCAATTCTGACTCGGTTAATCAAGGTGTTGGACTCACCACTACACGAAGAATCGCTGAATCTGCGGGCGGGTATTTGTTGATTGCCAGTGGGAATACCATTCACAGCCCTAAGCAATCTATCCATTTGCCCCATGCAAAATGGCAAGGTGTTGCAATTGCCTTGGAGTGTAAGCGCGAGAAATTGCCCGATGTTCGCTATCGAGAGCTGATGCCGTTGCTGAATATGCCGCCAATTCAGGGCTTGCGTTTTGAGTAGAATGCGGTTATCGTCAGATTGCAATGTAATTAAGCCCAACGGGGGATTGGCTAAATAAGATGAATAATCAAATACTTTTAAATCAATATGCGCATGGACGCATGGTTGGTTCGCGTTTTGTGGCTACGCCGCTTCGAGATCAGCTTGAGGAGACACTGGCGCAACAGAGTGGTGACGTGTCTTTGGATTTTTCAGGGATTATGGTGACTCAATCTTTTGTGGATGAGTTAATCGGCGTTCTTTTACTGAAGCACGGTGAAGACATACTAAAACGCCTTGTTTTTAAGGGATGTTCTGCCGATGTGCGAGCCATCATTGAGTTTGTAGCAACGGATCGTTGCGATCAATATGTGAAGTCACACACCCACTAATTACCAACAAATACACACAAAGCCCGCTAACCTCAGCGGGCTTTTGTTTTGCAGAAGTATATTAGCGATTTAGTGCAACAGACCGTCAAACACCCCCCAACTAATACGCAAATATAAGCAGCCAACAACGTTTGTTGGTAAAAGTGTTGGTAAACCGATAAAGCAAACAAGCGAAAGCCTTTAATCTGTTGGCTTGCAAATGACAAGGCAACTCCTGTCGAGGACCAAATTACGTCACCCGCCTGATTGCATCGGCAGTTGAACGTCCTATTTGCGGTGGTGTTTTTTGCTCTCCCGACCCGCCGTTGTCATGCGTATCCACAAACCCTTTTGATAGCCCTGACTAAATCAGGTATCCTTCGCCCCTTGCGCGACGCGCATGACAACGACAATTAGGGAGAAACAAAATGAGTATCACGCTACGTTTATCTAGCGACAAAATAGGCGATGAAGATTTGCAGGTGATGACGCGGGAGCTGTGCGACACCTTGAACGCTGAAACTAACATCGCGGCAAGCCTGCCGACGCAACCCGTTGCCAATGCCAAAGGTACGTTGGTTGAATTGGGCGTATTGGCACTGGGGTTTGTTGGCTCAGACACGGGCAAAGTCTTGTTGAGTTTTATCGAAAAATTATTGTTTCGCGAATCTAATGTTGAATTGGAAGTCACCCATCCCGATGGCAGGGTGTTTAAAATCAACGCCAAAAACAAAAGCAGTAAAGAAGTCAAAGAACTGATAGATCAATTGCAATAAGGCAGATGCTCTGCTACACCATGATGATTAGGTCTACCTGTGTTCTATCCTGAAGTCCTCATTCAGTATCACGACCAACAAAAAGCCGACCTTAGTCGGCTTTTTGCATGGATAAGCACCCGCGCCTAAATTTTCGGGTATTTTAAGCTGTTAGTCGCTAGTTAATGCTGTGAGTCTGCTTGATGCTATATTTTTCACAATATATTCAAGC
>JBASWK010000168.1:0-3614 GCA_049276435.1 Gallionella sp. | reverse complement strand
TGCGCTCCCACATAGCGTTTAGTTTGCAATAGCAATGAAAAAACACATATAACTCAATGATTATTAAATAAATTAAGATGTGTAGATACCTATGCCTTCAAGGGGAGGGTTGGGGTGGGGATGGGGTAGAGATGAAAGCCCAAACAAACAGCACAATCATCGGCAGGCAACTTCAGGGAACATGCGCTGCCAGATGACCGATGCGGAAATGCGGTGATGGCAACGACTAAGTGGTCGGCACTCGCGGGCTGTAAATTCCGCCGCCAACATCCGTATCTGGATGATGTGTTGGACTTTGTTTGTCTGGAAAAGTGCTTGATTGTTGAGGTCGATGGCGGGCAGCACTTAGAAAACCAGCGCGATCAAGCACGAGACGGGCGTTTACAACAAGCAGGATTTCGGGTGTTGCGGTTTTGAAACAACTAGGTTTTGCAAGAAACTTGCGGCGTTCGAGGCTATCTGGATCGCTTTACAGAACGCGGCGGTTATACCCCATCCCCTCCCCAGCCGAACCCACCCCCATCCTAACCTTCCCCCTGAAGGGGAAGGAACTATCGCTCTCTCCCCTTCAAGGGGAGAGTTGGAGAGGGGATGGGGTGGTTCCGCCCTTGAAGGGGAGGGAGATTATTCACTTGCGCCACGATGACCCACTATGATTCACATAGAGCCAACTTCATTTAACATGTTGGTCGTTAGCTGTTTCGTTAGTTTTTAGTTGATCGTTTGTAGGGTGGATAAACTGTGCGAATTCATTGTTTTGCAATATATTCAGCTAGATCTGCTCATCTTCCCCTCGCACCAACTAGCAGCTAACGACTAACGACTAACGACCAAATAACGCAACACCTTATTGATGGCACAACATAACGAACCCTGTTTTCACTGCGGCTTGCCGATTGCGTCCGATGCACATTATCACGCGTCACTTGAAGGAGTGGCGCGTGATTTTTGTTGTTTTGGCTGCCAATCCGTTTGCACCGCTATTTTTGACGCAGGATTGCAAGGCTATTATCAGCGCACGCCCGAAGGTGTGTTGCTTACCCCGCCGCCTGATCTTCCTAAAGATATTGAAATCTATGACATAGATGAAGTGCAGCAGGACTTCACCACCTGTTCAGGTGAGGTGCGTGACATTCATTTGCTGGTGGAAGGCATTCATTGTGCGGCGTGTGTCTGGTTGATCGAGCGCGGGTTGTCGCGTGTGCCTGGGGTTGAGGCGGTGAACGTTAACCTCGCCGCCAAACGGGTGCATTTGCGCTGGAATAATCAGCAGCGCAAGCTATCCGACCTGATACGCGCCTTAGGGAAAATCGGCTATGCGGGCGTGCCGTATGACCCCGAAGTGGCAGAAGGGGCGATGAAGAAAACCAATCGCGCCATGTTGTTCAGGCTGTTCTTCGCGGGTTTTGCCATGATGAACCTGAATTTGATTGCGATTGCACTCTATTCTGGGGCGGATAAAGGCCCTTTCCTGAGTTTTTTTCATTGGATAGCTTTCGCGTTAGCAACGCCCACGTTGCTGTATTCGGGCTTTCCTTTCTTCAAGGGCGCGTGGGGAGGCTTGCGTAATGGTCGCTTGACCATGGACTTACCCATCGCACTCGGCTTGACCGTCACTTATGTGTATTCCGTGTATGCGACTTTGTCGGGACTAAAAGCCGTATATTTCGATACCGTCACCAATTTGACCTTTGTGATTTTGATTGGTCGCTATCTGGAAGGGATGTTCCGTCATCAAGCCGTCGCCGCAACCAATCGCCTGATGGAGTTGCAGCCCCGTTTCGCTACCGTGATGCAGGCTGGCGTGGAGCAAATTACCCTGATACGCGGGGTAAAGTTAGGCGATCAGGTGTTGATTAAACCTGGCTACCAAGTCCCCGTCGATGGCGTGGTGTTGGAAGGGGATAGCAGGGTGGATGAGTCTATGCTGAGTGGGGAATCCATACCTGTTCACAAAACAGTCGGTGCTAGCGTGTCAGCGGGGACGTTAAATACCAACGGCGCATTATTAGTGGAAGTGCGCACCACGATGCAGAACACCATGCTGGCAAAAATTATTCGGCTGGTGGAGGAAGCGCAGGCTTCTAAAGCCCCGATACAACGTTTAGCAGACTCTGTGGTGCCGTGGTTTGTGTTTGTCACCTTGATGTGTGCCAGCGTCACCTTTTTGCTCTGGATAGGACAGGATTTTGAAACCGCATTGATGGCGGCGACTTCAGTGCTGATTATCACCTGTCCCTGCGCGCTGGGGATGGCAACGCCGATGTCCATTGCCGTGGCATCAGGCTTGGGCGCGAAACACGGCATTTTGGTCAAAAATGGGCTGGTGTTAGAAACCTTATCTAAAGTCACGCACTTTGTTTTCGACAAAACAGGCACGCTCACTGAAGGCAAAATGCGCGTTGCGCATATTCAAACCTTGGCGGGCGGCGATGCGCAGGATATTTTAAGCTGTGCCGCTGCCGTGGAGCGTTACAGCGAACATAGTGTTGCCAAAGCCATTGTGATTGAAGCCGACGCGCAACATATACAGTACCGTGACATGCCCGTGCAGCAGTTCCAAGCCAGTGCTGGATTAGGCGTGTCCGCTCAAGTGGCAGGACAAACCGTGCTGTTAGGCAGTGTTGAATGGCTAAGACGCAATGGGGTGGCTTGCGATGAGGGGCTACAAACGCAAGCCGTTGCATGGGAAACCCTTGCCATGAGCTGCGTCCACCTTGCTATAGGCGGACAGCATTGCGCCGTGTTGGCGTTGGCAGACAGGCTGCGCAGTGATGCACAAGTCTTGGTGAACTCCTTGCGCGCGTCAGGCATACGCATGACCTTGCTTAGCGGTGATCGCCAAGTGGTCGCTGAGGCAATTGCGCAACAATTGGGCGGCATGGAAGTCATCGCTGAAGTCATGCCGCAAGACAAAGACCAAGTGATTAAACGGTTGCAAGCAGACGGCGCGATTGTGGCGATGGTGGGCGATGGCATTAACGATGCGCCCGCGTTAATTCGTGCTAACGTGGGCATCGCGTTAGGGTCGGGTACGGATGTCTCGGTCGAAAGTGCCGATATTGTGCTGATGCACAATGAGTTGGATAAGGTGCGTATGGCAACTTTGCTGTCCCGTCGCACCTTACGCACCATTAAGCAGAATATCGGACTGTCATTCGTGTATAACCTCATCATGGTGCCGCTGGCGATGATGACCATGGTGACCCCCTTAGTGGCGGCGATTACCATGCCTTTCAGCTCGCTGATTGTCATCGGCAATGCCGCCCGTATTCGCAATTTGTTCAAAAACCAATAGGAGTCCCACCATGAACGTAATCTATAGTTTGATCCCTGGCATGATGTTCTTTGGGCTGCTCTTTCTCGCCATCTTGGTGTGGGCGGTCAAGAAGGGGCAATACGAGGACATGGAAGGCGAGGGCAGCCGTATCTTGATGGATGACGATGATGACTTGCTGCATAAAGACAGCAAGACGGGGTTGTAGGCGGGGATAACCCCTCTTTAACATCCACCAAAAAATACCTATCTTAATCATGTAATTAGCGCGTACTAGTATTGCAAGTGGCGAATTTGCTCGTTATTTGCTCGTTATTTGCTCGTTATTTGCTCGTTA
>JBASWK010000167.1:0-1627 GCA_049276435.1 Gallionella sp. | reverse complement strand
CGTAGGGCAGTTCAACGTCGACCATGCCCAGCGCCTGGTCCTTGTGGTGCATCCTGAGTCGGTCGGCGAGCTGGTCGCGCAGCGGCTGCACCAGGCTGGCAGGCAGCGGGACGACGCGGTCCTTGTCGCCTTTTCCGGAGCGGACCAGGATGATGTGGGCGTCGAAATCGATGTCCTTGACGCGCAGGCGTAGGGCCTCCATCAGCCGCATGCCGGTGCCGTAGAGCAGGTGCACGATCAGACCGGTGGTTCCGCTCACCTGTTTAAGCAGGGCGGCGACCTCGAATTGCGAGAGCACCACGGGCAGGCGCGTGGATTTCTTGGCGCGGGTGATGTGGTCGAGCCAGGGAAGCGGGTCGTCGAGGACTTCCTTGTAGAGGAACAAGATCGCGGCCAGGGCCTGGTTTTGCGTGCTGGCCGATACCTGGCACCGCCAGGTAGGACAGGAAGGCCTCGACCTCGGCCGCGCCCATGTCCTTCGGGTGGTGTAGGCCCTGCTGGCGAACGAAGAACTTGATCCAGTAGCAGTAGGTATGCTCGGTGCGCAGGGAGTAATGCCGGGTGCGGATCGCCGCGCGTACCTGGTCGAGTAGGCGCGGTTTCGCGGCCAGCTGGGCGGTGTCCGTGTTGGTTATGGCGTGTGTCGCGTTTCGTTCGAGTAGTTCAGTCATGGCGCGGCCTCCGTGGTTATTGGTGGCAGATTCGCGGACAAGTGGCAGGATTCGCGGACAGGGT
This sequence comes from Gallionella sp., assembly GCA_049276435.1. GTDB lineage: Bacteria > Pseudomonadota > Gammaproteobacteria > Burkholderiales > Gallionellaceae > Gallionella. Next base: position 892 of record JBASWK010000167.1, on the reverse strand, counting down.
CATGTCGTCGAATTTGAGTTCGGCGTCACAACCTCGCACACCGCCCGTATGCAACGCGACGGGCATTTGCAGCGCCCGCCTCCCCCATCGCACATCTCGTAATGCACAACCCGATGTCGCGGCGTGAGTTTGTCTTCGTCCACGTATTCGTGCCGCCCGACCACGAATGGCGACCGCTGGTAGTACATCGGCTTACCGTTCCGCGTCTGCATTTTATTCTCCACGTGCCGCCGATAAGGCCGGCGAGCCGGTGACTTCTACGTTAGCAGTCAGCTTCCATCGGCCGTCATCCCGCACGACAAGCCCGTCATGCCGCAGCCGCTGCAATGCACTGCTTACCTGCTTACGTGTCAGCTTCAAACCTGCTCGTTGCAGATAACTCCGAACATAATGCGATTGCGGTTTGTCCTGTTCCAGTGCGTGCAGAACGTAATATGCAATCGTCTGTCCGTTAATCAATGGGTATTTCATTTGTCCTCCGTCACGTTCTCGCTCATTGCGGCCTTTCCTCTTCGTCGAATGTCATCTCTACCGGGTGCGGCACGTTGTCGTGCACAATCACCCCACCCTCATCGGCTGGCAGAAACCGCCCGCAGGCGAGGCACCAGTACCCATCGTCGTGGCATAACATTTCGCTCAACGGCGGACGCTGCGCCATCACGGTTTCATCGTTCGTTGCCTGTTCCATCGTCTTCTCTCCGGTCAGTCGTCAGCGGGCGCAGGCGTTACACATCCACCTTAGGAAACAGCTTCTGGTACAAGAACTGTAGATGTCGAGCCTGACTCATGGCGTCGTGCATTGCGTTGTGATATGTACCCACCCGTTCGAGCTTGACCTCCGGCAGCAGGTTTTTTACCGTGCGGTAACAGCGATCGTCGTAATACTTCCACG
>JBASWK010000166.1:0-6518 GCA_049276435.1 Gallionella sp. | reverse complement strand
GCGCAATAAATTGCGCTCCTACATAGCGTTTAGTTTCCAATGACAATGGAAAAATACATATAACTCAATGATTATTAAACAAATTAAGATGTGTAGATACCTATGCCTTGAAGGGGAGGGAGATTGCGCACTTGTGCCACGATGACCCACTATGGTTCACATAGAACCAAAAAAGGACTGTCGCCAGTCCTTTTTTGTGGTTTCAACTACCTAAGCGATTAGTGTTCGCCCAGTACCGAAACGGTGATGTCAACAGATACGTCAGTGTGCAAAGCGACTGCTACTGTGTAATCGCCGATCAATTTCAAATGACCTGCTGGTACGCGAACTTGTGACTTCTCAACCGCGAAGCCTTGTGCAACCAACGCTGCTGCGATGTCAGCATTGGTCACAGAACCGAACAAGCGACCATCCACACCCGCTTTTTGGGTAATTTGAACGGTCACGCCAGAAATCGCTGTGCCACGTGCTTGCGCATCTGCCAATTTAGCCAAATCAGCCGCTTCCAATTCAGCACGACGTACCGCAAATTCTGCGATGCTTGCCGCTGTGGCGCGCTTTGCTTTGCCTTGTGGAATCAAAAAGTTACGTGCGTAGCCGTTTTTAACTTTAACGACATCACCGAATTGACCCAAATTGATTACTTTTTCCATCAAAATAATTTGCATGACTTTGGCTCCTAGTGCAGATCAGTGTAAGGCAGCAAAGCCAAGAAACGGGCGCGTTTCACCGCAGTACTCAATTGACGTTGGAAACGTGTTTTGGTACCAGTGATACGGGCTGGGATCAGTTTGCCGTTTTCGGAGATGAATTCTTTCAAGATATTCACGTCTTTGTAATCCACTTCGGCGATTTTATCGACGGTGAAGCGGCAGAATTTACGACGTTTAAATAGGTTGTTGCGCGAAGAACGTTTGTTCTTGTCGTCTTTCTTTTTATCTGATGGGCGAGCCATGATAGTTCCTTATTCCAAAATTGATCGTTTAGCTGACGCGATTAAGCGGCAACGGCTGCAACTGCTTCTGTCAACACGGAGCGGGATTTTTCTTCCTTCATCATTGCGGATGCTTCCACAATGGCTGCTTTTGTTTTGACGGTCAGGTGGCGCAATACTGCATCGTTGAAACGGAACGCGTGTTCCAGTTCATCCAATGTTTCTTGGTTGCATTCGATATTCATCAACACGTAATGTGCTTTGTGAATTTTTTGGATTGGGTAAGCCAATTGGCGACGACCCCAGTCTTCTAAGCGGTGGATTTGACCTTCTTTGCTGGTGACCAATGTGCGATAACGCTCGATCATCGCGGGCACTTGCTCGCTTTGATCGGGATGCACGATAAATACGATTTCGTAATGTCGCATTACTTCTCCTTGTGGATATAAAAGCCCCCCGCTAGCGAGGCGGTGGAGCAAGGGTGTGAACCGAGTATTCGATTCACGGGGGCGCGGATTATAGCGGAATAGGCTTGAGCGTCAAGTCATAAACACATCATTTTTAGCGCAAGCACATCAAAACCACCTTGATATTCAAGGAAAAATCATAACGACTCAGCTCCTCTTCCCGCTTACGCAAAGCAAGGCGAGGTCACACTACCAACTAAAGCTAACGACGAGTGACCAATAACTCGATACCCGATATTTGTACACAACCGCTTATTTCCGCTGCGTTAACACTCAAAACACCTCTAACGTCTTTCTGTCCACCATAACATCCCCAATCCCAACAGTAAGAATAACCCTGTCATGGCGGTGGCACTGAGGAAAGGTTGCCAGTTGTTGAGTGCGCCCACGCTGGCGAATAAACGACCAAGAAAGTGAAATGCCAAGCCCAGTACGATGCCTAGGAAAATTTTGGTACTCACGCCGCCACTACGATGTTGATGTCCCGCAAAAGGCAGGGCTAACACCATCATCACCAGCACGGCAAACGGGTAAACCAGCTTATTCCACATCGCGATTTCATAGCGCGCGCTTTGTTGGTGGTTGTCGCGCAAATGGCTGGCGTATTCGTGCAAGTCGCTGGCGGACATTTGTTCGGGTACGACCAGTAACACGCTGAGGATGCTGGGGTTGATGACGGAACGCCATGTTTCGCTGGCACTGCTCCGCGTGGTGACTCCCCGCCCGCTAAAGTGAGTTTCTCTTACCTCTGCCAGCGTCCATACCCCAGGTTTGACGAATTTTCCTTCTTTAGCATTGGTAATTTTATTGAGATGATAAGTGCTATCGAACTGATAGATGGAAATGTCTTGCAAGCGGGTGTCGGGCAACACATTTTTGATATTCACAAAGCTTTGCTCGTCTTTAATCCACACCCCAGAGCGAAAAGTTTGCACCGAAACAAGGGTGTTTTGGGCTTTGAGCCGTAATTTCTGTGCCATGCGTTCGCTGGGCGGGGCGACGAATTCGCCGCAAACAAAACTCAACACCACAAGTGGCAAACCAATTTTAAACAACGCGATCAGCATATCGAACAACGATGCCCCTGAAGCGCGATAGACCGTCAGTTCAGAGTTGGCAGCGAGGTGAACCAAGGCAACAATCGTGCCGATCAGCACCGCCACAGGGAAGAGTTCATACACATGACCTGGGATGGTTAGCACCACAAACAACAGCACATAGCCTAAGCCGTACTTCCCTTGCATCACATTCATTTCATGGATTAAATCCAAGAAAGCAAATAACAAGATGAGCGCGGCAAATACCAACGCGATGCTGGCATAAATTTCTCGCCCCAAATAACGCGTCAGTAAATTCATTGTTTAAAGATCCGTTTCCATGAAATGAGGGACATACGCCAATAAAATAGCGCGGCCGTCACCGCCAACAATAAGGCGTGTATGCCCCACAAGCCGATTCCTGGCGACAATTTACCCTGCCCCACCCACGCGTTGGTCACACTAATCATATTGCTGTACAGCATATACAGCACCATTGCGGTCACTAAATTCAAGGAACGTCCCGCACGGGGATTGATATAGCTCAATGGAATCGCCAACAACGCCAACACTGCCGCACTGATCGGCAAACCCAGTCGCCATTCCAACTCGGCTAAATTGGCGCGAGTGCGATCACGCCACAATCCCTGCGTAGAAAGGGTGCGCGCATAAGGCTCGACTTGTTTCGGTGCCACACTGTCGATGCGAATGGCATAACGCTCAAATTCCACAATACGATAATTACGTTGCCCAGGAATGCCTTCGTAGCGCGTCCCGTTTAACAACACCAAAAATCGGTCGCCATTGGCATGGGTTTCTTGCACCCCTTGCTTGGCAACCATGGTTCCCAATTTACTGTTTTGCTCCGACTGTACAAAAATGCCACTGACGCGATTATCGCCCGCTTGGGTTTTTTCAATAAAGTACACGCGATTGGCTTGTTTGGATTCACGGAACATACCAGGGGTCGCCGCCGTGACATCATCGCGACTTTCTAGGGTTTGTTTGAATTCGTCCGCCTTTTGCAATGCCCAAGGAGATAACACCAAACTTAACAAGGCAATAACTAAAATCACAGGCGCAGCATAGATCATCACAGGGCGGATCCAGTAGGTCAGCCCAATCCCTGAACCAAACCACACCACCATTTCGCTATCTCGATAGCTGCGCGACAAGGTCAACAAAATGGAGAGAAACAAACTGAGCGACAGCAGCACAGGCAAATAATTCATCGCACTAAAGCCGAGCAGGGCCAATACCCCATCCACCGCCAACTTACCACTGACCGCATCCCCTAAAAAACGAATCAGCTGGCTGATGACCACAATCCCCAGTAAAACCGAGAAAAGCAGCATCCCATTGCTCATAAATTCCCGTATTAAGGCGCGTTGAAAAACGCCTTTTTGCAATGGCTTTGACTTTACAAGGGATGTTTGCGGATAATCGGACATTGAACGTCGAAGTTAAATCGAATTTAAAAGGAGAAGCGCGTGGAATTTAGCATAAAACACCCCTTGTTGGACACGCAAACCTTGCTTCTGACCATTTTAAAGTGCTTCCCCTTTACGCGTTCATGGGGTTTTTATCCCCCATTTCGATAGGGCATGCGGTTAAAGCAGCCCCTTGGCAAGGGCTCATCCCTTTGACAGACTTGTTTTTGCGCGATAGCACGGTGATGCCGAACCACATTCAAAAAGGGTTTGATGACGGCGCACGGTGTTGATGCGAATGCGTCAGGAGAGCAGATGATGGAATGGTACGCGGCATATTGGCTGCTGGGCGCGTTTGCAGGATTTTTTGCGGGTTTATTTGGTATCGGCGGCGGGCTCATTTTCGTCCCGCTATTAACGATGCTCTTTGCCGCACAACATCTGAGTGCCGCACATAACCTGCATTTGGCAATAGGCACTTCCATGGCAACCATACTCTACACCGCCGCCGCCAGTGCCCATGCGCATTACCGTTTAGGGGCGGTGCGTTTAGACCTTGTGCGCAAATTCACCCTAGGCTTGCTCTTAGGGACGGGACTGGGGACTACGATGGCAAGTCATATTTCCCCTCGTTATTTAAGCGGTTTTTTCGCGCTGTTTATGTGCTATGTCGCCGCAAAAATGCTCCGAAAAAGCCAAATCCATGCGAATCGCCCCATCCCCAAACAGGCGGTCTTAACCTTAGTCGGCATCGGTATCGGTGCGATCAGCAGCTTGGTTTCCATCGGCGGCGGCACGCTGAGCGTACCGTTTATGCTGCGCCACAATATCCCCTTAAAAACCGCGATTGGCACATCCGCCGCACTGGGCCTGCCCATTGCGCTAGGCGGCACGCTAGGCTACATCGTCATTGGACTATCGCAAACTAATTTGCCGCACAACACGCTAGGCTTTGTGTATCTGCCCGCACTCGCCTTGCTGGTGGCAGGCAGTATGGTAACCGCATCCATGGGTGCCAAAGCCGCGCATCGCTTACCCTTAACACCTTTGCGACAGGGTTTCGCCCTGCTGTTAATCGTATTAGCCTGCAAAATGCTCTGGCAAGCCCTCGCGTAAGTGCATCGAAAAATCAAAAGTGCGCGGTAGTTAAGGGTGCTTCAATGCGCATGGGGACAAACACTGTGCCACTGAAGTTTCCGAAGCAGTAATTGCATCAGGGCGGGATCGAGTTCGGCATCGACACGCAACACCCAATAACGATTATCCGCAAAGGACGCGCATTTTACCGCATCTTTTTCGGTGAGGAGTAGCGCATCGCAGTCGGTGAAGGCTAAATCTGCGGCGACGTAAGGATGGTGGTCGGGAAAGGCGTGTGACGTGAAAGATAAGTCCAAGGAAGTGAGATGGTCAAAATAGCGTGGCGGGTTGCCGATACCCGCCACGGCATGAAGTTTTAATCCTTTAAAATCATCCGCTTGGGCGGTTTGTTGCGGATGCAATAAATTCACAAATTGCGCGCCTGATAGCTGCATCGAAAACGCTGGTGGATGTGCATCCGCTTGTGGGTGCGAATTTATTCGCACGCTTTCCCCGTCAATTTTCGCCCTTGCGGGCGATGTACGAATAAATTCGTACCCACAATTTCCCCCATTCACCACCACCGCATCCACCGTTTGCAACCGCCGAATCGGTTCGCGCAACATCCCCGCAGGCAACAACCAGCCATTGCCAAACCCGCGCACGCCATCCACCACCACGATTTCTACATCGCGCTGCAAACGATAATGTTGCAGCCCATCGTCGCACAAAATCACATTGCATTCAGGATGTTGCGCTAACGCCAATTGCGCCGCCGCTGCCCGATCTCGCCCTATCCAAACAGGACACACCCCGCGCCGCGCCATTAACAACGGCTCATCGCCCACCTGCGCCGCTGTGCTGTCTTGCATGACTCGCTGCGGCTGTTCGGCATTGCCGCCATAGCCCCGACTGACAATCAACGGATGATAACCGCACGCCACCAACTGCCGCGCCAATGCCAAGGTCAACGGCGTTTTCCCCGCCCCACCCACACTGATATTGCCCGCTATCACCACAGGCACAGGCAACCGCACCGACTTAAAAATCCCCGTCCGATACAAAAAACGCCGTACAGCCGCTAATGCGCCGAACAACCAACTGATGGGCAAAAGTAATAAATGCAAGGGGTGGCGGCGATGCCAGTAGAGGGAGGGGTTAAAAGGCGGCATGGTTCTTAAGTTGGGCGTAGGGTGGTTTCGCGCAGCAAACCACCGATGGGCAGGTGAAAAATAGCATGAATGCGTTAAACCATGCGCAAAGCACGCACTTCCTCAACCGCCACACCCACTTTTAACGCAATGGTCGCATCATCTAAAATATCCAACAAGGAGCGAGCGATGTTTAGTTTTTCCGCTAAACGACCTTGTTCGATGCCCTGCTCAATGCCTTGCTCGATACCTTCTTGCAAGCCCGCTTCACGCCCCTCTTGTAACCCCGCTTCACGCCCCAGACGCTCGGCTTTGGTCAATGCGCCGCGCTGGTCTTGGATATAAATCAGCCGCCGTTCTTGGTCGTCTAGCTCTTCGGGGGTCATGCCGACTTTGTTAGCGATTTGAAAGGCGTGTTCAAT
>JBASWK010000165.1:0-6044 GCA_049276435.1 Gallionella sp. | reverse complement strand
GCCCCCACCTGGGAGCTGGAAGCTCCCGCTACTTTGGGGTTCTCCTTGATGTAACGACGAATGGCGTTCATGGCATGGTCGTGGCGAACGATGTGGTCGTAGGATTCATGCTGCCAAAACGGTCCCGTTTTTCCCAAGCGTTTGTTGATTTTATTGGCGGTGAATGATTTCCAAGAATGCGTAATATCAGGTAATCCATGACCATTGATCGGCTTGACCAAAACATGAACATGGTTGGGCATGATGACGAATTCGTCCAAGACATACCGCTGTCCTTCAAAATACTGAAGCGCGTCACGAACAATTTTGGCGTTAACTTCATCACGCAAAACACATGAGCCACTGCCCGCATTCAGCAGGGCTTCGTAGCGTTCGGAGAAGAGGCGGTGATACTCGGCGAGTGCTTCGGGACTGAGATTGTTAAGGTCGTGAGTTTGCTTCCAATGTTCGCGTTCTTTTTTAAGTTCCGCGACGACCGCCAGAGGTAGCGCATCGGCGAGTCGAAAAGTCACGAAATACCAAACCGAACCCTGCTCCCAGTGTGGAAGATTATCGCCAGAGTGAATTTCGATCTCGGTCAATGGGTTAAAATATTCCCAAGTGGCGGGAGCTTCCAGCTCCCGTTTTGAAACACCTTGGGAGCTGGAAGCTCTGGCTACTGTAGTGGGAGCTTCCAGCTCCCTGTTTGAAAACCTATGGGAGCTGGAAGCTCCCGCTACTTTGTAGTAGTTGATGTGGAAGCGCAGCACGTTGCGGTCTTCGATGGCGTTGGTGATAGTGTAGGCGTGGAGCTGTTTCTGAAAGATGTCTTCGGTGGTTTTGAAGGAGCCTTCTTGCCCTTCATATTGCTGATAAGTGGCGTTTTTCTCGAAGATCGGCGTGCCAGTAAAGCCGAAAAGCTGGGCATTGGGAAAAAATTCTTTGATGGCTTTGTGATTCTCGCCGAATTGCGAGCGGTGGCATTCGTCGAAGATGAACACCATGCGCTGGTTGCGCAGTGACTCCAGCCGCGCCAGATAGTTGCGCTTGTTGCTGCCGTCGAGTGCAATGCCGAGTTTTTGGATGGTGGTGACGATGACCTTATCCGAGTAATCATCCGAAAGCAGCCGACGCACCAGGGTTTCGGTGTTGGTGTTTTCTTCGACGCAACCTTCCTGGAATTTGTTGAATTCCTGCCGTGTTTGGCGATCAAGGTCTTTGCGGTCAACAACGAACAGGCATTTGTCGATGTCTGGGTTGTCCTTGAGCAGGGTGGAGGCTTTGAACGAGGTGAGCGTTTTGCCGCTGCCCGTGGTGTGCCAGATGTAGCCATTGCCTCGGTTCTGGTGGATACAATCGACGATGGCACGCACCGCATAGATTTGGTAGGGGCGCATCATCAAGAGCTTTTGTTCGCTAGCGACCAGCACCATGTAGCGGCTGACCATTTCGCCCAAAATACATTTGGCGAGGACGCGCTCGGCGAAAGTGTCTAAGTGCGTGATTTTTTTGTTGTCTTCGTCGGCAAACTGGTAAAGCGGCAGGTAGCGTTCGTCCGCATCGAAACTGAAGTGCCGCGTGTTGTTGTTGGCAAAGTACCAAGTATCGCTGCGGTTACTGACGATGAACAGTTGCAGGAAACACAGCAAGGTGCGGGTGTAACCGTTGCCCGTTTCGTTCTTGTAATCGACAATCTGCTGCATGGCGCGGCGCGGGCTGATTGCCAAGGCTTTCAGTTCAATTTGCACCACAGGCACGCCATTGATGAGCAGCATCACATCGTAGCGATGGTGGCTGTTTTGGGTGTTGATGCGTAATTGATTGATGACTTCAAAGGTGTTTTTGCACCAGTCCTTGATGTTGACCAGTGTGTAATTCAGCGGTGTGCCATCGTCGCGTTCAAAACTATTGCGTTCGCGCAGACACTTGGCAGCAGTGAAAACGTCCTTGCTGATAATTTGCTCCAGCAAGCGGGAGAATTCCGTGTCCGTCAAATGCACGCGATTGAGTGCTTCAAATTGTGCGCGGAAATTTTGCTCCAGCGTACTGCGATCACGAATGTCGGGACGGTAGGTATATTTGAGCTGTTGCAGCTTCTCAATTAAACCTTGTTCAAGCTGATTCTCTGTTGTAGTCATCGGCATTTTGGGCAGGTATGAAGTCACGCCAAGCCGTTGCAAAGAACGGCTTGGCGTGCGGGCGGCAGTTTTATTTTTCCACTTGCGACACGTCCCGCACCGCGCCTTTGGCGGCACTGGTGGTCATGGCGGCGTAGGCGCGCAGGGCTGCTGAGATGCGGCGGGGGCGGGGGGCGACGGGTTTCCAGCCGTTGTTGGCATCGCGCTCAGTGCGGCGGGTTGCCAATTCTTCATCGGAAACCACCAAGCTAATGGTGCGGTTGGGGATGTCGATGGCGATGGTGTCGCCTTCCACGACCAAGCCAATCGCGCCGCCTTCCGCCGCTTCGGGCGAGACGTGACCAATCGACAAACCCGATGTGCCGCCCGAAAAACGTCCGTCGGTCAGCAGCGCGCAGGCTTTGCCCAAGCCTTTGGATTTCAAATAGCTGGTGGGATAGAGCATTTCTTGCATCCCAGGCCCGCCGCGTGGGCCTTCGTAGCGAATCACCACCACATCGCCTGCGACGATTTCGTCTGCCAAAATCGCCGCGACGGAGGCATCTTGGCTTTCAAACACGCGAGCGCGTCCTGTGAATTTCAAAATGCTGTCATCCACGCCAGCGGTTTTAACGATGCAGCCGTCCAGCGCGATGTTGCCGTACAACACCGCCAAGCCGCCGTCTTTGGAATAGGCGTGTTCGTTGCTACGGATGCAACCCGCGCTGCGATCCGCATCGACTTCGGGGTAGAACATGGCTTGCGAAAACGCGATAGTGGTCACAATGCCGCCAGGGGCAGCGCGGAAGAATTTGTGTATCGCTTCGTCGCGGGTTTGTGTGATGTCCCATGCTTGAATCGCATCCGCCAAAGTCGGGCTATGTACCGTGCCGACTTCGCCGTGCAACAGCCCCGCCCGCAACAATTCGCCCAAAATCGCGGGAATGCCGCCCGCACGATGCACGTCTTCCAGATGGTATTCGCTTGATGGCGCGACTTTGCACAAGGTCGGGACGTGGCGCGATAAACGATCCATGTCCTGCATGGTGAAATTCACCCCCGCTTCGTGGGCAATCGCCAGCAAATGCAGCACGGTGTTGGTCGATCCGCCCATGGCGATGTCCAGCGTCATGGCGTTTTCAAAGGCTTTGAAGGTGGCGATATTGCGCGGCAATACCGAAAAATCGTCTTGCTCGTAATGGCGACGGCACAGTTCCACCGCCAAGCGTCCTGCCTTCAAAAACAATTGCTTACGTTCGGCGTGGGTGGCAACCAGCGAGCCATTGCCTGGCAAAGATAGACCCAAGGCTTCGGTCAAACAATTCATGGAGTTAGCGGTAAACATCCCCGAACACGAACCGCAAGTGGGGCAAGCGGAGCGTTCAATCGCATCCACTTCTTCGTCGCTGCAATGGCTATCGGCTGCGGCAACCATCGCATCCACTAAATCCAAGCCCTTGGTTTTACCATTCCAACTGACCTTGCCCGCCTCCATCGGCCCGCCCGACACAAACACCACGGGGATATTCAAGCGCATCGCCGCCATCAACATCCCAGGGGTGATTTTGTCGCAATTGGAAATGCACACCAGCGCGTCGGCGCAGTGGGCGTTGACCATGTATTCCACCGAATCGGCGATCAAATCGCGGCTGGGCAAGGAGTACAGCATCCCGTCATGCCCCATGGCAATGCCATCATCCACCGCGATGGTGTTGAATTCTTTGGCAATGCCGCCCGCTTTTTCAATTTCGCGTGCCACCAATTGCCCCATGTCCTTCAGATGGACGTGACCTGGGACAAACTGGGTAAACGAGTTAGCAATCGCGATAATGGGCTTGCCAAAATCACCTTCGGTCATGCCAGTGGCGCGCCACAAGGCACGCGCACCAGCCATATTGCGACCATGCGTGGAAGTACGGGAACGGTATGCGGGCATGATAATTCTCTTTTAAGGTTAGGTTAATCAGGGCAGGGCAACAAAGTGCGTCGCACGATTTACCTCGTGCCGCGTGCGCATGGCGCACCCTACTGGTCTTAAGTTGATACTTATAGGGTAATAAAGTCTAAAGCCCAAGTCGGGTATAATCTAGCCTTCGATTCTACCCGATTACCATCATGCTGATACACCCCCAATTTAACCCTGTTGCCTTGCAATTGGGCCCGTTAGCGATTCATTGGTACGGTTTGATGTACCTCGCAGGGTTTATGACCTTTCTGTGGCTGGGCAAAAAACGCCTTGCGGCGCGGCAACATGCGGCGGGACTTGATGCCAAATTGCTGGACGATTTGCTGTTTTATGGCGTGTTAGGCGTGATTTTAGGCGGGCGCATGGGCTATGTGCTGTTTTACAAATTCGCCGAATACAGCACGCATCCGCTGGATATTTTCAAAGTGTGGGAAGGCGGCATGAGCTTTCACGGCGGGTTTTTGGGGGTGATGATCGCCATGGCGATCATCGCCCGCCAACGCAAATTAACGTGGTTGGCGATTACCGACTTTATCGCCCCGCTCGTCCCGCCAGGCTTGGCATTTGGGCGATTGGGCAATTTTATCAATGGCGAATTGTGGGGGCGACCCACCGAGGTGTCGTGGGGCATGGTGTTCCCGCAAGTCGATGCGCAAGTGCGCCATCCGTCGCAACTGTATGAATTCGCCTTGGAAGGCATCGTGCTATTCGCGATGCTGTGGCTGTTTTCACGCAGCCCTCGTCCCGTCGGGGCGGTGTCGGGCTTGTTTTTAATTGGCTACGGCAGTTTCCGATTCTTGGTGGAATTTACCCGTGAACCCGATAATTTCCTCGGTTTGCTGTCTTTGGGCATGAGCATGGGGCAGTGGTTGAGTTTGCCCATGGTGTTAGCGGGCATTGCCATGATGGTGTTTAGTTATTGGCGGGCTGTGTAACTGCTATGGACGATATTTCTTTAGGCGGTTTGGTGGGTATTTTGGTGTTGCTGCTGGTGTTTGGCGCGTGGTTTTCAGCGGCGGAAACCAGCATGATGGCGATCAACCGCCATCGCCTTAACACCTTGGTGCGCAAAGGCAGCAAAAGTGCCAAGCTCACCGCCCGTTTGTTGGCGCAAATTGATAAGCTGCTAGGGTCAATTTTATTCGGCAACACCTTGCTCAATGTCGCCGCTGCGGCGGTCACCAATATGTTTATCATGCGGGTGTTTGGGGCGAGTGAATTGGCTTTACTGCTCGGCACCCTAGGGATTACGTTTATCCTGCTGGTGGTGAGCGAAATCTTACCCAAAATCATCGCCGCCAGTCACCCAGAACATATCGCGCTGCCCTCTAGCTATTTGCTCGCCCCGCTGGTGACGTTGTTTCACCCCGTCGTTTCCGTAGCAACCGCCTTGGTCAGGGGTTTCTTGTGGCTGTTTCGTATCAAAGTGCAAACCGACCAAAGCAAACAAAAAATCACCTTAGAAGAACTGCGCGGTTTAGTGCTGGAATCCGAGCATTTCTTGCCGCGTAAACATCAAAAAATGCTGCTTAATCTGGTGGATTTAGAACACATTACCGTCAATGACCTGATGATCCCGCGCAGCCAAATTGAAGCCTTGAATATCAATGCCGCCCCCGATGTACTGCGGCAACAAATTATCACCAGCCATCATGTGTTGCTGCCTGTCTATGCGGACAGCTTGGATAACATCATCGGTATCTTGCACATTAAGCGTACTTTGGCGTTATTGCAGGAGGCAACGCTGGATTTGGAGCAGTTGCAAGCCCTGCTGCTGGAGCCTTATTTCACCCCATCCGAAACCCCGTTGCTGAGCCAATTGCAGCATTTCCAAGAGCGGCGGATGCGGCTGGGGCTGGTGGTTGATGAGTATGGCGAGTTATTAGGTTTGGTAAGCTTAGAAAATATTTTGGAAGAAATCGTCGGCGAATTCACCACGCAATCGCCCACCCAAACAAGTCGATTTTTACGCCAAGAAGATG
>JBASWK010000164.1:0-32375 GCA_049276435.1 Gallionella sp. | reverse complement strand
GCACCATACGCTCCTACCTAGCCACCCTGCACAAACAAGGTGCAAATATCTTCGATGCGCTAATCCAAACCTTCCGTGAATCCCCGCCCCCACCCCGCTTTGCTTGAGAGGGGGCTGAGTAGTTACTTAAGCGGTTAGTTTTTAGTTAGTCGCAAAATATGTTTACCGCATACACAATTATTTGCTATATATTCATGTGGGTATGCTGGTGTTTATATTTGACTAACTAACAGCTAGCGACTAACGACTCAATACTCGATTATTTGTACGCAATATCTTACTCTTTTACTTATAAAGGTAAATTTTGGACTCCTCGCTCATCTCATCATTACGCCAGTTGGCACAAAAGCAGCCTGATGCACCCGCTTGTGTCGGAATATCTTCCACCTTAACGTATCAAGAGCTTATTGCCGCCATAGACCAGTTCAGCACATCACTCACGGGTCACCCAGCACAAGTTATCGGACTGGCACTTGATAATTCCCCTTTATGGGCAGTGCTAGATTTGGCGGCGTGGAACAGCCACAAAGTCCTGATCCCACTCCCCTTTTTCTTTTCAGCAGAACAAGTTGCACACAGCATTCGTGACGCGGGCATCAGTTGCATCTGGACAGACCAAGTCGAGTTATATACCCAATTACTGCGTGCAGCCAACCTTGAAATCAGCGAAATTCTCACTCATCAAGTGGGCGGCCAGTCCTTTACCGAAATTCGCCTAAGCAACATTGCTGCGCGGATGCTGCCCACGGGCACGATTAAGGTGACTTACACATCTGGCACCACGGGACATCCCAAAGGGGTATGTTTGAGCGCGGACACGCTTTATCAAGTCGCCACCTCATTGCTCGCGGTCACCCATGGCGTGCCGCAAGATCAACATTTAAGTATCTTGCCGCTTGCGACCTTGCTGGAAAATCTGGCGGGCATCTATGTCCCGTTATTGGCGGGCGCGACCTGTCATTTAGTCCCCTTAGCCGAAGTCGGACTCAGTGGTTCGAGTACCCTCAATGTGCAAAAAATGCTGGGTACACTGATCAACACCGCTGCGACCACCACCATACTCACCCCGCAACTCTTGCACGCACTGGTGGTTGCCATAGAAATGGGACATCCCGCCCCCGCTGCCTTACGCTTTATCGCCATAGGGGGCGCGCCTGTCTCAGCTCGCTTGCTGCAACGCGCGCAAGCACTGGGATTGCCCGTGTTTGAAGGCTATGGCTTGTCCGAATGCGCCTCTGTGGTGACATTAAACAGTGAAACAGAGGCTTGCCTAGGCAGTGTCGGCAAGCCACTACCGCACGTTCAGCTTAAATTCACTGACGATGGCGAAGTGCTGGTTTCAGGGGCGACTTTTTTAGGCTATACCCACGATGAATCTGACCGAACCCATCCTTTCTGGCCAACAGGTGACATCGGATATTTAGATCAACAAGGCTACTTACACCTGACAGGACGCAAGAAAAACATATTCATTACCTCATTTGGGCGTAATGTGTCGCCCGAATGGGTCGAGCGCGAATTAACCCTTCATCCTGCCATTGCCCAAGCAGCCGTATTCGGTGAAGCTCGCCCTTGGAATGTCGCCGTGATTGTGCCGCGCAGTGCGGAGGCCTTACCCGCCATCGAAAATGCGATTGCAGAAACAAACCGCGTGTTACCCGATTACGCTCAAATCAAAAAATGGATCGTCGCTCAAACGCCCTTTTTACCCCAAAATGGACAAATGACCGCGAATGGTCGCTTGAAACATGACCGCATTTTGGCGCAATACCAAGCGGCAATTGACGCACTTTATGCACCCTGAATTTAAGTTCAAATAACCCGCATCGTTTAGCCACAAGGAGCATTGATGACAAATTATGAACAGCTGTTAGCCGCTACCGAAGCCGAGCGCAATGCGCTGCAAAGCTTACCCATTATTCGCGCAGGTGCGGCAGGTCAAGTCAGCCTCGACGCTTATATCGCTTTTTTGACCGAAGCCTACCACCACGTCAAACACACCACGCCGTTGTTGATGTCCTGTGGTGGCAGATTATCGGGGCAATATGAATGGCTACGCACCGCCGTCGCAGAATATATCGAAGAAGAAGTGGGGCATCAGGAATGGATACTAAATGACATCCAAGCCTGTGGCGGGGATGCCGAAGCCGTGCGCCATGGTCAACCTCGCGCAGCCACTGAACTCATGGTCGCCTACGCATATGACACCATCGCCCGTGTCAATCCTGTTGGCTTCTTCGGCATGGTGCTGGTATTGGAAGGCACGAGCGTCGCACTCGCCACCTATGTAGGACAAACCTTACAAAAGAGCCTTAATTTGGGTAGCGATGCTTTCTCATATCTCGGCTCGCATGGCTCATTGGATGTCGAGCATGTAGACTTTTACCAATCGCTAATTAACCGTATTGACCACCCTGACGATTTAGCGTGTGTCATTCACCACGCCAAGATGTTTTATCTGCTCTATGGCAACCTATTCCGCGATTTGGGCAACCGCTTTTTAACGAAAGAAATATCATGAACTTAACCGACAAACGCATCATCTTGACGGGTGCCGCAGGTGGTATAGGCTATCTGGTGGCAAAGCGTTTAGCCGAAAAAGGAGCTCGCTTACTCCTCGTCGAGCGCAACGAAACACGTATCACTGAGATCTGCGCTGAAATCAACCAACTAGACGATATTGCGTTGGCGATGGTTGTGGACTTGTCTGCCGAAGGTGCGCCACAACAAGTCGTTGAGATGGCGATGCAAGAAATGGGCGGCATCGACATCGTCATCAACAACGCGGGCATCATGGATTTCGCGCTATTTGAGCAACTGGACGCGCTACGTATCGCGCAAACCATACAAGTCAACGTCACCGCGCCGATGTTACTGACCCATGCCGTGCTACCCCACTTGCTGGCACAAAACAGCGGACGGATAGTCAACATCGGTTCAACCTTTGGCTCAATTGGATTTGCCCACTTCGCGCCTTATTGCGCCAGTAAATTTGCCATTCGTGGATTTTCTGAAGCCTTACGTCGGGAGTTGGTAGACACCCACGTAGGGGTCACGTACATTTCGCCGCGCGCCACCAAAACATCACTCAACAATGCACGCACCACTCAAATGTTGATTGAAACAAAAACCAACATGGATGAGCCAGAATACGTCGCAGAACAGATCGTGTTAGCCATTGAAGCAGATCGTAAAGAATGCTTTATTGGTCAACCCGAATCTTTTTTTGCGAGGCTGAATGGTATTTTCCCCAGATTGGTCGATAACGGACTATTGAAAAATACCCGTATTGCACGTAAATATGCTAAAAACCCCTCTTTTTAAAGGAATAGAAATAATGAAAAAATTTGCTTGGCTGGCAGGGCTGATATTCAGTATGAATGTTGCATTTGCTGAACCTAACGCGGTTGATACCGCCGTTGAAAAACTGCAACATGAATGGGCAATCGCCAATTACCAAACGGCGGAAGATAAACAAGAAGCGTCTTTTAAAGCCTTGTCGGAACTGGCGCACCAAATGTCCGCGAACAATCCTGGTCATGCCGAGCTGATGGTTTGGGAAGCCATTATTGTCAGTGGCTATGCGAAAGCCAAAGGCGGGATCGGCGCATTAGGGCTGGCAAAAACCTCCCGCGACTTATTATTGGCGGCAGAAGCCATCAATCCACAAGCATTACATGGCTCCATCTACACCACGCTAGGCTCTTTGCACTATAAAGTCCCTGGCTGGCCCATCGGCTTTGGCGACCAGAAAAAAGCGCGCGGATACCTAGAAAAAGCCCTGCAAATGAACCCAACGGGAATAGATCCCAACTATTTCTACGCCGACTTCTTACTAAATCGTGGCGAGTACAAAAAAGCATTGGAGTATTTCCAAAAAGCCCTTGCCTCACCAGCTCGTCCAGGTCGTGAAGATGCCGATGTGGGACGCAAAAAAGACATACAAGAAGGTATTGAAAAAGCCAAGCAACATCTATAGCGCAAAAATGGGGGCGGAAAACACCCTACCCCCTTTTATCCGCCCACGCGCAACACCATAATTTGGCGCAATGACCGCGCGCTGTCGTCAAAATTCTCCCTTTACCCCCAAGTGGTGCTATGCTTCACGCCGTTTAAATGACACGCAATAGGAGTTCAATATGAAGGATATTTTCAAGCGACTAGCTGCGAAGCTTGCCCCAGCAAAAACCAAAGCACCCACCCCCAAAAAATCACCCCAATCAAACAATTTAAACAAAATACTGGCGGCGATTCTCGTCATACTCCTCATCGCCCTCGCCGCTGCCTATTATTTGTTTGAACCCGAAATCAGCGCGACCTACAGCACGATTATGCGCTACTTTGGCACCACCCCAGTCGTTCAAGCACCACATGCCGCCGCCCCGACAACACCGCCGCAAGCACCCACCCCTAGCAGCGCGATTGCCCCCGTCAGTGCCGTCAATGCCAATAGTGCCGTCCCACCATCCAGTGCGGTAATACCCGTCTTGACACCAAGCAGTGCCGTCACAAGTCAAGTTGCGGCGACCAGTGCAGTCGCGTCATCCAGTGCGGCAATACCCGTCCTGACACCAAGCAGTGCAGTCACGAGTCAAGTTGCAACAACAAGTGCAGTCTCCAATACAGATGCCGCCGCAATCACGACCATGCCATCAAGCGTAGCCGAGGTCGATCCCGTATTTGTTGATACCGCCCCCCCCGATACCGCAGCCTCCAGTGTTCCGCCACCAACACATCGCACCACGGCGACACGCCCACACCATCGTGACATTCGACATTGTCTGAGTTTAAAAACCAACGAAGCCATCGCACGCTGCGTCTATCCTAAATAATCGCGACAGCAAGGGGCGCAGGTTTGGAATGTGAGAGCCGCCCCAACCGTCAGTCGATAGGTGAAAGTGCAGGAATCCAAAGAGTCAGCAACAGAAATTGAGGGAAGGTGATAACGAAAGACCTTACCCCTTTATTTCGTATTTCGGGTATTTCAGGCGGTCAGACTCAACCATCACACTCAAGTATTAGGTGGGGTGCTGGCAGAGGAATGCAGTGCGCAACTTAGCCAAATTTTCGCCATGCGCCGCGCTCAGCAAAAAGCAAATAGCTTGTGAGATTGGCATTCAGTGTGGCAGCGCACAAAGTGAACTGGATTGCCTAAGTATGATGGAACCTCTGGAAACTTGCGTCCTAAAATAAGGAGTCTAACATGTTGGTAACTTTTACAACCCCAGCCAATGCAGACATCACGATGTTCGGTGATGTCGCCTTGGATATGCTGCGAATGATGGGGCACAGCCCGACTGTACCAGGTGCAATTTTGGCAGCAGATGTGCCCGAGGCACTGAGTCGTTTAAAAGCCGCGATCGAAGCTGAAAAACCTGCACCCGCCGATAAGGATGGTGAGGAACCTAGTGTGAGCATGGATCATCGGGCGTTGCCCTTGATCAATCTGTTTGCTGCCGCAGCAAAGGACGCATGTAACGTGATGTGGCACTAAATCTATTACTTGAAGGAGCAGTATCATGAAAAAAATGGAGCAGTTGGAAATTGATGCCTACCGCAGTGAAATCAATGAAGATATGCGTAGCCTTGTGGAAAAATATCGCAGAATCTTCGGTTGGGATATTCCCGAAATTGACCAGCAGGCTGCCGATAAACTCATTTTGGCGGCAATGCACACCGCACTGGATGAGATTCACGCGAGGTAGTCGTGTTGCCGTGTAGATTGATACCTTAATGATCTCATTCGGAAAACTACTCGGACGCTGGCAGATGCGTCGTTTGCTGCGACGCAATCCTATACCCCTGCCTATTTGGCACAGTGTGACGCAAAAGATTAGCGTGCTTCAGGGCTTGGACGCGGTGCAAATGGCGCATCTGCGCGAGCTGACAACTTGGTTCTTGCATCACAAGGAAATCAATGGCGTGCAGGGGCTGGATGTGACCGAGGAGATGCGCGTCACGGTGGCGGCGCAAGCCTGTTTACTGATCTTGAATCTGGAGACGGATTGCTTTGATAATTGGGTCGAAGTGATACTCTATCCTGGCGCGTTTCGGGTGAATCATGAACAGGCGGATGCCATCGGCCTCGTACATCACGAAGCCAATATCTTAAGTGGCGAAGCGTGGTTGTATGGCCCCGTGATCTTGTCATGGGACGATGTAGCACGTGACGCTTATCATCCGCAGACGGGTCACAATGTGGTGTTGCATGAGTTTGCGCACAAGTTGGATGGACTGAATGGCGTAGCGAACGGTTTGCCACCCTTGCGTGGCGGCATGAATTTTCAAAGTTGGGCAGAAGATTTTAGCGAAGCGTACGACTTGTTGTGCCAGCAAGTGGCGGTGAATGGATCAGCTTGCATCAATGCTTATGCAGCCACCAGCCCCGCAGAATTCTTTGCCGTGGCAAGCGAATATTTTTTTATCGCACCTGATATTTTGCAAGCCTGTTATCCTAAAATACACAAGCAGTTAACGCTGTTTTACAGCCAGACAACAGCGCGTTGATCATCATTTTCGACCCGAATCTCAGTCGAAAATATCGCAGTTTCTTTGCAGGGTACCCAAATAATGGAATTCAAAGACTACTACAAGATCATGGGGGTTGCGCGTGATGCGACTCAAGATGAAATCAAGCGCGCTTACCGCAAGCTGGCGCGCAAGTATCATCCCGATGTCAGCAAAGAACCCGATGCCGAGGCGCACTTCAAAGAGCTGGGCGAGGCGAATGAGGTGCTGAAGGATACAGAGAAACGTGCGGCTTACGACCAGCTCGGTGCGAACTATCAGGGTGGTCAGACGTTTACCCCACCACCAGACTGGAATACAGGCTTTGAATACAGTGGGAGAAGCACTGCTGGCGGCGATGCGGCGGACTACAGTGATTTCTTTGCCTCAATGTTCGGGCGCGACTTCAATGCGGGTGGCACGGGACGCGCTTCTCCTCATGCAAAAGGCGAGGATCATCATGCCAAGGTGCTCATCGACTTAGAAGATTCTTATCATGGCGCAACCCGTACCATCACGCTACGCGTACCCGCGATGGATGCGCAAGGTCATGTGGGCACCAAAGAACGCGTGCTCAACGTCACCATCCCCAAAGGCATACGCGAAGGTCAGCATATTCGCCTCGGCGGGCAGGGCAGTGCGGGCAGCGCAACAGGCAAGGCAGGTGATCTTTATCTCGAAATTGAATTCCGCCCGCATCCACTTTATCGCGTCGATGGTCGTGACCTGTACCTTGACTTGCCTGTCACCCCGTGGGAAGCCGCGTTGGGCGCAACCGTGAAAGTGCCGACACTCGGTGGCATCGTCGAACTCAAAATACCCGAAGGATCTGCCTCTGGTCGCAAGATGCGTCTGAAAGCACGCGGCATACCCAGCAATCCACCTGGCGATTGTTATGTGATTTTGTCCATCGCGCTGCCGCCCGCCCAAACCGAAGTTGCGAAGGAGCTGTACCGCAAAATGGCACATGAGCTTGCCTTCAATCCACGCACCAAACTGGGAGTGTGAGAAATGAATACTGAAAATAATCTGTCGCAATTAACCATCTGCATACATGAAGAACAAACCCAGCTGACGCTGGCAGACCTGTGTCGCGCCTGTTCCATCCATGCAGCAGAAATCATCGCACTGGTGGAAGTCGGCGTGCTAGAACCGCAGGGTCGCGAACCCGAACAATGGGTATTTATCGGCGACAGCTTGCACCGCGCACGTAAAGCTTTGCGCTTGCAGCGTGATCTAGGGATAGATTTTGCGGGAGCCGCGCTGGTGTTGGAATTACTCGACGAAATCGCATCGCTGCGTACGCGGTTGCGAGCTTTGGGTGACGAGCTTTAATGCGCTTATGACGCTGGAGGCACTGATTCAATCTTCCGTTCGTGGTGAGTAGGTTATTCGCCCGTAGGTCGAAAGGCGTTGGCAAAAAACAGGCTTTTTGGCGGCTGTTTGGCGATATTTTTTTCAAGAGGCTTCTGTTTTTAACTAATTGATTATTAAGATTATTAAAAGCTGTTCGTTGAGAGCTTGTCGAACCATAAACGGAAGATTCAATAAAACTAATGGATTCAATATGATAAATCGGCACTGCGTGGCTCATTCCGCACCGCGACGGCGTGTCGGTTCCGCTTAAGATGGCGAGGGGGTGTGGCAAAGGTGAGGTTTGATAATTGGTCTGAGCGGAAGGGGGCGGAACGGCACGAAGACACTAGAAAGACTGTGAGGTATTCTTCAAGTACACTACAAATTCAGAATAAAATCTGTAAGTTATTGACTATCAATTGCTATAACTTGTTTTATTTCTTAATTCTGGAATGCATTTACAATCTCTAAAGGGCGTCCAGTGTTTGGGATGGTCGCGATCGTGCCATCCTTATATTTATTACGCTGCATCAGATAGGTATGACCTAGAATTTTCACATTTGCCCTTAAATTAAATCAGTTGGCATCGCGACTATCGACGTTTATGAGCTCAACACCAGCTTGCTGAAGAATATCGAACAGAGCTCCGACCTGTCTTCGATTAGTCTGAGTCGAGCGGCCCCATTTTTGCCGCTCCTGCGAAAATGTAAAAAGGACTGAATGTATCGCCCGTGAGAAAGCAACGAAAAACGCTCGCTTTTCTTCTTCAGGTTGAGCGCGGAAGTTCCACCATTGCTCATCCTCCAGTCCCATGAAAATAACGGTCTTGAATTCCAGCCCCTTACTTTTGTGAATAGACATGGCGGGGACAACATTTTCTCCGATAAAGTCTGCAACCAGCCCTTCGACAGATCCTGCATTTTCCAAGCTATGTTTCAAGGCATCACCTAGGTCTTTCGTAACTTTCTCTAGGTATGACCCATTCATGTACTGTCGATAACAAGCTCTATATCGCTCGGCCCCAAGAAGTGCCACGATGCCGCTTGGAAAATCCTTAATATCCGCATTGCTTCGTATGAAAGCTTGGGCCCAGATCTTGTGAGCAATCGTCATTCGTTCCAGTTCGACACTGTCAGACTCATCATCTAATCCTGCCAAGATGCTTAGCTCGGAAGTCAAATCACTCCAGGCCTTCGAGTCACGTTGTGAAATGCCTAAACGCAAAGTCAGCATGACAATATGAGTCACTGGCTCGGCACGAAGATCTTGTAGCAAAGATTCATCGCGCAAAGACACGCCACGCGACCTAAGCTCCGCCTGTAAAAGGGCAACCATGGTTCCGATGCTCTGCCTAGCCAATATGCAGAAATCCCGTGGGCTGGCACCGCCCTCGATTTCGCTATGGATGAAGTCGGCAAGAAAGATTGCCTCTGACTTAGGATTTTCGAAACCAAGTATTGAGCAAACCCCTTCGCCTTGATGATGAGTGGCAGCCTCAGGCTCCACCGAGGCGGCCTCGACGACTTGAGCAATGGCATGTTGTATGCGAACCAATTCCGGTACTGATCTGTAATTTCGGATCAATGCAACAGGCTCAGCCTCGAATGTCGCTTCGAATTTCCCAAAAATCTCGGCATCGGCTCCAGCCCAAACCATGATTCGTTGTTTGCCATCACCGACGGCAGTCAGCACGCTGCCTGAACCCGAAAAGGCTGTGGTAATCAAGTCCCACTGCGACGCAGTGGTATCTTGAAACTCGTCAAGAAAAACGTGCGAATAAGTCGCACGAAGTACGGCATTTATCTTAGGGTTGGTGCGAAGCAGATAGGCAGCCAAGCGGTTGAGCATAGGAAATGTCAGGGTTGGTGCCGTAGGTTGCAACATTAGTTGTTCACTCCACCACTGGCATCCCCAAGCCCGATGGATATTACTCGGTACAGTATCGTAAGGTAATACAGCGCCGTGCATCACCTTATCCAAGGATTCTGCTATTTGGGCTCTATTGCGACCGGCCATGTTTGGCCGAGCATGTCCTGCCGGCACAGATGCTCGATCAAACCACATCCGTGCTTCCTCTTCGGAAATAGAAGACGTGCGAACGAGGTAGTTGGGTCTAGGCCTCCAATCCACAGGCAGCGCAGGATAGAAGCGATCCACTAATTGTTTGGCAAAGCTATCCAGCGTCATTGAATCGAATCGATCTGCATAATCCTCACTTCTTGCACGAACGCGCTCAGAAAGGTTTTTCGCAGCATCACGCTTGAACGATATAGCCAGAATTCGCCTCGAATTGGTGCAGCGACCGGTCGTCAGAAGAAAGTTGGCCCTCTGTGCCAGAAGCTCCGTTTTACCAGCCCCTGGGCCTGCAATTACGAGCTTGTTCTCCGTGGAACGAACGACATAATGCGCTCGATCTTCCAAATCATCGACCCCGACCGGGCGCCAACTCTCCTCACTGAGCAGCAGCGACATTTTGAGCGTTTTGAGGTGGTGGTGGCGGAATCGGAGTCATTATCGTTTTAACATGTGAAATCAGATCTTTTAATTCAGTCGGCATTGTATCAACCCATTTAGAACCATCGAGTTTGGCCATGGCACGCATGTGGCTTACAGGTTTTGAGCCATCCAAGAACAAGTATTTGTACCAAACGAATAGGGGAACCTCGGTCGCGTTGTCGTAACTTCCTCCCAAGGTTGTTGGTGCCGTTGTTACATCCGCAGCCAGTACTTGGTGCATGCGTGCAATTTTTGCTTCAGTGAGAGCTGGTTCCTTCTTCGGCAAACGAGGTCCTCCACCAGCGGGTGCCTGAGATTTATAGGTGTCTGTAAAACATTTCAGCATGGAGAAATCAATGTCCAGCGGCTTGGCAAAGAACACATTAAATTGCTGCTGAAAAAGGTTGATCCATGGTGCCATTTTCACAGTATCTTGTTCATCACGACCAAGCAAATCATCGTTGATGTCGGCCAAATTGTAGTCACCCCCATCTTCCCCCCTATATAGAAGCGTAGGAGCAGCGGTTCCATGAAGTGCCACAAGCTGATCGCGGACGTATCGCAATCGTCCCCAACCGGCACCTTCCTTCTCTCGATCAAGATCGAGGAGTGTTACATACGGAATTTTGAGGCCGTGTAAAAGTCGCCAAAAGTGATTTACATGCCGACCACCTAGGGGAACTACGGAAACGAATAGCGAGTCCAGTGGGCTTCTACTGTCCTCAAACGCCTTGCGTAGAATGATTTCCTCAGACGCTCCTTCACCGAGCACGACCAGCCGAGAAAAATAAAGCTCTGGATATCCGCGTATTGCCTCTCGAACGTACTTGAATGACTCGTCTGATTCATCTGCTGGTAAGCTAAGTGACGATATTTCAGTGGAAACTCTGGTTTCTCCACCAAGAAAGTAACGGACATCATCCGGCTCGACACGACGCATGATAGAAGGAGAATGACTCGATAGCACTACCTGAGCATTGGGTTCATTTGCTATCTGATTTAACTCAGTAACGACCTTTCCGAGGTAATGAGGTGAAAGGTGATTCTCAGGCTCTTCAACAGCAAAAATCGTTAACCGAGGAAGTTCATCCGTGATATCGGCTCTAAATCCGGCAGCCGTTGCTGCCTCCTTCAATTGCTCCTCTACTCGATAGAAACCTAAAGGCAAGGACAAAGCGAATAGCGACCGAAGGCCGTCGCTAAGTTCAGCCGCTTGAATAGCTTGCCCCTGCTCATTTGGTGCAAAAGTTGGCACGAGCATTCCAAGTAGCGATGACGCATCTGCTTGTTCGCTTTGAAAAGTAACGTTCGCCGCTACTCGTCCGTCATAGAGATTTCCCCATGCATTCTGAACCTGAGTGTTCAGTGTCGCCAAACCAGCTAGTTGGCCTAAATCGGATTTGAGTTCGTCCAACTTTCCCTGGATCGCAGCTTGATGGTCGCCCCAGTCAATGGCTTTCAGCAAACGTCCGAATACAGTTGCTGACGATGCTCGAATTTGTGTGGCTGGATCACGTGCAGCGGGCACGTAGACCACCCTCAATCGGACACGCTCTGCGGCTTTTACTGAACGCTGATTGTCTTGAATGGTTTTCGGGTCATCTGAGGGCGTCAATATCCATAACAACTTCTGTTGAACGTCTCCTTGTGCAGTTCCATCATTTGTCCAAGTCGCTTCTAAGCGAATTCGACAGTAAGGACTGCCACTCTGCTCCGCAACTAACATCTGGTTAAAAGCCTCAGGTATTGCTGAGCTGGCGGCAACATCTCCCTCAAGCTCAGGAAATTCAAGCATTACCTCGATACTTAAAGACCTTTCGTTCACCGCAGATAGTTTCTCCCCCGGCTGGAGGTGAAAATCGGCAGGTCTAATTGTTCGTTCGGTTTGCGTATCGCCAAACATACGAACCAACGCCGACATGCTGGCAGTCTTACCCGATGCATTTGGCCCGACAAAACAGGTGAATTTATTTAAGTGAACATGTTGCCCATTACCGTCGAAACAGCGAAATCCTTTAATAAGTACGGAACTAATATTCATGTTTATTTTCACCTAAGTCATTAAACCGTATCACGACCAACAGACTGACATTACGAATTGCATTGAATTTGTTAGATATTTTTAAATAACAACATTAATCAGAATGAACTTTATAGTTACTATACCACTATAGTCTTGATCTGAAATTCTTCCAAAAATTTAGCCGCGTAGCGTTGGTCTCTCTGTTTTACGTGTGGCACGTAACTACTTTAAGTGAAAGATGATTTGCAAATTATAAGTGTGCGGAAACGTACAGATCCCAACGACTCGTTCCCATAAAGTGATCGTCAGTATCAAGCAACCGCGCACGCTGCGTGGATGCGGGTAAATGTTGCTGAAACCTGCGCATCACATTTTATGGAGCACACATCATGGATCAATCTGAGCTTGTTGAAAAAATTGCCAAGGCGTTGGGCATAACGTACACGCAGTCGCAGCGGTTGTTGCGGGCAACATTGCGGGAGATTCGGGGCTTACTCCAAGTCGGGCAAGCGGTATCTATCCCGCATCTCGGCACGTTTGACACGGCGACATACCAAAAGCATCGCGGTTATCGACCAACCCGTCATGACTTTGCGATTTTTCCAAAACGGCGCGTGCCTGTGTTTCGCACGGGTACCTTGCTGCGTGATGATGTTTACGATATGGAATCAGGCAAAGCGGGAGTGCTGACATGAGCGGCGACAACAAAATAGCACTCCACGAATTAACAAGGCTGGTGGCTAGGCGTGCCAAGGTCAGCCATGTCGAAGCCAATGCTTTTATCCAGCAATTCGCGAAGACCCTGAGCAAGGAGCTAGAGGCGGGCGGTGACATTCATTTGTATCGCTTTGGTCGTTTCCATACCACCCATGTCGATGAACAAGCGGGGCGAGATCCCAACTCTGGTGCGCCATTAACGATTCCTGCGCACTCGCGTGTCCATTTTCACGCCTACGACGCATTGCGTTTTGCGGTCAACGCGCCTTTCCGTCAGCTGCGCATCAAGGAACTCACGCCAGACAAAACAGCTTGGCGCACCAGAAAGGGCGTATGGATTTTGCTATTACTGCTGTTATTGCTGCTGATTGTGTTAGGTATTAGGATGAAAAATCGGATAAGCACGCAAGATGCGCCCGTGATTTCATCGGGTAAAACCGTCGTGGCAGGCTCTGAACATACGCCGACTTCCAGCGTACCCGCAATTATCCTCGCAACCCCCATAGAACCAGACACTTCTCCGACTGCGGTTATCGTGTCACCTAACGATACGTTGTGGGCAATTGCGGCGACCAACTTGGGTGATGCCTATTGGTGGCCCGTGATCTATGCAGAAAATAGACCCGCATTGTCCCGCCGAAATCCAGACCATATCGACAGTGGCATCACACTCCAGCTCCCCGCGCTAACGGGTAGCGTAAGCAACCCCAATATCGCTGATCTCCGTCTGAAAACAAAAGCTTATCAAATAGTGGCTAATGATTATCAGAAGCTTGGCAATCCCAAAAGTGCTGCGTATAAGAAAGTCGCGGCGCGTGGGTCTAAAGAATAGTCGGGAATGAGGGCAGGTCTGAATGGCACTTACTTAAGTCAAATCATCGGCAAACCCCCTCCCCTTCAAGGGGAGGGTTGGGGTGGGGATGGGGGGGGTGCAGAGAACGAACCCATCCCCATCCTAGCCTTCCCCTTGAAGGGGAAGGGACGGTAGTTCAGCCTGCTTTTAGAGGATGGTGAAAAAATGTTAATCCGTGCCGCATCAGGGGCTTTGAGCTTAAGTAAGTGCCATTCGGGGCAGGTCTCACATTCCAACATTTTTTGATAAACCTAACGATGCTTTTCTTCGCTGGCACCACTGAGCAAATAGACGTAAATAGCCAGTTTTTTAATTTCGCTATTATTTAGCTTACCTGCATCTTTGAATTTTGGCATCACGGCGACGCGGTCATGTTCTTCGCCTGAGTTGATCCCGTAGGTGATGGTGCGCTTAATGCCCGCGAATGAGCCATCAAAACGCCAGATGTTATCCGCCAAATTAGCCGCGCCAATTTGGGGTATGCCTTGCCCGCTTTCCCCGTGACAGGGTGCGCAACCTTTGGTGAAAAAAAGGACTTTGCCCGCCATTTCACGCTCAGGTTGACCTTCACTTAACGCCTGAACATATCGCGCTAGCTGATCAATTTGCCGTGTAGACAAGGTTTTACGGTAGGCGGGCATACTGCCTTTGAGTCCATCGGCAATCGCCGCATGTATCGTTTCAATCTTACCTTCAAACAACCAATCTCGGTCGCTCAACACAGGCGCGAATAAGCCCTCAGCGGTCTTATCGCCTTTGCCGCTTTCACCATGGCAACCCGCACAGTGGTCAAAAAACAACTGCTGACTGGTCTGTTTAGCATAGTTCGCCAACGCTTGATCTGCCAAAATTTCATTCAGATTCAGCGAACGAATTTTTGCCTCATATTGCGCGGTGCGCTGCGCTTCGATGGAACTAAAGAACAGCGGAAACCCCAATACACTCAACAGCAAAATCCCGCCCGCAACAGGCATCATATAGCCTGCTTTTTGGGAAGTGCAGAAGTTTTGCCACAGTTTTTTCACGATGCCCATCCTTTAAAAAACAGGCGCAAAGCTGCCGCATAAATGTCCGAGTGTCACCATCCTAATGATATTTCCGACTTAATTCATGCACAGCCGCGACTAATGCGGCGGCATGTTCAGGATTGGTATGCTGCGAAATGCCATGTCCCAAGTTGAATACGTGACCGCTGCCGAAACCAAAACTGCTCAATACACGTTCCACTTCGCGGTAAATCGCGTCGGGGGAGGCGAATAACACCGCAGGGTCGATATTGCCTTGCAAGGCAACTTTGTCACCGACTTTTTGGCGCGCAATGCCGATGTCCATTGTCCAATCCAAACCGACTGCGTCGCAACCTGTGTTGGCGATGCTTTCAATCCACAAGCCGCCGCCTTTGGTGAACACGATGGAGGGGATGCGCACGCCGTCTTTTTCTTTAATCAAACCATCGACGATGCGTTGGGTGTAAGCCAACGAAAATTCGTGGAAGGCTGCATGAGATAACACGCCACCCCATGAATCAAAAATCATCACCGCTTGCGCGCCCGCTTCGATTTGCGCATTGAGGTAGGCGATCACCGATTGCGTGGTCACTTCCAAAATGTGGTGCATCAGCTTGGGTTCGTTGTACATCAAGGTTTTGACCTTGGCGTAATCATCGCTGCCGCCGCCTTCCACCATATAGCAAGACAAGGTGAACGGGCTGCCTGTAAAGCCAATCAGCGGCACGCTGCCGTCCAAGGTGCGACGAATTTGGCTGACCGCATCGGTCACATAACGCAAATCTTTGTCGATGTCTGCGGGGCGCAACGCCAAGATGGCGGCTTCGTCGCGCAGCGGACGTTTGAATTTAGGCCCTTCGCCGTCGGAGAAATACAAGCCCAAACCCATCGCATCGGGCACGGTCAAAATATCCGAAAACAAAATTGCCGCGTCCAGTGGGAAACGCTCCAATGGCTGCATCGTCACTTCCGTGGCGAAATCAGGGTTTTTGCACAGCCCTAAGAAACTGCCCGCTTGGCGGCGTGTTTCGCGGTATTCAGGCAAATAACGCCCCGCTTGGCGCATCATCCACAACGGCGTGTATTCAGTCGGCTGACGCAACAAAGCGCGCAAGAAGGTATCGTTTTTTACTTTGAAATTCATGGTATTTCCCTGATTATTTTTAATCTAGCAAAAGCAATTTGATATTCGCACTGTGCATTCCCTCCCCCTTGCAGGGGGAGGGTTAGGGTGGGGGTAGAATCTTCGCACAGTCGAAACTTTCGCACGGTGCAAACTTTCAACCCCCATCCCAGCCTTCCCCCTCCTAGGGGGAAGGAGTTTACCGTGGCAACAGCGACGAACCCATCAAGAATTCATCCACCGCACGCGCACATTGACGACCTTCACGGATTGCCCACACCACCAACGATTGACCACGGCGCATATCACCTGCGGCAAACACTTTATCCACGCTGGTGCGGTAGTCATCGGTGTTCGCGGCGACGTTGCCGCGTGCATCTTTTTCTACCCCAAAAGCGGACAGCACGTGCGGTCCTGGGAATACAAAGCCCATCGCCAACAGTACCAAGTCCGCTTTGAGTTCAAATTCACTGCCTGCGATTTCCACGGGTTTGCCTGTGCTCCAATCTAGCCGCACGCAGCGTAAGGCAACCACTTCGCCGTCCGCATTGCCGATAAATTCTTTGGTGGAAACAGACCAATCGCGATCACACCCTTCGTCGTGCGAGCTGGAGGTGCGCATTTTCAGCGGCCAATTGGGCCAAACCAACGGTTTGTTTTCTGCTTCAGGCGGACGGGGCATCACTTCCAATTGCGTGATGGACACTGCGCCATGACGATTCGAGGTGCCGACACAATCCGAACCTGTATCACCACCGCCAATCACCACCACATGTTTTTTGTTGGCGCGAATTTGCCCTGGCAATTTGTCGCCTGCGACTTGGCGATTTTGTTGTGGCAAAAACTGCATGGCGTTATACACGCCGCGCAATTGACGACCTGGAATCAGTAAATCACGCGGCACTTCCGAACCGCCTGACATCACGATGGCATCAAATTCTGCGTGCAGAGCTTCAGGCGAAATCGTGTCTTTTGCCAAATTGTTTACGCCAAAATCTGCGTCTTTGCCAATAAACACGCCCGTGCGCACGGTGACACCTTCGGCTTCCATTTGCGCCACACGGCGGTCAATGTGGGATTTTTCAAATTTGAAATCAGGAATGCCGTAGCGCAACAAACCGCCGACGCGATCATTTTTTTCAAACAAGGTGACGGCGTGACCGACACGCGCCAATTGTTGTGCGGCTGCCATGCCAGCAGGGCCAGCACCGACCACTGCGACTTTTTTGCCTGTTTTTTGTGCAGGCGGTTGGGGGACAACCCAGCCATTTTCCCAAGCCTTGTCGATAATCGCGTGTTCAATGGATTTGATGCCCACTGCGTCGCCATTCAAATTCACGGTACACGCCGCTTCGCACGGGGCGGGGCAAACGCGACCTGTAAATTCGGGGAAATTATTGGTGGAGTGCAGCACGTCCAACGCTGCTTGCCAGTCGCCGCGATACACCAAATCATTCCAATCAGGGATGATGTTGTTGATGGGGCAACCCGACGTACAGAACGGGATGCCGCAATCCATGCAACGTGCGGCTTGTTGACCTGCTTGTTCATCGGTCAGATGCAGCACGAATTCCTTGTAATTTTTCAGACGATCCGCGACGGGCAAATAGTCTTCACTCAGACGCGGAAATTCCATAAATCCAGTTGGTTTTCCCATTATGCACACTCCTTCTGTTGCGCCGCCATTTCTTGCAAAGCACGGCGATATTCCGTTGGCATGACTTTGATAAAGCGAGGCAAGCTGTCCGCCCAATTATCCAAAAGCTCTTTGGCACGCGGGCTGTTGGTGTAGCGCAAATGCAGCTCAATTTGCGTGCGCAACACGGTTTCGTCCGCAAGATTTAAGTGATTCAAATACGGTGCGGGGCTATCCGCCAAAGGCACGGCTTCCAGTTTGACCATCGCGGGGTTGCAACGCGAGGCGAATGCGCCATCTTCATCGAAAATGTACGCCACGCCGCCCGACATCCCAGCCGCAAAGTTGCGCCCTGTTTTGCCCAACACAATGACCATGCCGCCTGTCATATATTCGCAACCATGATCGCCCAAGCCTTCTACCACCGCGATTGCACCCGAATTACGCACGGCAAAGCGTTCGCCCGCCACGCCGCTCAAGTAGCACGCGCCCGACGTTGCGCCGTACAACACGGTGTTGCCCGCGATGATATTTTCGTGCGCAATCAGTTTGGACTGCGATGGGGGCGAAATGGCGATACGCCCGCCACACAAGCCTTTGCCGACATAATCGTTGCCTTCGCCGCGCAGATTGAACGACACGCCCTTCATCAAGAACGCGCCGAAACTTTGTCCAGCCGTGCCGTTGAAGGTGACGTTGATGCTGTCGGCTGCCAAACCTGCTTGACCATAGCGTTTTGCCACTTCGTGCGACAACATCGTGCCGACGGTGCGGTTGACGTTGGTGATTTTGCTTTCAATCGTGACGCTTTGCTCTTGGTTCAATGCCGCTTGTGCTTGTGCAATCAAGCTGTTATCCAAGGCTTTTTCCAGCTCGTGGTCTTGCGCACCATCATGGCGACGTGCCACGCTGGCTGGCACAGCAGGTTGGTGGAATACTTTAGAGAAGTCCAGACCTTGCGATTTCCAATGCGCGATGCTGTGTTTCATGCCCAACAAATCGCTGCGACCAATCAAGTCATCAAAGCGGCGGATACCCATTTCAGCCATCAATTCGCGTACTTCTTCAGCAACGAAGAAGAAATAATTGACGACGTGTTCAGGTTGACCTGTGAATTTTTGACGCAACACAGGGTCTTGGGTCGCGACACCGACGGGGCAAGTATTGAGATGGCATTTGCGCATCATCACGCAACCTTCCACGACCAACGGTGCGGTGGCGAAACCAAATTCGTCTGCGCCCAACAACGCGCCAATCAGCACGTCGCGCCCTGTTTTCAATTGACCATCGACTTGCAACGCAATACGCCCGCGCAATTGGTTCAACACCAAGGTTTGTTGCGCTTCTGCCAAACCCAATTCCCACGGTGTGCCCGCGTGTTTAATCGAAGACACGGGCGATGCGCCTGTGCCGCCGTCAAAACCAGACACTACAATGTGATCGGCTTTGGCTTTGGATACACCCGCAGCCACCGTGCCGACACCCACTTCGGACACCAATTTGACCGAAATTGACGCGGAAGGATTGGCATTTTTCAGATCGTGAATGAGCTGTGCTAAGTCTTCAATGGAATAAATGTCGTGGTGCGGCGGCGGCGAAATCAAGCCCACACCAGGCACGGAGAAACGCAATTTCGCGATGTATTCCGATACTTTACCGCCAGGCAATTGACCGCCTTCGCCTGGTTTCGCGCCTTGCGCCATTTTGATTTGAATCTGGTCGGCATTGGACAAGTATTCAGCGGTCACGCCAAAACGTCCCGAAGCCACTTGTTTGATGCTGGAGCGCAACGAGTCGCCCGCCAACATCATGCGATCCGTTTCGATACGGCTCTTGCCGATGATGTCGGACAGCATTTCGCCGCCTTTGAACACGCCGAAACGTGCCGCATCTTCGCCGCCTTCGCCTGTGTTGGAACGCCCGCCGAGGCGGTTCATCGCAATGGCTAAGGTGGTGTGCGCCTCGGTCGAGATTGACCCCAGCGACATCGCGCCCGTTACAAAGCGTTTGACGATTTCTTTCGCAGGTTGGACTTCCGCCAACGGCACTGCCGCGCCGACTGAACCAATTTCAAACAAGCCACGCAGCGTTTTCAGCTTTTGGCTTTGTTCGTTAATCAGCTTGGCATATTCTTTGTAGGTCGCAAAATTGTTGGTGCGCGTGGCATTTTGCAATTTCGCAATGGTATCGGGTGTCCACATGTGCTCTTCGCCACGCACGCGGTAGGCATATTCGCCGCCCGCTTCCAGCGCGTTTGCCAGCACAGGGTCAGCACCAAAGGCATTGCGATGGGTGCGCACGGTTTCTTCCGCTACTTCTGCCAGCCCAATCCCTTCAATTTGGGTCGCTGTGCCTGTGAAATAGCTCGCCACAAACGAGGCATTCAAGCCTATCGCTTCAAAAATTTGCGCGCCGCAATAGGATTGATAGGTCGAAATGCCCATTTTGGACATGACTTTCATCAAGCCTTTACCGATGGCTTTGATAAAGCGTTTTTTCGCTTCGTAAACCTGAGCCTCGCGCAGCGAGTCCGCGTCCCTCTCGCCCGCTTGCGGGAGAGAGCTAGGAGTGAGGGAAGCGGGCAATTTCAGGGACGCGATGGTTTGGTATGCCAACCAAGGGCAAACCGCTTCCGCGCCATAACCTGCCAACAACGCGAAGTGATGCACTTCACGCGCCGAACCTGTATCCACCACCAAGCCTGTGCTGGTACGCGAACCCGCACGCACCAAGTGCAAATGCACTTTGGAACAAGCAATCAGGGCAGGAATCGCAACGCGGGTTGAGGACAGGGTGCGGTCAGACAAAATCAGCACATTGACGCCTTCGGCAACGGCTTGATCTGCTGCGGCACACAATGCCAATACTGCTGCTTCGCATCCTGCCGCGCCGTTGACGGCTGGGTAAGTGATGTCCAACACGCGGGAGCGATATTGCCCTGCGGTCAAACGATCAATGTCCATCAGTTTTGCCATGCCTTCGTTCGACAACACGGGCTGATGCACTTCCAAGCGCAACGCAGGATTGGTTTCGTTGATGCCCAACAAATTGGGTTTAGGCCCAATGAAGGAAGTCAGCGACATGACAATTTCTTCGCGGATGGGATCAATCGGCGGATTGGTGACTTGCGCAAACAATTGTTGGAAATAGTCGTAGAACGAACGGTTTTTGTTGGACAACACGGGCAATGCCGCATCCACGCCCATCGAACCTGTGGGTTCTTCACCAGCAGCGACCATCGGAGCTAAGATAAACTTCAAATCTTCTTGCGAATAACCAAACGCTTGTTGGATATCCAACAAGGACGCGTTTAATTCAGGCAAAGCGGTTTGACCGTCTGCCATGTCCGCCAAGAAGAAGCGTGTTTTTTCAATCCATTCGCGGTAAGGTTTTGCCGTCGCCAATTGATTTTTCAGCTCGGTATCATCCACGATACGACCCGCTTCCATGTCAATCAGGAACATTTTGCCTGGTTGCAACCGCCATTTTTTGACGATTTTTTCTTGCGGAATATCCAACACACCCATTTCCGAAGCCATCAACACCATGTCGTCATCGGTAATCAAATAGCGCGCAGGACGCAAGCCATTCCGATCCAAGGTCGCCCCTATCATGCGCCCATCGGTAAACGCCACGGCAGCGGGGCCATCCCAAGGTTCCATCAAGGCGGCATGGTATTCGTAGAACGCGCTGCGTTCCGCGTCCATCAACGGATTGCCCGCCCACGCTTCAGGAATCAACAACATCATGGCGTGCGGCAGGGAATAACCGCCCGCGACCAACAATTCCAGCGCGTTATCGAAACACGCGGAGTCGGATTGACCTTCAGCAATCAGCGGCCAAAGTTTTTCTAAATCTTCGCCTAACAACTCAGACGACATCGCCGCATGGCGGGCGGTCATCCAATTCACGTTGCCGCGCACGGTGTTGATTTCACCGTTGTGCGCAATCATGCGGAATGGATGCGCCAAATCCCAAGTGGGGAAAGTATTGGTCGAAAAACGTTGATGCACCAACGCCAACGCGCTGATGACAGTTTCGTCTTGCAAATCAAAGTAGTATTTGCCCACTTGATCCGCCAGCAACATGCCTTTATAGACGATGGTGCGTGCTGACATCGACGGCATATAGAAGCCCTTGCCCGCGCCGTTCAAGCCGCGCACCGCGTGTTCAGCGGTTTTACGAATCACAAACAGTTTGCGTTCAAAGGCATTCGCGTCCGCGCAAGCAGCACCCCGACCGATAAACACTTGACGCACGCAAGGTTCAACAGGCTTCACGCTTTCGCCCAAAATCGAACTATCGACGGGCACATCGCGCCAACCCAACAGGGTTTGACCTTCGGCAGCAATTTTGTCCGCAAGGATTTGTTCGCACGCGGCACGTCCAGCCGCATCACGCGGCAAGAACACCATGCCCACGCCATAGTTGCCCGCAGCGGGCAACGTCACGCCCAAGGCGGCACATTTGGCACGCAAAAACGCGTCTGGCACTTGCAACAAAATCCCCGCGCCATCGCCCGCCAGTGGGTCAGCCCCCACCGCGCCGCGATGCGTCAAATTTTCCAAGATTTTTAAACCTTGGCTCACCATACTATGGCTTTTTTGTCCCTTAATATGGGCGACAAAACCCACTCCACAGGCATCGCGCTCTTGGCGCGGATCGTACAAGCCTTGCTGCATCGGCAAAGAAGAGTTGCTCACGGCGTTCCTCAAATCAAAACATTTAAGCAAAAAAATAGCGACAAAAGCCGCCACGTCATCAAAAACAAAAAGCGAAAGGGCGGGAATTCTACCTTGTCTCAAGGCTAGGGGCAACGACAGACAGGCAATTATCGCGAGATGGTTAACTAATTTATCGGTTTTTTATCAATTTATCAAAAACTTATCTATTTAGTTTTTTTACATCCCGCGTCCAAAATCGCCTATTTTTTGTCCAATAAAGGCTGCAAATATCGCCCCGTCATGCTTTGTGGATGCACGGCGATTGCGCGCGGTGTACCTTCGGCAATAATCCGCCCTCCCCCATCGCCGCCTTCAGGGCCTAAATCAATCACCCAATCTGCGGTTTTAATCACATCCAGATTATGTTCAATCACCACCACGGTATTCCCTTGGTCGCGCAGTTTGTGGATCACTTTCAACAATAAGGCAATATCATGAAAATGCAGCCCCGTGGTCGGTTCATCCAAAATATACAAGGTGCGTCCCGTATCGCGTTTGGAGAGTTCCAGCGACAACTTCACGCGCTGTGCTTCACCGCCCGACAAAGTCGTAGCAGATTGCCCCAGCGTGATATAGCCCAGCCCCACATCCAATAAAGTTTGCAATTTGCGCGCAATAATCGGCACGGCATTGAAAAACTCAAAAGCCTGCTCCACTGTCATCTGCAAAATCTGGTGGATGTTTTTGCCTTTGTACTGCACTTCCAGCGTTTCGCGGTTGTAGCGATGACCGTGACACACATCGCACGGCACATACACATCGGGCAAAAAGTGCATTTCGACTTTAATTACGCCATCGCCTTGGCACGATTCGCAGCGTCCGCCTTTGACGTTAAACGAAAAACGCCCTGGCCCATAACCGCGTTCACGCGCAGTGGGTACCCCCGCGAACAGCTCACGGATGGGGGTAAACAGCCCTGTGTAAGTGGCGGGATTCGAGCGTGGCGTGCGCCCAATCGGACTTTGATCGACGTTAATGACTTTATCAAAAAATGCCAAACCGTCTATCGACTCGTGCGGCGCAGGTTCGGCATGACTGGCATAAAGATGTTGTGAAACAGCAGGATAGAGCGTGTCGTTAATCAAGGTTGACTTACCCGAACCCGATACGCCCGTCACACACACCAACAAGCCCACAGGCAAATTCAGCGTGACTTCTTTCAGGTTATTGCCTGTCGCCCCGACAATTTTCAGCATCCGTTCAGGATTCGGCGCGTGGATGGTTTCAGGCATCGCAATGCTGCGCCGCCCCATCAAATAATCACCCGTCAGCGAATTCTCATTGGCGCAAATATCGGCAGGCGTGCCTTGCGCCACAATCAATCCACCATGTTCGCCAGCACCTGGCCCCATATCCACCACATAATCGGCATGACGAATTGCGTCTTCGTCGTGTTCCACCACAATCACACTATTGCCCATATCGCGCAACATTTTCAACGTATCTAACAAGCGGTCGTTATCGCGCTGATGCAGCCCAATCGACGGCTCGTCCAACACATACATCACGCCCGTTAAGCCCGAACCAATTTGCGAAGCCAAGCGAATCCGCTGCGCCTCGCCGCCCGACAAAGTATCAGCCGAGCGTTCCAACGACAAATAATCCAGCCCGACATTATTCAAAAAGGTCAGCCGACTGATAATTTCATGCACGATGCGTTCGGCAATCGCCGCTTTGCTGCCTTGCAAAGTCAATTGTTTAAAAAATGCCAAGGTTTGTCGCAAGGGCAACGCGCTGATTTCATGCAAATTTTTATCCGCAATTCGCACATGGCGTGCCGCCAATCGTAAGCGCGAGCCGTTGCATTCGGGACACACGCAGCCATTCAAATACTTCGCCAATTCCTCGCGCACCGTGGGCGAATCGGTTTCTTTATAACGACGCTCAAAGTTATGCACGATGCCTTCAAAGGCGTGTTCGCGCAAAATCGCTTTGCCGCGCTCATTGACGTATTGAAACGCGATTTCTTCCTTGCCGCTGCCATACAAAATCACCTGTTGTATCGGCTCAGGCAGGCTTTCAAACGATTGCTCTAAATCAAAAGCGTAATGCTTCGCCAGACTAGCCAGCAATTGGTGATAAAACTGATTGCGTCTGTCCCAACCTTTAATCGCGCCCGAACTTAACGACAGCGACGGAAATGCTACCACGCGCTTGGGATCAAAAAAGTTAATATTGCCCAATCCGTCGCACTTAGGACACGCACCCATCGGATTATTAAAGGAAAATAAACGCGGCTCTAACTCAGGCAAGGAATAATGGCACACGGGACAGGCGAATTTTGCCGAAAACAAATGCGTGGTGTTACTATCCATTTCCACCGCCACCGCCCGCCCCTCGGCATGGCGCAACGCGGTTTCAAAGGATTCGGCGAGGCGTTGTTTATTGTCAGGATGGACTTTCAGCCTATCCACCACAATTTCCACCGTGTGTTTTTTGGTTTTTTGCAACGCAGGCAACGCGTCGATTTCATACACTTCATCGTCTATGCGCAGCCGCGTAAAGCCTTGCGCCCGCAATTCGTCGAACAAATCCAGTTGCTCGCCTTTGCGCGCCACCACCAGCGGCGACAAAATCATCACTTTCGTGCCTTCAGGCAAGGCCAAAACATGATCCACCATCTGCCCCACGCTTTGTGCTTGCAACAACAAATTGTGCTGCGGACAAAACGGATCGCCCGCCCGCGCAAACAAAAGGCGCAAATAATCATGGATTTCGGTAATCGTGCCGACCGTGGAACGCGGATTATGCGAGGTGGCTTTTTGCTCAATGGCAATCGCAGGTGACAAGCCCTCAATCAAATCCACATCGGGTTTTTCCATCAACTGCAAAAATTGCCGCGCATACGCCGACAACGATTCCACATACCGCCGCTGCCCTTCCGCATACAAGGTATCGAACGCCAAAGAAGATTTCCCCGACCCCGACAAGCCCGTAATCACCACCAATTGATGACGAGGTAAATCCAAACTGATGTTTTTCAGATTATGCGTGCGCGCACCGCGAATTTTGATGTATTCCATGCTGGTCGTGTAGGTCGGGACAATAAGGAAGGGCAAGGAGTGTACGCGAATTTAGGTCGTTACCCAAATGACATGACTAGGAACGTAGGTCAAATGCACAAATACCTCAACTCCCCTCGCCCGTCGTTACCAATGCATCACACCCGTCATTCCGACGAAGGTCGGAATCCAGTCCTAAAAATAAACCTCGCGCAGCGAGTCAGAATGGGGTCTTGTCCGCTATGTAGGATTTTTGTTTTACTGGATACCCGCTGTATCTGTAGGGTGGATAAGCAACGCGCATCCACCTGATTTATTGCGAAAAATGGCGGATGCGCTGCGCTTATCCACCCTACAGACTTTCCCCATTGCTTGCCCCTACGGTTAGAATATCGCTCCTTTTTACGTTCACTGGAGCGATCACCATGCAAACCCTTCGTTTAAAACTCAGTGTGCTGTTTTGCGCAGCACTTTTTCCCTTGGCTGCCCACGCGGGTGGTGGCGGGATGTTGCGGATTAGCTGTGAGGGTGATGCGGAGGGCGCAGCCGTCACCATTAACGGCAAATTTAAAGGCGATTGCCCAATGGACGTTGGTGTGCCAGCGGGGACGCTGAATATCCGTGTCGTTAAAGCGGTGGATAGTGAACACGAACGGGAATTTACCCAGACCGTCCGTATGGGTGACGATGTGGTGAAAATGATCGACGTGTCGCTGGGAGAATCCAAAATCAGTGCAGCACAACGTCAAAAGCGAGCGGCGGAGGCATTGCAACGCCTTCCGAGCAATATGGTCGCTATTCCCAACACCCGCTATGAAATGGGTAAATACGAAGTAACCCAAGCACTTTGGCAAGCCGTGATGGGCAGTCCACCGCCAGAGTTGAGATTTACAGATTGCGACGACACTTGCCCCGTCGAAAGCGTCAGTTGGAACGACATTCAGGTATTTCTGCAAAAGCTCAAAGCCAAAACAGGTAAAAATTATCGCTTACCGACCGAAAGCGAATGGCAAACCGCCTGTTTAGCGGGCAATCAAACCGAGTATTGCGGCGGCAACGATCTCAATGCCGTGGCGTGGTACGACGACAACAGCGGCAACACAACCCATCCCGTCGGACAAAAGCAACCCAATGCTTACGGGCTGTACGACATGAGCGGCAATGTTCGGGAGTGGATGCAGGACTGTTCGGATAGTGGCTGTGGCGAACGCGTGCTGCGCGGCGGTTCGTGGTTCAACTACTTGTCGCAGAATCTGCGTGCGGCGTATCGCTACAGCTTCGTCCCCTCGGTTCGGGACTACTTCATCGGTTTCCGTCTTGCCAGAACGCTCCCGTAGCCGTTTGTAGGGTGGATAAACGCAGTGCATCCACCTGATTCACAGAAAAAATCGGGCGGGTGTGGTGGATGCGCTATCGCTTATCCACCCTACGGCGGGGGTGTTGAAATAGTATTTTTGTAGGGTGGATAAGCGCAGCGCATCCACCTAATCCACCCTCATCAACAGGAGGAAAAATGAGTCATTATCATCGGGCGTATTTGCGTGGTGGGGTGTATTTTTTTACCGTGGTGACGTGGCATCGCCAGCCTGTTTTTGTGGATGAAGCGCGGGTGGCGGTGTTGCGCGAGGCGTTTCGCAAGGTACAAATGGCGCGCCCGTTTCAAATGGATGCGATTGTGATTTTGCCTGACCATCTGCATTGCATTTGGCGGTTACCTGAGGGCGATGCGGATTATTCGGGGCGGTGGCGCGAAATCAAAAAGGCGGTTTCACGCCAAATTGACCCGACCAGCCATGCGCGGCACGAACGCTGGGTGTGGCAACGGCGATTTTGGGAACATCTGATTCGGGATGAATTGGATTGGCGCAGGCACATTGATTACATTCATTACAACCCCGTGAAACATGGCAAAACCACCCGCCCCGCCGATTGGCAATGGTCGTCGTTTCGCCATGCCGTGGCAAAAGGTTGGTATGACGCGTCATGGGGCGAGCGCGAACCTGAAACCATTCAAGGGATGGATTGCGAGTAGTGTAGTAGGGTGGATAAGCGCAGCGCATCCGCCATTTTGTTTAATAATCAGGTGGATGCGCTACGCTTATCCACCCTACATGAGCATTTTTTATTTTTGGAGATAACGACCATGAAACACAAAAATTTGTTTTGGCTGAGTTTGTTGCTGATTGCCACGTCCAGCCACGCCGTACCCAATACCAAATTACTGGATATGTCGAAGAAACTCGATAAAGTTGAAGCGGCTAAAGCGAAAGAAAAGCGGGAAAAAGAAGAGGCGGAACGACAACGGCAAGCGGCGGCAGTTCGTACTGGAGATTACGAGTTGTATTCGTACCCACATCAGCCTGAAGTGAGCGACTATGCCACAAAGTGGAGCATAACTTGCAAGGAGGGTGGCTATGCGTATGTGTCTTACGAAAACAAGCGAAATGCCAGTCAAATTTACACTTGGGGCTCTGGTGGATTTACGGGGGCAAGTGGCGGAGCAGAATCAGGATACAACATGAGTCTTGATGATATTATGAGAAAAGCCTGTATTGGAAAATAGCACGCTTGTTGTAGGGCGGATAAGCACCGCGCATCCGCCATTTTCACATTTCAATTCAGGTGGATGCGCTGCGCTTATCCACCCTACTACGACACTCATGGTCGATCATTGCGATCACGCACGTCTTGGGTATTTGCCCCTTTCAAAACGCCGCGCAGGAGTTTGATTGAAGGTTTTGGAATCAAGGAGATGGTATCGCCTTGAAGTAAAATAGAAAACTTCTGCCCAGCCTTGAGGTGCAAGGAAGTCCGAATTTCTTCGGGAATGGCGATTTGGTATCGTTCTGATAAGGTCGCTTCTAACATAACGGCGTTTCCTTTCTGATTTTCACTCGATTTCGAGCCGTTGCGCATTCTAGCGTAACGCATAAGCTGGGCAATCTTGTTTCTCGTTGATGAATGGCTCGCCCTAATAACTTTTATCAACCAGCCGCCTTTTATTGTACAATATCACGTACGTTATCTAAGGGACTTTACAAAATGGATGCAATGACTTATTCCACCGCACGGGCGAATTTTGCCAGCGCGATGAACCGCGTATGCGATGACCACGAGGCGTTGATTATCACGCGAAATGGGCAGCCTTCAGTCGTCATGCTGTCGCTAGAGGATTATAAATCGCTGGAAGAAACAGCTTATTTGTTGCGCACACCCGCCAATGCGCGGCGTTTGTTGTCCGCCATCACACAGCTCAATACAGGCAAAGGGGTAGCGCGGGAACTGGCGGAATGAAGCTGATTTTTGCCGATGAGGCATGGGAAGATTATCTGTATTGGCAAAAGCAGGATAAACGCATGGTGGAGCGCATCAACAAATTGATCCGCGAAACGCAACGTGAACCCTTTGCGGGTGTGGGTAAACCCGAAGCCTTAAAGCACGCTTTAGCAGGATTTTGGTCACGCCGCATCACCGAAGAACACCGCATGGTCTATCGCATCGAAGGCGACGCATTGCTGATTGCGCAATTACGTTTGCACTATTGAGGCGCGTGCCTTTCCGCTCACTCGGCTTCTTAGTGTTTCAGGCTCAATCAGCAAATACGAGATATTCGCAAGACAATTCAGGACAAATTTCACCAACCTACAGCATGACCGCATTTTTTTGTTTAGAATCCGCACTCAAACTTTTCCAAGGATATTTTTATGCTGACCATCGACCTTGATCTTGAATTGGAAGCTTCTTTAGCTGCGGTGGCGAAACAAGAACACTGCACACAGAATGAGTTGATTAAAAAGCTATTAAGTCGCTACTTGACTGATTATCAATCTAAAAACAATCATTTTTCAACTTTAGTTGATCGCATTAAGCCCGTGAAGGCTGCTTATTCTGCCGAGGAAATGGGACAAATGTTGCGCGAAGGCAAGGAGCAATTTTTAATTGCGGCGCACGCACATCATGTCCAATAAACTCGTTTTAGATTCCTGCGTATTTAACAAACTATTTTTGCAAGAGCCTGACAGAGAACAGGCTCTTGCCTTATTCAGCGCAATCGCTCAACACAATTATCGCGTGATTGTACCCAGCTTGTTTTTGTATGAAGTCCTTGCAATTGCACGTGTCAGTGGCTTTTCGACGACCGAGGCTTATGCGTTAATCGTTGCATTTCAACAATCGCAATTGCAACTGGTAGAGTTAGATCGGCAATGTATTGAAAAAACGATGGAAATTTGTGATTCAGGTCATGCGAATTCGGGTTTTCCTTCGTTTTATGATGCCTGCTACCATGCCTTAGCGATTCAACATAATTGCTATTTTGTGACCGCAGACAAACGCCATTTTGGCAAAGCGGCTCAATTTGGACATATTGTGCTGTTGAGCAATTGGGAAAGTATTTTGTAAATTCACAAATCGACCAAATTTTGGTCACGCCGCGCCACTGAAGCACACCGCATGGTCTATCGCATCGAAGCAGCAATTCTCATTTTGACTAAACAGTAGGGTTTTGTGGGTACGAATTCGTTCGTACATCGCCCGACAGGACGAAAAACGCGACAAAACTTGCCTTATTCACGAGAAACCGTGCGAATGAATTCGCACCTACGGTCAAAACGAGAATTGCTGGCATCGAAGGCAGCGCATTGCTGATTGCACAATTGCGTTTACACTATTGAGGCACATGCCTTTCCGCCCACTCGGCTTCATAGTGTTTCAGGCTCAATCAGCAAATACGAGATATTCGCAAGACAATTCAGGGCAAATTTCACCAACCCGCAGCCGAGTAGGGTGGGCACGTTTTTTTGCCCACGCGGATGCCCAAACCGCGTGGGCAGGCGATAAAGCCGTCAGCCCACCCTACGTAATAATTGCAGCATTGAAAAAAGCGTTTGTGGATGAGGTGACAGACGCACACCCTCTCCCACAAGTGGGAGAGGGGAGTCAAAGCAATACGTCGCAACGATTTTCGCTTTAAAGTCGATGCCCCACCCCTCAATTTTCGCGCTGCCCCATCCCAGAAATTAACCCCATTCAAAAATCTGCGATAATCCCGCCCTATCGCAGTTTTTCCCTTGGAGAATTTATGTTATTGATGATCGACAATTACGATTCATTTACTTACAACCTTGTGCAGTATTTCGCTGAGTTGGGCGAGGAGGTGGTGGTGTATCGGAATGACCAAATTACCGTCGCCCAGATGGTGGCGATGAATCCGCAGCACATAGTGGTGTCGCCTGGCCCTTGTACCCCGAATGAGGCGGGCGTATCCGTTGCTGCGATTCAACACTTTGCGGGTAAAGTTCCGTTGTTGGGCGTGTGTTTGGGACATCAAAGTATCGGACAGGCGTTTGGCGGACGGATTATCCACGCCAAGCAGTTGATGCACGGCAAAACTTCGCCGATTCATCATCATAGCAACAGCGTGTTTACGGGTTTGCCTGATCCGTTTACCGCGACGCGCTATCATTCTTTGGTGATTGAACGCGAAACGATTCCCGATTGTTTG
Source organism: Gallionella sp. (assembly GCA_049276435.1). GTDB lineage: Bacteria > Pseudomonadota > Gammaproteobacteria > Burkholderiales > Gallionellaceae > Gallionella. The sequence goes on along the minus strand of JBASWK010000164.1, from coordinate 1,428 downwards.
GACATTACCGCGTGGACGGACGATGGCGAAATTATGGGCGTGCGCCATAAAACCCTCGCCGTGCATGGGGTGCAGTTTCACCCTGAATCTATACTCACCGAGCATGGTCACGCCATGCTGAAAAACTTTTTGGAGGGCAAACCATGACACCGCAAGACGCTTTGAAACGCATTATCGAACACCGTGAAATTTTCCATGACGAAATGGTGTCGCTGATGCGGCAGATGATGAGCGGCACGGTGTCGCCTGTGATGATCGCCGCGATTATCACGGGGCTGCGCATTAAAAAAGAAACCATCGGTGAAATTGCTGCCGCCGCAACGGTGATGCGCGAACTTTCGACCAAAGTCGATTTGGCGGACGACGGGCGGTTGGTGGATACCTGCGGCACGGGCGGCGATGGCGCGCATACCTTTAACATTTCCACCGCAGCGGCGTTTGTTGCGGCAGCGGCAGGTGCTGCAATCGCCAAGCACGGCGGGCGTTCGGTGTCATCGCAATCGGGAAGTGCGGATGTGTTGGAAGCCTTGGGCGTGAATATCAACCTCACGCCAGCGCAAACCGTGCAGTGCATCAACGAGGTCGGCTTCGGCTTTATGTTCGCACCGAATTATCACAGCGCGATGAAACACGCCGCCCCCGTGCGCCGCGAATTGGGCGTGCGCACTTTGTTCAATATCTTGGGCCCGTTGACCAATCCCGCTGGTGCAAAACAACAACTCATGGGCGTGTTCCACCCCGATTTAGTTGGCATCCAAGCCCGCGTATTGCAACGCTTAGGCAGCCGCCGCGCCTTAATCGTGCATGGAGAAGACGGACTGGACGAAATCACCCTGACGGGCAAAACCTTGGTCGCGGAATTAAAAGACGGCGAAGTGAAAGAATATACCTTGCACCCCAGCCAATTCGGTTTACAAACCGCCACGCTGCAAGACCTACACGCCGCCAGTATCGAGGCTTCCCGCGATATGCTGCTCGGCGTGTTAGATAACCAAGCGGGTGCGGCGCGAGATATTGTGTTGCTCAATGCGGGGGCGGCAATTTATTTGGCGGGATTAAGCGATGATTTGGCGGCGGGGGTTGCCAAAGCTCACGACACAATTGCCAGTGGTGCTGCCAAAGCCAAGTTAGGACAGTTAGTGACTTTTAGTCATCAAATCGAACGCTAGACTGTTCTCGTCACGACTAGAAGTTGGAATTTCTAAAGGTACAGATTAAAATGACGGCATGGGAATGAAAATTGCTACACTGGCTATAAACTCGCTAAGCACCTGTACCTAAATTTTCGGGTATTTTAAGCTGCTAGTCGTTAGTCGTTAGTTAATGTGGGAAAGCTGCCCTCACTATATTTTTTTACAATATATTCAAATAGATGATAAAAACATTTCACTCCAGCAACTAAAAACTAACGACTAGCGACCAACAACT
>JBASWK010000163.1:0-35642 GCA_049276435.1 Gallionella sp. | reverse complement strand
TGCGCTCCCACATAGCGTTTAGTTTGCAATAGCAATGAAAAAACACATATAACTCAATGATTATTAAATAAATTAAGATGTGTAGATACCTATGCCTTCAAGGGGAGGGTTGGGGTGGGGATGGGGTGCAACCGCCGCGTGCAGTTAAACGAGCCAGAAAATCTCGTGCTTGAGTTCGCTGATTTTCTAAATCCTGCCCGCCATCGACCTCAACAATCCCGCTCTTTTCCAGACGGACAAAGCCAAACACATCATGCAGATACGGATGTTGGCAGCCTGAATTTTCAGCTTTACCCCATCCCCACCCCTGCCCTCCCCTTGAAGGGGAGGGAGTCTCGCAAGCGATGGCTAAATAGATACTTTTACTTTTATATTCAGGTGGATGCGCTGCGCTTATCCACCCTACTGTTCGCGGCATCATCCCACCCCCTCATCACTCTCAATCGCCCCGTCGCGCAGCAAAATTTTGCGATCCACATGATCCAACAAACGCGGGTCGTGGGTGGTGAACACGAAGGTCACGCCCTTAGCGCGGTTCATTTCGCGCATCAAATCAACGATGATGCGGCTGTTTTCCGAATCCAAATTCGCGGTGGGTTCATCGGCAATCACCAACTTCGGCGACACCACCAATGCCCGCGCAATCGCCACCCGCTGCCGTTGCCCGCCCGATAATTTATCGGGTCGAGAATTCACAAATTTTTCCAAGCCCACTTCCGCCAACGCCGTCGCCGCCCGACTACGTGCTTCCGCCTCGCTCACCCCGCGAATTTGCAGCGGCAACATCACATTTTCCAGCGCGGATAACACGGGTACGAGATTAAAGCTCTGAAACACAAAGCCAATTTTCTGCCCGCGAAACGCCGTCAGCGCGTCATCGTCCAAGGTCGAAATATCCTGCCCCTCAAAATAAATCTCCCCCGCAGTCGGCGTGTCAATCAGCCCAATCAAATTCATCAAAGTCGATTTGCCGCTACCCGACGGCCCCCACACCGCTAAAAATTCCCCCGCGTGAATGTCCAACGACACACTATGCAGTGCGTCTATCGCCGTCTCGCCCAACATAAAACGGCGGCGCACCTCGCGTAATTGCAACAAAGCCATGCTGTTTTACTCCTCAATTCAATAGCTGCACTATAGCTGTCGCGCCGAATTGGAAAAAGCCCGCTGCGACGAAATGACAAAATCAGGGCGTGAGTTGCATCTGACTTATGCCAGCCATCCCGTCACCACATAAATCAGCAGCCCAAACAGCCCGCCGACCAAGGTGCCGTTGATGCGGATAAATTGCAGGTCACGGCCTAGATATAATTCCAAGCGATTGACCATGTAATGATCGTCCCATAAGGTAATTTCGTCTTTCACCCAGTCGCCGATGCGGTATTTTTGGGTATGAACGGTTTGAATCAAGGCGGTTTGAATTTGGTCATTGAGCCAAGCGCGCAGCTCTTCATGGTTGACCAGATTCGATTCCAATGCGGTCACCAAATGAGTCATTTTGGATTGAATCAAGGAGTCAGGATGGGTCAAGTCCAGTACCACCCAATGCCGTAAATCATCCCACAGCGACTCAATTTGCCGCCCGAATTCGGCATGGTTTAACCACGCATTTTTCTGCTCATCTAGGCGGGCGCGCAAGGCTTCATCGCTTTGCAGACGGGTGATATAGTGTTGCACTTGAGCGTTGAATTCGACATACAGCGCGTTGTTTTCATCCTCCGCCGCTTCACGCAGTTTTTTGGCAACCGACTCGCGTATCTTGGGAGCGAAGGGTTCTATCATGCTTTGCACAAAGGCATTGTCACTCCAACCTTTGATAAAAGTGGTGATCTTCTCGCTATTGTCAGGATCATCCAAATAATCTGCCAAACGGTTTAGCCCGCCATGCAGGATTTTGTGATGGCGGTTATTCGCCGTCACCAACGCCAGCCCGCTGACCATCAGCCCTGATAAATCAACCGCTTGCAGCTTATTGCGCACTGCCGACACCAAGGTCGCGTGGATGCGTTGATCGTCCAATGCCTGCACGCCATAGCCCACGGCGCGGCTGAGTTGACGGGACACTTGTTGGTGATGATCGGCTTCTGCCAGCCATTGCGCCAGATGTTGCGCGGCATCGTAGCTTTGCAGCCGTTGCCGAATAATACTCTCGCTTAAGAATTGGGTGACGATAAAATCCGCCAGTCCATCGGCAATGCTTTGTTTATTCTTGGGAATAATCGCGGTGTGCGGAATCGGCACGCCCAGCGGATGACGAAACAAAGCCACGACCGCGAACCAATCTGCCAGCGCACCGATCATCGCCGCCTCGGCAAAAGCGACCAAATAGTGCCACGCCAACACTTTGCCCAATATATAAAGCAACGTCGCCAGTCCCAGTAGCCCCGCTGCAATCCACTTCATTTTGCTCAATTCAAATTGCTTCAGCGCGTTCTCGGCATTCAATGCCCGCGAGGTCATATCCATCATTTTTGCTCCTTTGATATTGCCATGGGCGGCCATCTTCGGGGCGAGCAGGGTAAACGTCAAGCAGCTTTTGTCTCGCACGAATAGGGGTGATACCATACGCCGCATCAAAAACTTACCAAGGAGCGCGCAATGGCACTGATGGATTTTATTAAGAAACAGTTTATCGACGTGATTCACTGGACGGAAGAGGGTGATGGGGTTTTAGCCTCACGCTTTCCGATGCGCGATTTTGAAATTCAGCACGGCGCGCAGCTCACGGTACGCGATTCGCAGATGGCGTTGTTTGTCAATGAAGGACAGGTTGCCGATGTGTTTGGTGCGGGGCTTTATACCCTGAACACCCACACTTTGCCTGTGCTGACCTATCTTAAAAACTGGGATAAATTATTTGAGTCCCCTTTTAAATCAGACGTTTACTTCTACAGCACCCGCATTCAACTGGATCGTAAATGGGGCACAGCCAATCCCATCACCATACGCGATAAAGATTTTGGCATGGTGCGGCTGCGCGCTTTTGGGATTTATTCCTACCGCATCGTTGATCCCAAATTGTTTTATCAACAAGTGTCTGGCACGCGGGAGGGCTATCGCAGTGATGAGCTAGAAGGGCAATTGCGCAACACCATTGTGGCGGGCATGGCGGATTTGTTTGGCGAATCAGGCATTCCGTTTATGGACATGGCGGGCAACCAAGAGGAATTGGCGCGTGCGCTGCGCACCAAGCTGGACGCGACGTTTAGCAATTTGGGACTGAAGTTAGAAACGCTGCTGGTAGAAAACATCTCACTGCCCGAAGCGTTACAAAAAATACTGGATGACCGCATCGGCGTGAACATCATGGGCGGAATGCAAAGCTACACCCAATTCCAAGTCGCCACTGCGATTCCCCTTGCCGCACAAAACGAAGGCGGTTTGGCAGGGCTAGGTGCAGGCATGGGCGTGGGATTTGGCGTGGGACAACAAGTGGCACAAACCATGGGACAAACGTTTGCCCCCGCCGCGCCCGCAGCCCCCGTCAATGTCGATGAAGTGATGGCGACATTGGAAAAACTGCATGGCTTAATGACCAAAGGCATCTTGAGCAGCGAGGAGTTTGAAATGAAAAAAGCCGAGTTGCTGAAGAAGTTGGCATAAACAGATGCTCACGCGGTTTTCATACCCGTTTTGCTAGGGGCGTGGTCGGTACGCCCCACATTGCTGAGCGCATGGTGTACGCAAGGGTGCGACAATTTGCCGCATTCCCAAGTTGCTTTTTTTGTTGAATAATGCGTCTGACCAAAAGTTGCTTAGCTTTCAAACGATTAAGATGAGTTCCCCATTCATCACCGTGTCTCCTCCCAAGGGCAAACAAATCGGCAACTTTTGGTTTTTTAATGCCCTGAATATCTACTTCGTTAATGCTGCGATTAAAAACTCGGCGCACACTGTAAATTCAGCACCTCTCCCGTTTGCGGATGGTTAAAACACAATGCTGCCGCATGGAGATGCAAACGTTGTGCTTCGCGCCCGCCATACAAACTATCACCCAAAATGGGATGACTTATCGCCAAAAGATGTACGCGCAGTTGATGGGTGCGTCCTGTGGTTGGCGTGAGTGCGACGCGGCTGGTATCGTGCGGTTCGTTATAACTCAACAATTGAAAATGGGTTTGCGCAGGCTTGCCGCGCTCAAAATCCACCCGTTGCCGAGGACGATGTTCCCAATCCGCCCCCAACGGTAGGTTAATTTCACCCGCCATTTCAGCCAATTTGCCCGCAACCACGGCAAGGTACTGCTTTTCAATTTTGCGGCGTTCAAATAAACCTGACAATGCCCGCTGCATCGCCACGCCACGGGCAAAAATCAATAGTCCCGACGTTGCCATATCCAAACGATGCACCACCAACGCGTCGGTAAATTCTGCCTGTACTCGCGTCGCCAAACAGTCTTGTTTGTCCACCCCACGCCCAACCACCGCCAACAGCCCCGCAGGTTTGTTGACCACCAGCAAATGCTCGTCTTGAAACACCATGTCTAAGCCTGTGTGGGCGGGGGGCGTGTAGGGTAGGGACATTTCGCCAATTAGCCGTGGAAACAAAAAATGCTGAGAGTAGGGTGGGCACGTTTTTGTGCCCACGCGGATGCTAAACCGCGTGGGCAGACGATAAGGCCGTCAGCCCACCCTACAACATTTTTTACGCCGTCATCCTTTGCGCCAACCACGTTTGTATATCGTCCAACTCGGCGGGGTGTACGGAATGTTGCATGGGATAGTCGTGCCATGCCACGGTAAAACCGTTTGCTAACAGCACGTCCCGCGAGGCGGTTCCCAACGCGTAAGGCACAATGGGGTCGCTGCGTCCGTGTGCCATAAAGATAGGCGTTTGTTGACCCGCGACGGTGGCAGCGGCGGCGCAGTCTTTTGCCATCGGTAAGTAAGTGGAGAGTGCCAATACGCCCGCCAGCGGGGTCGTTAATCTGACCGCATTGTGCAAGGCAATCGCGCCACCTTGGGAAAAGCCTGATACAAAAATATGCTCGTGTGGTATGCCTAACGCCACTTGTTCCGCGATGATGTCGAGCAAAATTTGTTGTGAAGCCGTAATGCCCGCGACATCGGGTTGCGCGTGAATTTGGTCTTCCACGATGTCATACCACGCCCGCATGATAAAGCCGCCATTGATGGTCACAGGGCGTTTGGGTGCGTTGGGAAAGAGATGACGCACGGGGGCGGGCAGCTGCAATTCATCCGCAACGGGCATAAAGTCGCTGCCGTCCGCGCCCAGTCCGTGCAGCCAAATCACCACATAACGGGGATTCCGTCCACTTTCAATCATCAGCATGGTTGTTGTCCTTATTCGTTGCTATGAGTATTTTTTCACCTTACCATATCCCCTCCCCCTAGCAGGGGGAGGGTTAGGGTGGGGGTAGAAATCGTCGCACGTATGCAAACTTTCAACCCCCATCCCAGCCTTCCCCCTGCTAGGGGGAAGGAGCGTCATCGCTACGCACCGCCCCAGTGGCTGGGAAAATCTCGCGCAGCACTTGGAAAATTTCGCGGTAGGATTTAGGCGGTTTTGCCGCTTCACGTTCTTTTTGCGCTGAGCGGATCAAGCTACGCAAGCGTTGCACGTCGATTTGCGGTTGATCTGCTAACAATTCGGTCAAGGCGTGTTCGTCATCCAACAAGCGATCACGCCAGCGTTCCAGCATGTGCATATACACGGTATGGGCTTGCGACGTGCCGTTCCAAACCGCTAGTTGGGCTTTAATCGGTTCAGGGTCGATGTCGCGCATCAATTTGCCGATGTACTGCATTTGGCGACGTTGTGCGCCAAATTTATTGATGCGGTGCATCTCCTTAATCGCATCACGCAGGCTGTCTGAAATATCTAATTTGGCGAGTTGGTCTTTGCCTAATTCGACCAATTGCCCGCCCAGCTCTTGCAACTCGTGCATTTGCTGCTTGATTTTGGTCTTGCTGGGTGGCAAATCCAAATCGGGTTCAGGCGGCAAACTTGTCCAGCCGCGACCCCGCGTACTGGGTTCTGGCGCAGGCGGGGCTTGGACTCTGGGAACGTAGGGGACATCGTCATCGTCGTCGTACTCTTCATCCTCATTAATCTCAAATGGGATGGACTCGTCAAACGGATCGGCGTGGGTGCGGAAGGCGGGTTTTGGTTTTTGCGGATTCATAGCGATTCAAATAAGAGTGCGATGCGCTATGATACCGCCTTTCGTCAATTTTCCCTTCACGACATGAACGCTTCCGCTCCGCAAAATCGTTTTTCTCATGCCAGCGACACGCTGCGCCAAATTGCCCAAGATATGTTGGACTACGCCAAACAACGTGGTGCTACCGCGTCGGCGGTGGAAGTCTCCGTGGGCTTTGGTCAAGCCGTCACCGTGCGCCAAGGCGAAGTGGAAACCATAGAATACAACCGCGACAAAGGCTTGGGCATCACCGCTTACATCGGGCAAAAGCGTGGCAATGCCAGCACCTCCGATTTTTCGCCGCAAGCCATCCGCGACGCGGTGGATGCCGCGTTGTCCATCGCCCGTTACACCGCGATTGACGATTGCGCGGGGCTGCCTGATTTAGATCGCTTGGCGAGCAATTGCCCCGATTTGGATTTGTATCATCCGTGGGATTTATCCGTGGAAAGCGCGATTGACATGGCGCAGCAATGCGAACAAGCGGCGTTTGATTACGACCCGCGCATTCAGCAATCTGAAGGCGCGACGGTTAATTTGCACGAAGGCTCGTTTGTGTTCGCCAACAGCGCGGGCTTTATGCAAGGCTATCCGACTTCCCGCCACAGCTTGAGTTGCGCGGTCATCGCGGAACAAAACGACGCGATGGAGCGGGATTATTGGTATTCGGTCAAGCGCAATGCGGGCGAATTGCTGTCCGCTGCCGAACTGGGGCGCATCGCAGGCGAACGCAGTGTGCGCCGTTTGGGGGCGCGCCAACTCGCTACGCAACAAGTGCCTGTGCTGTTTGAAGCCCCGATTGCGTCGGGCTTGTTGGGCAGTTTTGTCGGCGCGGTCAGCGGCGGCAGCTTGTATCGCAAGTCCTCGTTTTTGCAAGACAAAATGGATCAACCCGTCTTCGCCTCGCACATCAACTTGCGCGACGTGGCGGACTTGCCCAGAGGCTTGGCTTCTGGCGCGTTTGACGACGAAGGCGTGCAAACTCAAAACCGCACCATCGTTGAAAATGGCATTTTGCGTGGCTATTTTTTAGGCAGCTATTCGGCGCGCAAACTGGGGTTAAACACCACAGGCAATTCAGGCGGCAACCATAATTTGATCCTGCAATCAGGCGAATTGGACTTCGCAGGCATGTTGAAATTGATGGGGCGCGGCTTGCTGGTGACGGAATTATTGGGGCATGGCGTAAACGCGGTCACAGGCGATTATTCACGCGGCGCAGCAGGATTCTGGGTAGAAAACGGCGAGATTCAATATCCCGTCAACGAAATCACCATCGCAGGCAATTTGAAAGAGATGTTTATGAATATCGCCGCCGTGGGCAACGATGTACTGGTGCAAGGCTCCCGCCATTGCGGCTCGATTTTGGTTGAGGGCATGACGGTTGCTGGGTGCTAAGTGATTGAATATAAAATAATAGTGTAGCCATAACGATATTGGATGTGGGTACGAATTCATTCGTACATCGCCCGACAAGGCGAAAAAACGTTGGTGTAGGGTGGGCACGTTTTTGTGCCCACGCGAATCTCAAACTACAGCTAGGTAGGGTGCGCTATGCGCACGCTGATAAAACCTTTAATTTCAATATGATGAGATATTTCCCCGTGCGCACATTGTATGAAATGAATGGTGCGCACGGCGCACCCTACTCACTATTTTGTGATGATGCGCATGATTGCAACGCTAGAAACAAAATTCACCGCTATAATTTGACCCATCGGGTGGGAAGAACAGATCAATCCCCTAATCAGCCCTCACGCTGCCCGTGAGGCGGTTCAGTCCAACAAGGTTTATCTGCCGCGTATGAGTTCATCGCCATATCCAAGTTTAACTGCGTGGCAGATAAACGCTATTCGTTAGACCTAAACACAAAAAAATGCGCCACTTACTTTAAACTTTTCTGATGGAGGAAAAATGACAACAGCTGCAACTCGTGCGTTTGAAATTTATGAAATTGAAGGTTTTGGAATTGAGTTCTTAGATAAAGATGGAAATTCATTACCTCCTCACCAAAATGGCTTACCAAGCTATCAAAAAGAATACGAGCGACGCTCAAGGGGAACTTGGACTGTTAATGAGTGGAAAGAAAAAAGATTTAATAATTTGTATCCTGGATATACTGTAAATCTGTTGAAAGAAGATGGTACGATAGCTGCGGGTCAAACACATATTTCCACTGTTCGTGAAACTTATGAAGGTGACGAATAGCTAGGTAGGGTGCGCTATGCGCACGCTGATAAAACCTTTAATTTCAATATGATGAGATATTTTCCTGTGCGCACACCGTATGAAATGAATGGTGCGCACGGCGCACCCTACTCACTAAATTCTCTTGTTGAAGTCGCCCGATCTGCTTCTGGTCTAACCCAGCACTCAACACGGACGCGCGCCGATTAGCTTTACGTTAGATGGCAAAACCTGACATGGACAATGTTGATCATCTGATTCAATCAGAACGAGCAAAGTATCAAGCTCCTCGCGAGCGAGCAAAATGGCTAATGCAACTCTTTGGGGTTGGTTTGCTTACCCTAATTTTTGGTGCTGGTATTTGGGTTGTACTGGGCATGTTTTCATCACTCACTCCAGAAGGTCGTGTAGTCTTTACGTTACTTCTGGTTGGTGGCTCATTGGCAATTTATTTTGTGCGTCGCTTCCTTCAAAACAGCCGCCTTGCCAGCTCACTTACAAGTGTTATTGGTATGATGGTTTTGGGGTATTCACTATTTTTAGTTCTACGACAGTACGGGGGTATTTAAAGCCTGCGTAGTTGTAGGGTGGGTACGTTTTGTGTCCACGCGGATGTCAAACCGCGTGGGCAGACGATAAAGCCATCAGCCCACCCTACGATTGGCATAAGCTTATTCGCTTTCCAGTTTATCCGATGAGGTAAGCAGTCGTGGGGTCAGTTCTAACAGTCCTAACAGTCGCGGGGGCAGTTCTAACATTCCAACATTTTATGTTGAACTGCCTGACATTTTCCTGCACTACTATCAATAAGGGTTGGTCACTAATTTTACAATACTTTGATTATATGATAAAAAAGCCTAGCCCATCATTCGAGAGCGACACCGCAAAAGCGCGGCAAGTGCGTTACCTATTGGGCGCGTGGCGGTGATAATCATACTGAATGGTTTCCTGATGCAAATCCTGAAAATGCTTAACCCAGTGCTAAATTTCGTTCTTTTCAGTCGCAGGATGCTGCGCGATAAAAGCACGCAGTGTCAGGAATGATAGGTAAATCGACCATGAGTTCACAACGCTTCAAATGCACGGGTGTGCCATACCGCCAAGGTTGGATTGAAGTGACTCCTGGGATTCACGACGGCTACGTGAATCTTGAGGTTTGGAATGTCACGTCCGAAGTTGATATATCGCCACTTGCCTCTGAACTCGCCCTGCTCGCGGATGCGCAGGTTGTTGGAAATACTGAGGTAGAGCTATCCATTGCCCTCGCAAAAGCACTGGTCGCGGCACTTGAGAACGCAATCAAGACCATCGAGCGGGCAGGTGCCTAAATTTCCTTCTATGTGACGAGCCAAAGTTGCGCTTTGTCACGTCCGTGAAGTCAGGCGTTAGGGTTTTACTTTCACAGAGCCGTGGTAAATAAATATCAGGCAGGGTAAGCTCCAAAATAATAGTAACCGCGTAGCCAGAGCCCCCAATACTGATGAATGAATGGAATTATGAAGCCTAAAAGAATCAATGCGGACAAGCCGCACCTCTGGAAGACCGACATCGCGGCTTCCGTTGACCAGTTCAACCAGTGGTTCATGAGCTTCGCACCCGATGCGTTTCGCTCGACGCGCGTCAAAACGACCGAACATGTCAAAGCTGCGCTGATCGCCACCAAAGACCTGTGCAGCATCGACCCTGCCACGCTCAAGGACAACCCAAGTGTTCTTTCAACGCTCCGCATGTGTACGGCTCCACCGCTGGCTGTAGATCGTTTGATTGGTTTGGCCGATGCGAGCAAGAACCTTGTTGGACGGATGGAAGGAGGCAAGCTCCCGATCAGGATGAATGCCACCGACTTGAATGCGGAGTTGACCAAACTCTGCGATATCATCTCAAAACTTCTGGATCGTGACATTTTCCCGTGGCTGAGTGCCGCGAAAGCCCCTACCGATCACGAACGCGACCGAGCATCAACAATCGTCGCTGACCGCTTGTGCAGTGCCGTGGCAAATCCTATCATCCGCAACGCTCAGGAGCAGCGGCAACTCAAACTTCTGGGTGATTGGCTTGATGCACGAGGCTACCAGAAGCAAGCTCATCCCACGGGGAAGCCGTTGACCGAAATGGAAGCTGCAACCTACACTTTTCGCATGAACCTCGCAGTAGGCACGACGCTGAAGGTGAACATTCCGATTGACGTGGTAATTCAGCCCAAGAAGCTCCGAAAGGATAGCCTCCCGATCTTGATAGAAGCTAAATCGGCGGGTGACTTCACCAACACCAACAAGCGGCGCAAAGAAGAAGCCACCAAAATCCATCAGCTTCAAGCTGCTTATGGCGAAGGCGTTTCGTTCGTGCTGTTTCTCTGTGGTTACTTTGGCAGCGACTACTTGGGCTACGAAGCCGCCGAGGGCATTGATTGGGTCTGGGAGCATCGCATTGACGACCTTGCGAAGCTGGGGGTGTGAACCGCATGACCACTTACGGGAACAGCTTGATTGAATCGCGGCGGCAAGCCATACAGGCGGACATTGACGCGCGTAAGTCGGCGGCGGAGCGAAATCGCCTTGGTCAGTTCGCAACACCCAATGCCCTCGCTGTTGATATCGCTCGCTATATCGAATCAGCCCTCGTTCAAACCCAAAGCAGTATTCGTTTCGCCGACCCTTCGATAGGTTCGGGCAGTTTTTTTTCGGCGGCACTCGCTGTCTTCGGCTCGAAACGGATCGCCAGTGCCATCGGCGTAGAGCTTGATCCAGCATTCGCCGACGCAGCCCGCCATCTATGGGGAGATGAGGGGCTAGAGGTTTTGCTCGGCGATTTTACGCGCGTCATTGCTAATGGCTCTTGTCCAACCGCGCCCAACGTCATCTTGGCAAACCCGCCCTACGTTCGACATCATCACATGAGCAAAGAGGACAAGGAACGCCTACAAGACCTCACGTTCAAGATGAGCGGGGTTGAGGTCAGCGGTCTTGCGGGTTTATACGTCTACTTTCTTTTGCTCGCCACCGCGTGGTTGGAAGAAGGAGGGGTCGCCGCGTGGCTTATTCCATCGGAGTTTATGGATGTCAACTACGGTGCGGCACTCAAAAGCTATCTTGCGGATCGCGTAACGCTTATCCGCGCTCACCGTTTTGATCCTGACGATGTGCAATTCGGTGATGCTTTGGTGTCGTCGGTTGTGCTGGTGTTCCGCAAAACGCCCCCCGCCGCCGATCATACGGTCGAGTTTACCTTCGGCGGCACACTGGCCGAGCCGCATGCCCGCGACCTCGTTCCACGCGAACGATTGGGCGAGTCTCGCAAGTGGACGGTGTATCCGAGTCACGCCAAGAATGACAGACAAACGATTAGTGACGGCAAAGGCCCGACACTTGGCGACTTCTTCCGCGTCCAACGAGGTATCGCGACTGGTTGCAACAAGTTTTTCGTACTCGACCGCGCCGAGGCGATGAGGCTTGAGCTTCCGAGCAAGTATCTTCGCCCTATCCTTCCCAGTCCACGCCACCTTAAAACCACGAGCATCGACGCTGATGGTGATGGCTATCCCCTCCTCGACCATCAATTATGTGTAATTGATTGCAACCTGCCCGAACCAATGGTAAAGGCACTATATCCAGCACTTTGGGAATACTTGCAAACTGCCCAGTCGCTTGGGATTATGGACGGCTACCTGATCGGCAAGCGTAGCCCGTGGTACAGGCAGGAACAGCGAGAGTCTACCCCGTTCCTCTGCACATACATGGGCCGAGGCTCTGACGATAAGCAGCCGTTCCGATTCATCTGGAACCGCTCGAAGGCGATTGGAACCAATCTCTACTTGATGCTTAATCCGCAGAACAGCCTCGCAGCGATGCTACGCCAACATCCCGACCGCGCCGAAACCGTCCATGCTTTACTTGGTCAAGTCACTGGAAACGAACTCCGAGGCGAAGGTCGGGTTTATGGTGGTGGTTTAAATAAGATTGAGCCGAGTGAATTGGCACGCATTTCTGCTGCATCGTTTGTCGAGCTTTGGCCAGAGATCATGTTCGATGTTCAGCCACAGGGAAAACTCTTCTAGCCGTCTGTCGGACTTGAAATTCAAAGAAAAATAGGCATTGACTGCACTTGGTTATGCCTTGTATATTCTCGCCCTATGCAAACGTCTATCCTCTCCGCTGACTTCATCATCGCCCAACGACTGTGGCTGATTCTACTGAATCACTGCCGCAGCGCGCGCCTGTTTTAACGTTTTTCAATTAAACCAAGCAACTGCGGGTCTTCCGCGTTGCTCCTGCCTAAGACCCGTATTCGCTCATCATTCGGGATCTCAATTATGGCAAATCAAACTCGCAGCACCTTCTCGCAACACAATGTTTTTATGGGTGTTATTTTCGCATTGCTTGCGGCTGTCGGCTTTTCTGCCAAGGCGATACTGGTGAAGCTGGCGTATCTCGATAGCGTGGATGCAATCACGTTATTGGCCTTGCGGATGATGTTCTCGGTACCTTTCTTTATTGGGATAGCGTTCTGGGCAAAACGCCAGCATGCCGCGCCATTGAATACGCATGACCGCTTATTGGTGCTTGGCTTGGGTCTGATCGGTTACTACTGCTCTAGCTTCCTTGATTTTCTCGGATTGCAATATATCTCTGCTGGGTTAGAGCGTCTGATTCTGTTCCTCTATCCGACCATGACCGTCATCCTCTCCGCCCTGCTCTACAAGCGCGCCATCGGCAGGAAGGTCATTGCCGCCATGCTGTTGAGTTATGCGGGTATCGCGTTGGTATTCTTGCACGACGCAGCGTTGAATCAGGGGGATGCGGTATTGATCGGCTCAACGCTGGTGTTCGCCAGCACCTTGTCGTACTCCATCTATCTCGTTGGTGCAGGACACGCCATCGCACGCATTGGTGCTATGCGTTTCACGGCTTATGCAATGGTGGTGGCAAGCGTTATCTGCGTGCTGCAATTCGTGGTAACGCACCCCATGAGCGCGCTTAACTTGCCCATACGGGTGTACGAACTTTCTATCGTCATGGCGATTTTCTCCACGGTGCTGCCCGTGTTTATGCTGTCATTTGCCATCCGTCGCATCGGCTCTGGAAACGCTTCGCTCATCGGCACTATCGGTCCTGTCAGCACCATTTACATGGCTTACGTGTTCTTGGGCGAGCATATCTCGCTGTTGCAAATCGCAGGTTCCGTGCTGGTGCTCTGCGGCGTGCTGATGATCAGCTTGAATCGTAAACGCGAAGATAACTAACCAGAAAGAAGCGTCAAAAGCCCGCGTAGGGCGCATTTGTTAATGCGCTGTATGTAAACTTATCGTGTAATCAAGTAATTGGTGCAATGCGCTGCGCTTATTGACACCCTACCTCAGGCGAGTAGTTGTAGGGTGGGCACGTTTTTGTGCCCACGCGGATGTTAAACCGCGTGGGCAGACGATAAAGCCGTCAGCCCACCCTACGATTGGCATAAGCCTATTCGCTTTCCAGCTTATCCGATGAGGTAAACGTCCAGGTGCGGGTGATGGTGAGGATGTCGGTGTCTTTGCGGATGTCGGGCGACAATGGCGAATAAGGGGCGGCGAGTTTGACGATATGTACCGCAGCGGCATCCAGTATCGACTTACCAGAAGAGCGTTCAATTTCAACTTTTTCTAATGTGCCATCGGCGAGTATCGACACGCTCAACGTGAGCTTGCCAAAAATCTGATCACGGCGCGCTTGAGCGGGGTAATTGAGGTTGCCGACGCGCTCGACTTTGATACGCCAATCTTCAATATATTGGGCGAAACGATATTCCTGCGTGCGCGCACCGATGAATTTACGACGCGGTAATTTTTGGTAGGCATCGGTGTTGCGACTGATTTGTGCTTCTAGGCGGGCGATTTCCAAGCTGCGTTGCACGAGGTCTTCGCCGCTGAGCACCGTGGGCGTGGGTTGTTTCTGGAGAGCGGGTTGTGCGACTTGGTGAATGCTGTGTGCTTGGGTCAATAAACGTCGCGTCTCTTGCTCGTTGGTACTTTGACGTTTCACCGCTTGTTCTGGGGTGAGTTGTTTGTCATCGCGCAGATTGGGTAAGGCGGTTTGCGCTTGGCGATCTTCGCTGGTGTTGCCACCGCCATCCAAATTATTTTGCGCTAACGCATCGGCATTCAGTGGCTTGGCATTCGATTTGCTGTTGACCAGTACGACCTTCAACGGCTGCATTTTGCTAAACATATTTTTGCGCGGATCAGGCAGTACAAAGCCCACGCCAAAGAGCGCGAAACTATGGAAGGCAATGGAAAAAGCCATTGCCCCCGCCAACATGACCGATGACTTTACCGACCAAAATGCCGTGAATCGCGCCAAATTTTGTTTTAACAAGCGACATCCTCCGTGGCGACTGCCGCATCCGTATTGCTTTCTGCTTCGACAAGGTCTTCCTCTTGAACCGCTGCTACCACCGTGTCAACCAAGGCTTCGACAAAGCGCGTTTTCATGTCCACCTCGATCAAATCAATTTCGCCCACCGCCAAGCGTACACGTGTCCCGACAGGCTGTTCAGGCAAGCCATGCGCGCGAAACACCAACGGAATGTTGCTGACCCGCACCAAGTTTTCACGGATGACCGTGGCGGTAATCACGACTTCTTCGGTTTTTGTACCCTCTCCCCCTGGGAGAGGGCTAGGGTGAGGGAGGTGAGGGTGCGCCGCCAGCGCGTCTTTCTCCTGTTGCAACCAACGCAAACACCAATAGCGTTCCATGCCGCGCTGGAAGTCGTTATACACGCCGTAGGTCACTTCAAAATCGCGCAGCACGGCGTACAAGCCCGTGTCATTTTTGGGATAAATCGGTTCGGCATCTTTCAACATGGCGATAATTTGCCGTTGATTAACCAAATCCACATAGCGGCGCAGCGGCGAACTTGACCACATATATTGCGCCACGCCCAAGCCTTGATGCGGTGCTGCGACGGTGCTCATTTTGACTTTGCCGTTGTTTTGGGTGCGGTAAATGCCAGGAAAACCGTGTTCGTCCAGTTGTTTACCCCAGGTGCTATTGACCAAAATCATCAGCTCCGCCACCACTTTGTCGATGGGCGAACCGCGTCGCCGCGTGCTAATCGTGACAAAATCGTTGTCAATATGGAAGTTGTAATCCAGCTGATTTTGGTTCTCGCCCGCCTTACCGCGCAAGGCTTCCAGCTTTTGCGCAAACGCCCACAGCCAAGTGAGTTCCGTGGCGTATTCATAATCCATCTTCCCAGCCGCCAAGGTTTCTTCATTGAACAAAGGTTCTAAGGTGTCATGGCGCAAATTTGCGGCGATATGAATGCGCTCCACGCGGCTGCTGTGCGCAGTAATCAGCAAGGTTTCTGCATCGACTTCCAGATACATCGACAACGCGGGGCAGACGCGATCCGCTTCCAAGGTAAACGCCTGCACCACGCTATCGGGCAACATGGTGATTTTTTGCCCTGGCATATACACCGTGGATAAACGCGTCGCCGCAATTTTGTCGCCGTCCGAATCGCGGGTCAGCCCCAAGGCGGGTGCTGCAATATGCACGCCAATACGATAATGCCCGTTGTCCAGTTTTTCCCACGAAAACGCATCGTCAATTTCCGTGGTGCTGGCATCGTCGATACTAAATGCCGTCGCGGTTGCCAAGGGTAGTTCCTCCCAAGGGCTTAATGCCACAGGCGGGAAGTCCACGCCTTTGGGGAATTGCTCAAACAAAAATTTGCCCAGATGAAAATCCGCTGTCGAAGGCAATGCACCGCAACGATGCAGCAAATGCGCGGACGACAAATGCGTCGCGGCACACGCCGCTTCCAAGGCTTTGACTTCCAAGGTGTTGCGATCAGGTTGATACAACAAATGCGCGAGCTGCGCGCTAAATTCAGCGGGTAATTCAAAGCCGATTAACTGCTCGGTAAAGCGCGCTTGCAACGCCAATTGCAGACGTTTTTTCTCCGCGCCCGCCAAGGCGGCTTTCAATACTTCAGGCGGTGCGGCGCGATAACGCCCTTTGCCTTTTTTGTGGAAATAAATCGGCGCGCCATGCAGCCGCAACAACACCGCCGCCGCTTCTAATGCCGAAGGCGTATGCCCAACATAATCCGCTGCGATTTGTTCAAAGCCGAATTCATCAGGTGGGCAGCATTCCCATAGGAATTCCACATCAATATCCGCCGCCAACGGTTCAGCTTGCAGTAAAAAATCCCCCAACTCAGGCTGGGTAAAGCGCAACATCACACTTGTCGCTTTGATTTTGCTGCGCTTGCCCGACAGGCTTTCCACCTGCAAAGAGGTGATCGAATCGGTCATCACATGACCCACTTTAAAACTGCCGTCTTCTTCGTAAAGGATATTCATAGACATGGACTTAAAAATTTGACCTAGATTATAGCAGTCATGGCAACGACTCTTCATCCTGACACAACGCTTATTCCGTTGCTCAGGTGATTTTAAGCGCATCTCGCGTTGCATGAATCGCTTTACTTGCGTACTATCCGCACGCGATGGTGAGGCATTTAAAATGATAAGCACCTGCGCCTAAATTTTTGGGTATTCTAAGCTGTTAGTCGTTAGCCACTAGTCGCTAGTTAATACGGGGAATCTGCCAGATACTGTGTTTTTTATCCTATATTCAAGTGGATGAGAAAGGCATTTTACCCTGCCAGCTAAAAACTAACGACTAGCGACTAACAACTCAATACCCAGTTATTTGTAGACAACCACTTACCTACTTTAATATCCGCACCGTTTTCGCACCCCATTTTTTATACACACCCATTGGGTTTTAACAAGCTCAACCTATATGCCAGACTTTTTCGCACCTTGCCCGCGTGGGCTAGAAGCCATTTTGCAACAAGACCTGATTCAAATGAACGCACAAAATGTGCGCAGCACCGAAGGCGGTGTGCATTTTTCGGGCGAGTGGGCGTTGTGTTATCGCGTCAATTTGGAAAGCCGCGTCGCCAGCCGTATTTTGTGGCGGGTGAAAGAAACGCGCTATCGTAGCGAGCAAGACGTTTACCAAGCGGCGTTTCAATTACCTTGGCAACGCTGGTTTGACGTGCATAACACGCTGCGCGTGCATGTGACGGCGATTCGTTGCCCACTAAAAAGTCTTGAATTTATTACGCTTTTGATTAAAGACGCGGTATGCGACCGCTTTCGCGCTCATTGTAATGAACGCCCCAGTATCGACACATTAAATCCCGATATGCGCATTCACGCCTTTATCGAGGATGATTTGCTGATGCTGTATGTCGATACGTCGGGCGATCCGCTGTTCAAACGCGGTGTCCGTCAACACACCAATATCGCGCCGATCCGTGAAAATTTAGCCGCTGGGATTTTGCGTTTGAGCGGCTGGCAAGTCGGCACGCCGTTGCTCGACCCCATGTGCGGCAGCGGCACGTTCTTGATTGAAGCCGTGCAAATGTCGCTGAAAATCCAACCAGGCATTGCGCGGCATTTTGGTTTTGAAAAGCTGTTGAATTTTGATGCAGATTTGTGGAACGGCATGCGCGAAAAAGCCATAGCCGCCCAAGTCGCCCCCTATCCCATGGAAATCTATGGCAGCGATTTATACGGCGACGCGCTCAAAACCGCATGGCGCAATTTGCAGGAAGCAGGGCTGTCGGAATGCGTATCGTTGAAGCAAGCCAATATTTTGGAAATTACCGCGCCTGCCGAACACGGCACGCTGGTGGCAAATTTACCTTACGGCGAACGCATGGGGGAACTCGATGAACTCGCTGAACTCTATCCGCAGCTTGGCGACGCGCTTAAACGCAAATTTGGTGGCTGGACAGCGTATTTATTCACTGCTGACAAAGCGATTTTAAAGCTGATGCGCTTGTCGCCTTCACGTCGCACCCCCTTGTTTAATGGCGCGATTGAATGCCGCTTGTTGCAATACAAGCTGGTGTCGGGCAGCAATCGAAAAGAAGCAAAGTAAGTTTATTGGAAAAATTCTGGAGAAAAATTTATGTGTGGAATTGTTGGGGCTGTGGGGAATCGGAATGTTGTGCCTATCTTGCTGGAAGGCTTGCAACGCTTAGAATATCGCGGTTATGACTCGGCGGGATTGGTGGTTGTCAATGACCGTCAATTGTTGCGGGTGCGTAGCACAGGACGGGTGCGCGATTTAAGCGAAAAGAGTGTGGATACCCAAGGGCAGATTGGTATTGCGCATACCCGCTGGGCGACGCATGGTGCGCCGAGTGAACGCAACGCCCATCCCCATCTCAGCCGCGATCTGATTGCCGTGGTGCATAATGGCATCATTGAGAATTACGAATTATTGCGCAGCCGCTTAATCACCGCAGGCTATGAATTTACCTCGGACACCGATACCGAAGTCATCACCCATCTGGTGCATTCCCATTATGTGCAGGGCAGGTCGTTATTGGCAGCAACCCAAGCCGCGATTGTTGAACTGGTCGGGGCGTTTGCCATTGGGGTGGTTGCGGCAGACAATCTCGATCAGCTCATTTGTGCGCGACGCGGCAGTCCGCTGTTGTTGGGCGTGGGGATTGAAGAGCATTTTATTGCGTCGGATGTGTCGGCTTTGTTGCCCGTGACCCGTCGCGTGGTGTATTTGGAAGAAGGCGATGTGGTGCAAGTGGAACGCTTGGGTTATCAAATTTTTGATGCGTCAGGCAATCCCGTTCAGCGTGTCGTACAAACCAGTGAAATGAGCAACGAAAGTGTGTCGCTGGGTAAGTATCGTCACTACATGCAGAAGGAAATCCACGAACAGCCGCAAGCTTTGGCAGACACACTGGAAGTGGCGTGTCACGGTCACTCCTTGTCCACAGGGCTATTTGGTGCTGACGCAGCGGCCGTGTTTGCCGAAGTCGATAGTGTGTTAATTCTGGCGTGTGGCACGAGTTATCACGCAGGTTTAGTCGCACGCTATTGGTTAGAAGAAATCGCAGGCATTGCTTGTACGGTGGAAGTTGCCAGCGAATATCGCTATCGCACCAGTGTTGCGAATCCTCGTGCGCTGGTGATCGTGATCTCCCAATCGGGCGAAACAGCGGATACCCAAGCGGCGTTGAATCACGCGAAATCATTGGGGCATGTCCATACCTTGGCAATTTGCAATGTGGCAGAGAGCGCGTTGGTACGCTTATGTAAACTACGCTTCTTAACCCGTGCTGGACCTGAAATTGGCGTGGCTTCCACCAAAGCGTTTACCACGCAACTGGTGGCATTGTTCTTGCTGACTTTGGTGTTGGCAAAACAACGCGGTCGTTTAAGCGCGGAACAAGAGCAGCAACAGTTACACGCCTTGCGTCATTTGCCCCTAGCCACTCAACAAGTCTTGGCATTGGAGCCGCACATTGCTAAGCTGGCAGAACAGTTTGCCAACAAGCATCACGCGCTGTTTTTGGGGCGTGGGATGCACTATCCGATTGCCTTGGAAGGCGCGCTCAAGCTCAAGGAAATTTCCTATATTCACGCGGAAGCCTATCCTGCGGGCGAATTGAAACATGGTCCTTTGGCGTTGGTCGATAGCGATATGCCTGTGATTTCGGTCGCCCCCAATGACGCTTTACTGGAAAAACTCAAATCCAATTTGCAAGAAGTGCGCGCCCGTGGCGGTGAGCTGTATGTATTTGCCGATGCTGACACGCATATCAGCCCCGCCGATGGCATACACGTGTTACAAATGGCGGAACACGCAGGGTATTTAAGCCCCATTCTGCACACCATTCCGTTGCAACTCTTGGCTTATTACGTCGCGTTGCAAAAAGGCACCGATGTGGATAAGCCCCGTAATCTCGCTAAATCTGTCACCGTGGAGTGATTATCATGTTTCCTGTACAACGTATTTTAATGAGCTTAACGGTGTTGCTGACGGGCTGTTTGGGGTCGGGTGCAGGATCCGTTTCCAGTGTGCTTCCTGCTCCCCAACCCGCTGTGCCAACGGTTGCACCTACACCTACACCTACGCCAACACCAACACCAACACCAGCGCCAGCGGCTATCACCACGTACCCAACCATTTCGACTGCGCTACTGACCAATCCCTTTCATGGTTTCGTGCGCTATGTCGGCGTGTTGCCCACGACATCCACCCTGCCACAAACGCTGGCGTATAACAACCTGACATGGAAAACGTTAGAACCATTGGCGCAAGGCACATTTGACTGGGCGGCTTTTGAAACAGGTTGGGCAGGGGAAGTTGCACAAGGCAGGCGTATCGGTTTCCGTTTCAACATGTCGTTCCCTAACGCCACCGCGCATGATGACGTTCCCGCTTGGTTGATTGCAGCGGGGGTACCTGTTACCGCCTATAACAATGCTGGCTCTTTTGGCAGCGTACCTGATTGGAATAACGCCGTCTTTTTAGCGCAACATAAGCGTGTGATTACTGCGCTAGGCGCAAGGTATAACAACGATCCACGCATTGCGTGGGTCGATGTAGGCAGTTATGGAATATGGGGAGAGTGGCATCAAAATAACATCGCGGGTCTGCCTGTTGCCACCCCTGTCACCAAAAAGAGCATGCTGGATGACTATCTACTGGCATTTCCCAACAAGCGTTTAGTGTTGCCTTATGGCGATGTCTATGCCACGCAGTATTTCACGCAAATGAGCGGCGGGTTGCGTAATGATTGCTTGGGGCCTGTTGCCAGCAATGCCGCCTACTACAGCATGACCAATCCCATTCCGACTGCCGCCAGTGGCGTGCTTTACCAGACTGCGCCTGTATCGGGTGAATTTTGTAATGGTTCGACTGGCGTGGCCGCCAGTATGACGACTGATTACGCGACCACATTGGCATTTATCCAAAACACCCATTGGAGCTGGATAGGGCCAACAGGTTGGGAGCTGCTCAACCCAGCCGCTGCGCCACTCAACAATGCCGTATCGTTAGCCAATATCCAACAATTGCACCGCACGCTCGGTTATCGCCTTCGTGTGGCAAGCGTCTCGCATTTGCCAACCATCACGCGCAATGTCGCCGCAACGATCAACGCACAAATCCAAAATGATGGCGTAGCCCCTTTTTATGAGGCATGGCCCGTGGAATTATCACTGATCAATGCGGCGGGTGCGGTGGTGTGGTCAAGTACGATTCCTGCTTGGGATGTACGTACTTGGCGACCAGGGGCGAGCAATCTTTCAACTGCTGTCGTGATTCCGTCTAGCGTCCCCGTAGGCACTTACACCTTGGCGATGGCGATCTTGGATCCTGCCCCTATTCCCCCTAAAGCCGCCAATTTACCCGCCATCGAGCTGGCACAAACAGGTAAACGCCTAGACGGACGCTACCCCCTTTCCACGCTAATACTCAACTAATTGATGTTGTGGCAGTTTTTAACGGCGTAGCACATGCACTCTGCCGAAAACACCCCGCCACATGGTCATTCACCATCCCCGTGGCCTGCATAAACGCGTAGCAAATGGTGGTACCGATGAATTTAAAGCCGCGCTTTTTGAGGGCGAGGCTGAGGGCATCGGATTCGGGGGTGCGGGCGGGGACTTGGGATAAATCTTGCCAGTGGTTTTGGATGGGTTGGTCGCCGACGAATGACCAGATAAATTTTGCGAAGCTGCCGAATTCTTGTTGGATGGCGAGAAAGCCTTGCGCGTTCAACACTAAAGATTGAATTTTCAAACGGTTGCGCACGATGCCTGCGTTTTGCATTAGTTCGGCGAGTTTGTCCGCGTCGTATTGCGCGATTTTGTGTGCGTCGAATCCATCCAGCGCGGCGCGGTAATTTTCGCGTTTGCGTAATATCGTAATCCAGCTCAACCCCGCTTGCGCGCCTTCTAAAATTAGCAATTCAAACAAACGGTTATCGTCAAACAGCGGCACACCCCATTCAACGTCGTGGTAATGTTGATACAGCGGGTCATCCCCCGCCCAAGGGCAACGGTTGCACATAACTTAAGCTCCTCAAAGGTCGTCTATGAAATGCGTAGATATTAACGTAAGCGCGGCAGGATGCGATTCAGAAGTGTTGTTTTATACCTGCTTGGTGGGGTGCTTAGCATAGCTGTGTTTGTTTTTGATTAAATTGTCAACCAAACCATTCAACTTTGCGTTAATATCTGGCTGCCAGTGTTCGGTAGCGGAGATTGACGAAACTGAGCAGCAGTGTTATCAATCCCCAGCGGAGGCTCTGCCTCTATTGAATAATGTGTTAAATCACTCACGGAGATAAATATGAAATCTATTATTGTTAGCGTAGCAGTCGCAGCAGGTTTGATGGTGGCAGGTAGTGCAATGGCTGCTGATGCAGTGAAGATGCCAGCTGATGCGGGCAAATGTTTGGCTTGCCACAAGATTGACGGCAAGCAAGTTGGTCCAGGTTGGAAGCAAGTTTCTGAAAAATACAAAGGTCAAGCAGATGCAGAAGCTACGCTGGTCAAACATATCACCGAAGGCGGTAAGGATTTTGGTTGGAAAATGGGTACGATGCCTGCACGTGGCATGATCGGTGTGGGTGCTGCGGGCGATGCACAAATTGCTAGCTTGGCAAAGTTTATCGTTGGTATCGCTAAGTAATCTAGCCTTGCTCAACTAAGAAGCCGACGAAAGTCGGCTTTTTTACGTTGATAATGCAAGAAATTTGTGCGCTCCTGCCGCAAGTATGCCTATTTTTATAGTACAAGACGAAGCTAAAAAATACACGAAAACTTAGGGGTGGCCACTTACCAACTAACGACTACCGACTACCGACAAAATACTCAACCACTTAATTCCCCTTCTTATGCGTCCAGCCCTGCTGATTACCGTTTTCCTGATTGCTTCCTGTGGGTTAGCTTACGAGCTGATCGCGGGAACGTTGGCGAGTTATTTGTTGGGCGATTCGGTGATGCAGTTTTCCACCGTCATCGGGACGTATTTATTCGCCATGGGCATCGGTTCATGGCTGTCAAAATACATCACAGGGCGGTTGGCATTGCGTTTTGTGCAAATTGAATTGCTGGTCGGACTGTTGGGCGGTGCATCGGCAGCAGCGTTGTTTTTACTATACGCGTGGGTGGAAGGGCCGTTCCGTTTGGCGTTGTATGTGTTGGTGTTGTTGATCGGCACGCTGGTGGGGCTGGAAATTCCTTTGGTGATGCGGATTTTGCAGCAACACATCGGCTTTCGCGATTTGGTATCGCAGGTGTTGACCTTCGATTACTTGGGCGCGTTGGTGGTGTCGCTGTTGTTCCCCATGGTACTCGCGCCACAACTCGGCGTGGTGCGCAGCGCGTTTTTGTTTGGCTTGTTGAATGTACTGGTGTCGTTGTGGACGATACGGCTGTTTCGCGACGAATTGCCCGTGCGCGCTTTGCATTTGCAATGTGGTCTGGCGGTGATTTTATTGGGCGCGGGGTTTATCGGCTCGGAGCGCATCACCACCTTAGCGGAAGAAAATCTGTACGCCGACCGCATTGTTTATACCGAAACCACGCCCTATCAGCGTATGGTGGTCACCCGCTGGCGCGATGATATTCGATTGTTTCTCAACAATAATTTGCAATTTAGCTCGCGGGATGAATACCGCTACCACGAAGCCTTGATACATCCCGCACTGGCAACGTTGCCGCATCCCGCCCGCGTGTTGGTACTGGGCGGCGGCGATGGGCTGGCGGTGCGCGAATTGCTGAAATATCCCACGATACAAAGCATTACCTTGGTTGACCTCGATCCCGCCATGACGCGCTTGTTTTCTCATCATCCGCAATTGACGCAGCTCAATGAACATTCCCTGACCTCGCCCAAAGTGCAAGTGGTGAACGCCGACGCGTTGGTGTGGTTGGAACAAGACGCGGGACGCTATGACTTTATCGTGGTGGATTTTCCTGATCCGTCTAATTATTCGGTCGGCAAACTTTACACCGAGGCGTTTTACCGCCTGATGGATCGCCACCTCAAAGACGACGGGCTGGCGGTGATTCAATCCACCTCGCCCATGTACGCCCGCCGCGCGTATTGGACGATCGTGACGACGCTGGAAGCCGCAGGATTTCAAACCACCCCGTATCACGCCCTCGTCCCTTCTTTTGGCGAATGGGGCTATATCATCGCCTCGCACCACCCCTACCAGCCACCGCGCCAATTTACCGTGCCGCTGCGCTTTCTGTCGCCTGACTCGCTGCCTCCGTTATTCAACTTTCCGCCCGACATGGCACGCGTGCCCGCTGAGGTTAATCGTCTGAATAATCAAAGCTTAGTGCGATTATTTGAGGAAGAATGGCGGGAGGTAATCCGCTAATGCACCGTCGAGACTTCCTCAAGCTCCTAGGTGCGGGCTATTTGTCGGGCTGCAAGTCATCTGCCCCGCCATTTCCCAAAGGGGAATTGTTGGGCGTGTCGCACGACTTAGGGCATCGCTTGCGCGATGGCACCTTGCCCGCGCCGACTTCAACACGGCGCGCTCGTGTGGTGATTGTGGGCGCGGGCGTTGCGGGGCTGTCTGCTGCGTGGGCGTTGCGGCGGGCGGGGGTGAACGATTTTGTGGTATTGGAGCTGGAAAAAGAATCAGGCGGCAATGCGCGGGCAGGGGAAAACGCGGTGTCGGCGTATCCTTGGGGCGCGCATTATTTGCCGATTCCCACGATGGAATCCCGTGCAGTGCGGGTGTTGTTGGCGGAATTGGGCGTGCTACAAGGCGATCCTTTTGCGCAGCGTCCGCGTTATGACGAACGGCATTTGTGCCACATGCCGCATGAACGTTTGTTTTGGAATGGGCGTTGGCAAGAGGGTTTGATGCCGCAGTTTGGCGCGAGTCGGGAAGATTTAGCCCAGATTCAGCAATTTGATGAATTGATTGCGCATTATCGCCAGCGGCGCGATGCCCACGGGCGCAAGGCGTTTGCTTTGCCGATGGCGCACAGCGCGCAAGATGCGGATTTATTGGCATTAGATAAGCTGTCTTTGCGCGATTTTTTGTGGGGCAAAGGGCTGACTGCCGCGCCGCTGCATTGGTATGTGGATTACAGTTGCCGCGATGATTTTGGTTGCACCGCTGCGCAGACTTCGGCGTGGGCGGGGCTGCATTATTTTTGTTGTCGCGATGGCGAAGCCAGCAATGCCGCGACCGACAGCGTGTTGACGTGGGCAGAGGGCAACGCGTGGCTGACCCGCCGTTTAGCCGCACCGTTGGGGCAGCGGCTGCACACGCGGGCAGCGGTGTTTCGGGTGGCAGAACAATCTCGCAAAGTGGTGTTGCATGTGTATCACGCGGGCGAAAATCGCAGCGAGCGGTTAATCGCTGACCACGTTATTTGGGCAGCCCCGCTGTTTGCTTTGCCGCGCATTCTAGCGGATTGCCCGCCCGATTTAGCAGCAGCCATTGCCCAAACCAGCCACGCGCCGTGGCTGACCGCCAATCTCACTTTGCGCCAACTGCCCACAGGCAAAGGCGGCGCGCCGTTGTCGTGGGACAATGTGCTGTATGGCACGCCGTCTTTGGGCTATGTGGTCGCCACCCACCAACGCTTGCGCATTACCCCCGCGCCCACCGTGTTGACCTACTACCGCGCCCTCGCTGAAGACACCCCCGCGCAAGGTCGGCAACGCTTGTTGGACACGCCGTGGCGGGTGTGGGCGGAAGACATTTTGCGCGAACTCAGCGTACCGCACCCCGACATCGCTCAACACGTCCAACGCATCGACATCTGGCGCAATGGACACGCCATGATCCGCCCCACGGTGGGGTTTATTTGGGGTAATGCCCGCGCCCGATTGCTGCAAACAGGGCAACGGCTGCACCTCGCCCACGCCGATTTAAGCGGATTTTCGTTGTTTGAAGAAGCCCAATATCGCGGCATCATCGCAGCAGAACGGGTGATGGAACAGGAAGGAATCAGGTATGTCAGTTTGGTGGCGTAATGGCGTAGGTGCGAATTTAGTCGCACGCCTTGGTTTGAAAAACGTGCTAATAAATACGCACCTACATCACTCCCCTCGCCCGTTTACGGGAGAGGGGGCGGGGGAGAGGGCGTTTTTGCATTTGATGTTCAAGCCTCAACGCCCATGAACGGCACTCAACGCCTCGCTGATTTTGACCAATGCGCGTGCGATGACGCATTGTTGCAACACGTCGCCGCCTTGCAAACCCTGTGCCTCGCCGCCTGCCAACACGCGGGGGTCACCGTGGTCGCCCACGCCTTCCACCAATTCCCCGATGGCGGCGCGACAGGCGCGGTGGTGTTAGCCGAATCCCACCTCGCCGTGCACACCTGGCCCGAATTACGCGCCGTCACCTTGGATATTTACGTTTGCAACTACCAACAAGACAACAGCGCACGCGTGCAAATGCTGTATGAATTTTTGCACGCAGCGTTTATGCCGCAACGGGTTGAAACACAAAGGATATTGCGGGGTCGGCACGGGGTGCGCCTGTGTTAGCTTGCTCTAACCTTACCCGAATGGCACTTACTTAAGCTCAAAATCCCCGATGCGGCACGGATTAACATTCCTGTCAAAGCGGGCTGAACTACCGTCCCTTCCCCTTCAGAGGGGGAGAGCGAAGCGAGGGGGCAATTAGGATGGGGATGGGTTCGTTCTCTGCACAGATCCCCATCCCCACCCCCAACCCTCCCCTTGAAGGCATAGGTATCTACACAACTTTTAACTCATTGAAATTTAATTAAAAATCAGGGGATGTAGGAGCGCAATTTATTGCGCGAAGGGTGTTGCGAGAGGCTATCGCGCAATAAATTGCGCTCCTACATAGCGTTTAGTTTGCAATGGCAATGAAAAAACACATATAACTCGATGATTATTAAATAAATTAAGATGTGTAGATAGTTATGCCTTGAAGGGGAGGGAGTTTGCCGATGATTTGGCTTAAGTAAGTGCCATTCACCCCCTTACCCTGTTAAATGGCGTTTAAATCTGCCCAGACAGGTGACGATTATTTCAACAAATCATAATCCTTCAAGTTAAACCATTTGCGCGACCAGATAAAACCCGTCACGGGTTCTGGGGAGAGGCTGGTCACTTCTTCGCTCATGTTTTTTCGATAGAAGGCGGTGACCTTGGTATTTTGCCAGACTGTTTTTTGCATCCTTGCGCGCATTTTAGCGACGTATTCATCCTGAAGATGCTGCTTGGGATGGATGGCTTTGATGCTTTTATCGCCTTTCACGGCCGTGATGGCTTGAACAATGTAATCAGTCGCCACCTGCATATAAGATAGCTGCGAGCTGTGACCAGAGCCTGTATTCGGGCCGTTTACCTTGAAATAGTTGGGATAACCTGAAACGGTGATGCCTTTGTAAGAAACCGCCGCTTTTTCCCATTCGCGATTGAGATTCCGTCCCCCCAAACCATAAACCTGAAACGTCAGTGCTTTTTTCATATTGGAATAAGCAAAATATCCCGTGGCATAAACGATCACGTCTAGCGGGATTTCCTTGTCATCCTTGGTTTGAATGCCTTTGGGCGTGATGCTTGCTATCCCGCTAATATCGACATCGACATTGTCACGCGACAGCGCGGGCAAATAGGTGCTGGTCGGGATAACGCGCCGACTGCCCAATTCGTAATCGGGCAGCATGTGCTGACGCAGCTTGTCGTCTTGGATATATTTTTCGAGTTGCTGTTTCAGCACGTGTCGGTAATAGCTTTTCATGTACGGCGCGATGCTTGAGATCAGCGGATAGCGGCGGAAGGCAATAAATCGGAGGTCGTAAAAAGCAAACACGGCAAAACGGATGAGGTGGCGGATGACGGGCAGCGTTCTAAGCTGACGTTCCAGCGCACCGTACTGCCGATCTGAACGTGGCATGATCCACTGCGCCCGCCCCACAAACACGGTCAATCTGGCAACCTTGTCGGCAATGGCAGGAACGATCTGCGCCCCCGAACAGCCCGAACCAATTACCCCGACCCGTTTCCCTGCATACGCGACCGTGTGATCCCATTGTCCCGCGTGGAATATCGCCCCTTCAAAGCTGTCTGCGCCTTGGATATGGGGAATATGCGGATTCGCCAGCACCCCACTGGTGTCGATAATAAAACGGGCATGATATGCCTCGCCCGACGCAGTCTCCACGTGCCACAAAGCCGTGTGTTCATCATAAGTCAGCTGGGTGACGGTCTGGTTGGTTCTAGCTTGTTTTTTTAAGCTGAACTTATCAATGATATGGTGGGTATAGGCAAGCAATTCGCTTTGCGGGGCAAAGGTTTTGCTGAATGGGTAGGGAATAAAGGAGACGGAATACAGGCTGGTGGGAATATCCACCTCAGCCCCTGGATAGGAGTTGACCTGCCAAGTTCCCCCTAATTCTGCACTTCTTTCCAACAACACAAAATCATGGCAACCCTTTGTTTGTAAACGAATCGCCGCCAGTAACCCTGAAAACCCAGAACCTATAATCACGGTCTCGAAGTATTGAACGTCCTTTTGCGCCTGAGCATCCTGTGTGGCTTCTTTGGTTGATGTGTTCATTTTTAAGATTGTGGGGATTTCAATGGGCACAATAACGATTGCGTCCTAGCGCATTGGGTTGGTAGGGTGCGCCGTGCGCACGACTTTTTGATAGGTGTGCTGCGCGCACCCTACGACATTTCACAATGCGCTGTTTTTAGGCTGCATTTAAAATCCATTTTTTTGCCGCTTCTCTGGTGTCGAAGTACTTCGTCGTATGCCTTAGACCTTCCGTTTCACCCATTAATTGTTCAGTTGATAACTGCGCAAAGAAGTCCTTGCTGATGACAAAAGCGACTTTGTTTACACCTGCATCTAACGCGGGTGCAAAAATGGCTTGGTTTATCCAGTCTTGCATTTCAATGCCAAACGTAAAGAACAGATTGCTCGAATCCACGACCATTCTCGAAGGTCGTCGTTTGCAGATAACATCCAGGTAATTCAAGAATTCCTGTTTGCACTCATCCGTACTCATCATCTTGGTTTCACTCAACCACGTCGCTTCGAGTAAGCGCTGTTCTGCGAAAAATGCGACGTGCAGGTATTTGCTGTTATAAACTTCCACGGTATTAACCCTTGTTAAAATTTGTTATTTGGCAATGCGCATCAAGTTTGATCAGTTTGTAGGGTGCGCCGTGCGCACGACTTTTTAATAGGTGTGCTGCGCGCACCCTACTTGGCTGTACTTTAGTCAGCACTTAAAGCCCATGCTTTCGCCGTTTCTTTGCTATCGAAATAGCCATTCGTAAATTTGATACCGTTCAGTTCGCCCATCATTTGTTTGGTCGATAAGGTTGCAAAGAAGTCATGACTGACGACAAAAGCAATCCGACGTAGCCCTAAGCTTAGCAAAGAAGGGAAGATAGCGAGGTCTATCCAAGCTTGTACTTCAGGGTTGTAGGTAAAGAACATCGTCCGCATATCGACGACCAGTCGCGTATGTTGGTGTTTGCTGACGGTATCAAGATAGTCCAAGTATTCCTTTTTGCAATCCGCCGTATCCATCATCTTGGTTTCGCTTAGCCAAGTCCCTTCTATTAAGCTCTGTTCTGCAAAATATGCCATGTGCAGATATTTGCTTTTATAAATTTCCACTGTACTAACCCCTTGTTTAAAATTTGTTATTTGGAAATGCGCATCAAGTCTGATCGGTTTGTAGGGTGCGCCGTGCGCACCCTACGGTATGGTTTTTAGCCCACACTTAAAACCCATTTTTTGGCGGCTTCTTTGCTATCAAAGTATTGTGTGGTAATGACACTATTTTGTTCTGCCATCACTTGTTTAGTCGATAGTGTGACGAAAAGATCCTCGCCGACGACAAAAGCGTGCCAATGTAAACCTGAAGCCAACAAAGAGGGCGTGGTCGTCTGATCCATCCAATTTTGTAGATGAGCGGAAAATGTAAAAAACATCGTGCGCAAATCCAGTACGATTCGCTTGGGTCGTAGTTCGCTGACGACATCAATGAAATTTAAAAGCTCTTGTTTACAATCCTGCGTATCCATCATCTTGCTCGTGCTTAGCCAAGTGACTTCTATTAAAAACTGTTCTGCAAAATAGATGATGTGCAGGTATTTGCTGCTATAAACTTCCACCGTACTAACCCCCCGTGTTTAAAACTGGTTATTTGGACACGTAGGGTGCATTTTATGCACCATGGTGCGTACGGCGCACGCTACGATATTTTACAATGCGCTGTTTTTAGGAGGCACTTAAAACCCATTGTTTTGCCGCTTCTTTGCTATCAAAGTATTTCGTTACAAATTTTAGACCTTCTTTTTCATCCATCGTCTGTTTGGTCGATAACTGTGCAAAGAAGTCTTGGCTAATGACAAAAGCGATTTTATTGACGCTCATACTTAACAGGGGCGTTAAAATGGTCTCGTTTATCCAATCTTGTACGGCAGGATTGAAGGTAAAGCACATATTGCTGGTATCGACGACGACGCAGCTGGGTTGTTGTTTGCGGACAACGTCAAGGTAATTTAAAAATTCTTGTTTGCATTCGATGGTATCCATCTTCTTGGTTTCACTTAACCAAGTCGCTTCGATTAAGCGTTGTTCTGCAAAAAATGCGATGTGCAGGTATTTACTGTTATAAACTTCCATCGTACCCCCTTGTTTAAAAATCGTTATTTGGCAATGCGTATTCAAATCTGGCGTGTCGTAAAGGTGATAATCATCACGTAGGGTGCATTTTATGCACCATGGTGCGCACGGCGCACCCTACGGTATTTTACAATGCTCTGATTTTTAAGCTGCACTTAAAACCCATTGTTTTGCAGCTTCTTTATTATCGAAGTATCGTGAGTTAAAATTTAGACCGCCCTTTTCATTCATTAACTGTTCGCCCGATAACTTCGCAAAAAAGTCGTTGCTGATGACAAAAGCGATTTTTTGTCCGTGCAGACTGGACAGTGGCATCAAAATATTCTGGTTTACCCAAGTTTGCATTTCAGCACTCAAGGTAAAGTACATATTGCTGCTATCTACGATGAGTCGGAAGGGTTTTTGTATGTGGACAACGCTCAGGTAATTCAAAAATTCTTGTTTGCACTCATCGGTATTCATCGTCTTGGTTGCACTTAACCAAGTTGCTTCGATTAAGCGTTGTTCTGCGAAAAATGCGATATGCAGGTATTTGCTGTTATAAACTTCCACCGTACTCATCCTTGTTTAAAACTGGTTATTGGGTCATGCGCATCAAATTTGATGCGTCGTAAAGGCGAGAATCATCTTTTATGCACCATGGTGCGCACGGCGCACCCTACGGCATTTTACAATGCGCTGTTTTTAGGCTGCACTTAAAAGCCATTTTTTTGCGGCTTCTTTGTTATCAAAGTAGTGCGGTTTAAATTTTATACCACCCTTTTCATTCATTAACTGTTCGCCCGATAACTGCGCAAAGAAGTCTTTGCTGATGACAAAAGCGAGCTTTTGCCCGTCCAGACACGGTGGCATCAAAATATTCTGGCTTATCCAAGTTTGCAGTTCAGCACTAAAGGTAAAGTACATCTTGCTGCTATCTATGATGAGTTGGATGGGTTGATGTAGGTAGATAACATTAAGGTAATTCAAAAATTCTTGTTTGCATTCGGCCACGTTCATCATCTTGGTTTCGCTCAACCAAGTTGCTTCGATTAAGCGTTGTTCTGCAAAAAATGCCATATGCAGGTATTTGCTGTTATAAACTTCCACCGTACTCATCCTTATTTAAAACTGGTTATTTGGTCATGCGCATCAAGTCTGACGCGTCGTAAAGATAATCATCATCACGTAGGTAGGGTGCGCACGGCGCACCCTACGGTATTTTACAATGCGCTGTTTTTAGGTGGCACTTAACAGCCATTTTTTTGCGGCTTCTTTATGATCGAAATATTCCCTCGTATGTTTTAGAGCTTCCTTTTCGTTCATGGCCTGATTAGTCGATAACTGCGCAAAGAAATCCTTGCTAATGACAATAGCAACTTTATTTATGCCCATGTTTAAGAATTGCGTGAAAATGGTTTGGTTGATCCAGTCTTGCATTTCAAGACCAAATGTGAAGTACATATCACTCGTGTCCACGAGCATCCGCATCGATCCTTGTTTGCGGACGACATCAAGGTAGTTCAAAAATTCCTGTTTACATTCTTCGGTGTTCATCATCTTGCTTTCACTTAACCAAGTTGCTTCGATTAAGCGTTGTTCTGCGAAAAATGCGATGTGAAGGTATTTACTGTTATAAATGTCCACCGTATTAACCCCTTATTTAAAATTTATTATTTGGCAGTGCGCATCAAGTTCGACGCGGGTTTCCATCATGTAGGGTGCATTTTATGCACCATGGTGCGCACGGCGCACCCTACGGTATTTTACAATGCGCTGTTTTTAGGCCGCACTTAAAACCCATTTCTTTGCCGTTTCTTTGCTATCAAAGAATTGCGTTACAAATTTTAGACCTTCTTTTTCATCCATCGTCTGTTTGATCGATAACTGTGCAAAAAAGTCCTTGCTGACTACAAAAGCGAGCTTATGTATTCCCGTGCTTATTATGTGTTTATGAATAGTTTCGTTTATCCAGTCTTGCATTTTGGGGTTGAACGTAAAGAGCATATTGCTCGAATCCACGACAACTCTCGAAGGTCGTCGTTTGCGGATAATATCAAGGTAATTCAAGAATTCCTGTTTGCAATCCTCGGTATCCATCATCTTGGTTTCACTCAACCACGTCGCTTCGAGTAAGTGCTGTCCTGCGAAAAATGCGACATGCAGGTATTTGCTGTTATAAACTTCCACGGAATTAACCCTTATTAAAATTTGTTATTTGGCAATGCGCATCAAGTTTGACGCGCTGTAAATGCGGTACACTTTAATTTTGAAGGATACCGCGAGTAGGGTTTTGAAGCAATGGCGTTGCGCTCTAATCCCCTACCCATGCACCGCCGCTGCGACAATAATTGCAATGCCTAAGCACATGGCGGCAACCACGGTGGCGAGGGCTTGGTTTTTTTCTTTGACGATTTCGCCCCATAGGTCGTAAGGGGTGAGCTTGTCGATGAGGATAAAGGCTGCCCAGAAGATGCTGATGCCGAGTAGGGCGAAAATAAAAGCGTTGACGATCCAGTCGATTCTAATCATGTCCATGTTGTACTCCTATTTGTGTGAGGCGTTATGTTGTCCGTTGGGTTGCTGTTTTTCGTTGTCTGATCCAAAAATACTGGCACCTTGGTATTGTAAATACACAAAAAATGCCAATAAGGCGGCTTGGCTGAGTAGGGCAAATTGTTTAAACATGGTGGTTAATCATCCGTTCCTGACGTAATCATTTCCGAAGGGCTGGCTTTGGGGTGATCGCTGTCTGCCCAGCGCAGGGCTTCAAACGAGGTGCGTCGCCACCAGTAGATCACGGGGAAGAGCAGTAACAGCAATTCGATGAGGAATACATTGTGCCAATTGCTGACGTTGCGGCGAATTTCAATTTGGGTGGTGAGCGGATGCTGACTTTCGGCTGCTAGGCTCAACACATAGTTGCCCGACGGCACATTGGCGACCAGCGCGTCGTCGGTGGTGCTGCCTTCTGACCAATAGCCGTCTTCATCGCTGCCGTGATAAAAGCTGATTTCCCGATTGATTTCATACACTTCACCCGTGTCACGATTGACTAATTCCATGCTAATCGCCGACCAGTCATTGTCGAGATTGGTGTGGTTAATCAGGTGCAAATTGCCCGTGTGTCCCGTGAGGGCGAAGACGGGGGAGGTGATGGCAGGGGCGTTGCCCGCTGGAAATTGAAATGTGCCGCTTAAGGTGGTGCGGTCGTCGGATTGCCATACACTGATGAGTTGCACCACAATCATCAACACCGTGATGCCCCAAAACCATCGCCAGACTTGGTGATAACCCGCTTCGCCCGCCCACACTTGATTGGCGGCGACACCGTGTTGCATGGGCAGATTGCGGGTTACGCCAAAGGCGGTTTTGACGATGGCTGCGTCTAGGTATTCACTGTGCGTCCACGTGATTTCGTTATTGGTTTTTTCTTGCGACAGTGAATAGGGCGGGGCAATGTAATCGCTGACCGTGGCTTTTTCACCCACCGCCACCCGCCAATAAAATTCGCCCAACACATAG
The DNA here is from genome assembly GCA_049276435.1 of Gallionella sp. Classification (GTDB taxonomy): domain Bacteria; phylum Pseudomonadota; class Gammaproteobacteria; order Burkholderiales; family Gallionellaceae; genus Gallionella. The sequence continues at coordinate 1,309 of JBASWK010000163.1, read as the reverse complement.
TCAACGGTTACATTGCCTTTGCTAAAGTGTTGATAATCTTGATGTTGATACAGCGCAATGCCGCCTAAGCCAATGGCAGGCGGGGCTTTGCAGGGGCGGGCAAAGCTCCAATGTCCTTGATATTCCACCAACCAGAAAAACCCTTGCTGCGGATGGTGCAGCAGATATTCGTCCCAGTGATACAAAATGCCATCGCTTTTGCCTTCGCGCCTGAGAAAACCCAAGACGCGATAGTTCACATCATTGAGTTTGCCCTCACTGCCCAAGGGAATGACGGGCTCAATTTTGATTTGTTCTTTGAATTTTTGAAGTAATTTGAGTTGCGGATGTTCCGCATCTAGCAACGCAAAACAACTGGGACAGGTGACACGCGCAATACCTGCGGCGTGGATTTCAATCGGCGCGGCGCAGTTTGGACATTGAAAGGCATTCAGTTTGATTTTACCTACGCCGACCTGAGCAGGGTCACGCAAGCGACTAAAGTTCAGCTCGGCAAAATCCACCGACGCGCCAAAGAACAACAGCGGCGTGGCTTCACTGTAATCAATCGAGGCAAATTGCCGCTCAAAACGCAAATCCACCGAGGGTGCGGCAAACCCCGCCCCTACTTTAAACGGCAATTCCCCTGCGCCCGCCACGCACTGGCTGTTTTCAATATCCATCACCACAAACGGGTCGCCATTGAGCTTAATGGTCATGCCCGCTGTTAGGGCATTCCAATCAGGCAACGGGGTGTTGATGTCCATCACAAAGGTCATGGTGTAGTCGCCGTTGGCATCGCTCAACCAACCGCCGCGCTGGTTATCAAATAGCACATACCATTCGTTCCACACCCCTTGCTGGTACTGCATTTGGATCCGCCCAATGACGGTGAAATTCATGCCACGGTAACGACCTTCCGTGCCTAATTGAATCAACGATGCATCGTCCAGCAAGTCCGCCATTTTGCCGATGTTTTCAATGTCTTCCGCGCGACGTAATAGCGTGCTTTGGCAGTATTCACATACCGCCATGATGGACGCGGTTGAGCGAAACACCACGCGTGCGCCGCAACTTGGGCAATTGGAGATTTTCATTAACAGGCTGTGGTTCGGATTAACGGAAATTTTATGTTCATTTATGGTTTATGTTTATTTATGGCTCTATATGAATCATAGTGGGTCGCCATCGTGGCACAAGTAAGCAATCTCCCTCCCCTTCAAGGCATAGGTATCTACACATCTTAATTTGTTTAATAATCATTGAGTTATATGTATTTTTCCATTGTCATTGGAAACTAAACGCTATGTAGGAGCGCAATTTATTGCGC
>JBASWK010000162.1:0-1901 GCA_049276435.1 Gallionella sp. | reverse complement strand
TAAGCACCCGCGCCTAAATTTTCGGGTATTTTAAGCTGTTAGTCGTTAGTTATTAGTCGCTAGTTAATGCTGTGAGTCTGCTTGATGCTATATTTTTCACAATATATTTAAGTAGATGAGAAAAACCTTTCACTCCGCCAACTAAAAACTAACGACTAGCGACTAACAACTCAATACCCAATTATTTGTACGCAACCACTTAACCACTTAGCCACCCCATGCCCCGTCCCCCACACCTCGTCGTTTCCATTTCTGGTCATGGCTTTGGTCATGTCGCCCAAACCGCCCCCATACTAAACGCCTTGCACGCACGCTGCCCCGCGATACGCATCACCGTGCGCACGACCGTCCCCATCGCACACTTGCGTTCCCGCATTCACGTGCCGTTTACCCATTTGCTCAGTCAGGGCGACATCGGCATGGTGATGGTGTCCGCGACCGAGGTAGATGTGGTGCAAAGCCGTGCGGCGTATCAGCAGTTTCATCGCGATTGGGAGGCAAAAGTATCGGACGAGGCGGCACTTTTGCAGGAATTACAGGCGGATCTGGTGTATTCCAATGTTGGCTATTTGCCCTTGGCAGGCGCGCAACGGGCGGGCATTGCGAATGTGGCACTGTGTTCGCTCAACTGGGCGGATATTTATCGTCACACTTGTGGCGAAGACCTGATTGCCCAGCAAATTCAAGCCTGTTATGCCCATGCCGATGCTTTTCTGCGCACCACGCCCAGTATGGAAATGGCAGACTTGCCCAATCGTCTGACGGTAGCCCCCATTGCCGACATAGGGACGAATCGACGGGACGAACTCAATCAGCTTTTGAATTTATCCCCAGATGAAAAGCTGGTGCTGGTGAGTTTAGGCGGGATTGCCAGCCGTTTGCCTCTCGAACAATGGCAACGCATCGCAGGTGTGCGCTGGTTGGTGCAGCGCGCTTGGCAGGTGGATCATCCTGATGCTATCGTGTTTGACGACTTACCCATGAGCTTTAGCGATGTACTCGCCAGCAGCGATGCCCTGCTCACCAAACCTGGCTACGGCAGTTTTGTCGAAGCCACCGCCAGCGGCGTACCCATCTTGTACGCCCCCCGCCCCGACTGGCCAGAATCCCCCGCTCTGATTGCATGGTTGCAACAGCACGGTGTGTGCCGCGTAGTGTCCGCTGACGCATTGCAGCACGGTGATTTGGCTGCCAGCTTGGCAGAAGTTTGGGGGACGCTCCGCCCAGTCCCGATTATCCCAATGGGTGCTGCACAAGTGGCGGGGTGGATCGCGGATAAGTTGGGCGAGTCCAAAATTCTCGATTCACCGATTCGTTTTGGGCAAAGTTGCGATTGACAAAGAACGTTAATATCCACACAATGCACATGATTAAGTTCGACGGTTGATTTTTAACAAACGCGGAGGCTGACCTGATGCAAAGTAATGGATATTTTACTGGACTGGCTCGGATGATGAAGGATGCTTGCGTCCAGCGTCCAGCATCCAGCATCCAGCGTCCAGCGTCCAGCGTCCAGCGTCCAGCGTCCAGCGTCCAGTTAGTGTCCCACGGCGGAAAAGTTCCGCATTTTAATTTGTTTTTTACGCCCTGCCTTTGCGCAGGGCGTTTTGTTTCTTTTCTACATTTTTTGCCTAGTTAGGCTGCAATCGTTTCGCTACTTCTTAGAAAGAATCACGTTATGACTACCACAGGGCTTGCTTTAAAGAATCTTAACTTGAAATTGCCTGAGTGGTTTTTTGCAGCTATGGCACTCAAGCCACATGGTGATGACTTGTTGTCTCCCCAAGCGCATCTCTGGATAGGTTTTGTGCGCATCATTGTGGGGGCATTGGCTTTGATTGAGGGGTTGTCTTGGGCTTATGTCGGTAGCTTCTTAGGGAGAGGGACGCTCACTACTTGGT
>JBASWK010000161.1:0-65193 GCA_049276435.1 Gallionella sp. | reverse complement strand
CAAGCACCTACACTCGTCAATTGTTTGTTTGTTCTTTTAAAGAGCAGTCGCTGTGTCAGCGAAGAGGTGCGCATTCTACAGAGTTATTTAACACTGTCAACACCTTTTTGAAACTTCTTCTTAATCTCAATTTCGTATCATCAACACAAAATCAAAACTCGGAAGCACTACAAATTCGTTCACTGGTTGCGGGGACAGGATTTGAACCTATGACCTTCGGGTTATGAGCCCGACGAGCTACCGAGCTGCTCCACCCCGCGTCAGATGAGTTCGCCACTATAATGACCAAGCACGATGTCGTCAAGCACTTTCTATATTATTTTACGTAATGATGTTTTGCAAAAGCAACTTAAAGTGCTTCTTTGTCACTTTGCTGATTGGTATCACTATGAAAAACATGGCAATTTTCGCAACTGCTGCTCACTTTGCCTTTCACCATCTTCTTGCCAACATGACACTGACGACATTTCCGAATATCAGGAATAGAAACATCCTGGCTTTTTTGAGCCTTCGTTTTGTCATGACATTCAGTACACTTAGCAGTGCTATGTTTGTTATGCGGGAAACGAGCGTTCAAGAACCAATGACGCGTGATATTGACTGGCTTAATTTTCCAAGGAATTTCCTTGTTGTCAGGTTGAGTAATGATTTCATGACATTCACCACACCCTTCTTTTTCTTTAAACAAGGCATTGGTATTTATTTCTACTTTCTGACTGACGCAACTCAATGCGCGCACTAACAAGTTATCACCCGTAGTTGGCGCGTCACCACAACGACGGGTTGACCCCGCCAGCATTTCGTCAATTGCTGCTTTAGCGTAATACTCATTGAGTGTCGTCATTAACTTTGCTTCAGAGCCGTGCGGCAATGGACGGTCTGAAACAGGCGGTTTGAAATCCAGCGCGTGACAGCCTGATTGTTGACAACTTTTTTCCATAGAAATAGGCTTAAAGTGCACGCGTGCTTCATCGAGCTGATGACAATCTTTACAATCCATTACGGTATCACCTTGCGGGCTAGAAACGCCTTCTTTGTCCAAGTGCACCTGATGAGAGAACTTTAATCCTGAATTTTCAATGACCTTTACATTGTCCTGCTGCAAAACACGTTTGACGGCTTTGGCCTCTGCTCCAATTTGCATCGTTAAGGTAAATGCGGGGTGATCCACGCTGAAATCATGGATATTGGCACGATTGCTTTTACTGTTTTTGGCTTTTATATCGCCATGGCACGAAGCGCACTGCCCGTTAAAATGTATTTTTTCAATTTCGCCACGGTGGTCTGAATGACAACTCACACAACGCATATTTTTAAAGGCATCGTCATGTAACGTTTTTTCTTGGATATGGGGTGTTGTCTTGTGGCAACTTAAACAGGCTTTATCTGCAACCGCCGTAAAGGGAGTTTGGTGGCAAACGCTACACTTCGCGCCAAACGAACGATGACCATGAGACATCTGTCCGACATTCCAGTAGTCAGAAAAAGGTAAATGGGTCGCCCATTTAGCACTTGCAGGGAGCAGTGCTTGCATCATCGGCAGCAACAAAAAGAAGAAGGCTATCCCTAAGGATAGCAACAAAGCAGATTTACGCTTGGATAGCTTCGTGGCAGCCAATGTCAATGGAAATCGCAGTGCAGCGACACTGCCTGTTTGTGCGGTCTCCACGCGCGAAATAGAAAAAACCAAATCGCACTCTTCGCGATTCGGCTCAACAACCAGCTTGTATGCGCCGATCAATACCTGCGTGCCTGGTTTGAATCGAGCATGTTGTTGAAAAGAATCGTTTACATACAAATCCTCTCCATCCAAGCCATCAATATATAACTCACCATCCGCAGCATAGCGAATCACGGCATGATGCAAATTGACCCGCGAGTCTGACAATAAGACAGCACATTCTGCGGCGCGTCCAATTTGTATCGTTTCACCCGTGATGAACTGTTCTTTGCGGACAGATTGTCCTCGCGAATTACGCGTAATTTGAACGAGCAAGCAACGAATCATGGGCGTTTACCAGTAAAAAAAGATAGCCGCAATGTGCGCGACTAAGGCAACTAAAAATGCAATTGAAAGTGGTGCGTGAAAATAAAGCCAAAAATCTAAGCGCGCTTTAAACATCACGTCTTTTCGCGCCCGCGCGACCGCAGTCTCTTTGTGCGCCATAATGACATAAAGATCATGGAATGATTTCAACTTATCGTCTGCAAACCCCTTCCCTAACCCTTGCAGCTGTTGCACCGCCAGCGAAGTAGGGCAATTCTTTTGACGACCACTGAGCTGCTGAAAAAAGTTGCCGCCGATGCGGGTGCCTTGACGAGCCAACGTGACGAGTTCACTGATTTCCGTGGGAAATTGCAACGCACTGACTCCTGCCAAACGGTCAAAATCTTCAATTTTAAGCAAAAGACTATCCAAGGTATCTTCTCCCATATTTTCTGTCACTAAACGCGGAAGAGATAAATACACGTAAGTGCCATAAACGCCGCTGAAAATCACCAACAGCATCATAAAATACGACAGCGTATGTACGTTTAAGCCGAATTGAAAGCCTGTATGCAGTGTAGCAAGCACAATCAACGAGCCACCCAAATAGACATGGGATGACAACCAGCCTTGCAAGGTAAATCCGCCATATCGCCCTTCATTCTGATGCCGAATAAAACGGGTTGACGCTTGACGTTGAGATGCAGACAACGATGCTGCCCCATGCTCACGCTCTTGAACCATAGGGATGCGCGGCGTTAACCGCTTACGAATGCCGTACAACAATAAAAACACCACAATGAGTGCGGCGGCAATGCCCAAAATATAGCCCAACACCGTCCCCCCAAAAGGTTCTGGCTCTGGCTTATCTAATATATAGGCCGCGATTGCCGCCGTCATCAAAAAACCACTGACTTTAAAATACCGATAATGCTTGAATTCAAGCAGGGAAACACGCTTCATAATGATGTGCCTTGAATAGATTCAAGAATACGCTCCAAAAAGGGATAAAACCAAACCCAACACGGGATTTAAGACGGCTGATTGCTACGCATTGTCATAGACAATGACTCAGGACCTACCCGCAACGCAGCTCCCGTCGGACATAAGCGCACGCAAACGGGCCCAGAAGCTATGTCTTTGCACATATCACATTTCACCGCTTTTTTGGGCGCATCCATATCTGCTAGCCTTTTTTGTGGCTTACTCGCAAACGAACCAAATAACACCTGCCATAAGCTACGCTGCTCATGCTCAGGATCAATCGTTGCCATTTGTATCACATCATAAGGGCAATTTTTTTCACAATTACCACAGCCGATGCAACTATCCGTAATGAATACCTCGCCATTGACTGAGCGATGAATCGCATTCGGTGGGCAATCTTTCATGCAATGAGGATGCTCGCAATGCCGACACGACGTAGGAATATGTATATTCGCGTGCGTAGGACCTGCGGCTCGGTTCAAACGAGAAGTCCCGCCATGTGTATCCGCACAGGCTATTTCGCAATGATTACAACGAATGCACAGGGAATAGTCAATCAGCAAAACATCCGTTGCCTCACCTACCCCTTGCTGCATCAGAAAATTAAACAAATCGTCAGGCTGCGCTTTAAAGTTAATCTTCTGATCGGCACGAATATGCTCACGGTAGCGCGTCACCACAATATCTCGCATGGTGTTATTGCGCGCTAACATTTCCGTGACAACGGAGGTTTCCAGCAAAATGACTTCCGTCGCCACCGCCGCGCGCACCGTTGCAGAACGAGGGGTATCTGAGATTAAAGCCTTTTCTCCGACGTAATTACCCGCAGGCAAATAGGCAAGCACCTCTTCCTTACCCTCATTCATACGCACAATCATCACGGATCCACGGCGGATCAAATACAAGCCATCCGCTTTATCTCCTTGATTAAACAATACTTGTCCAGCATCATAGTGTTTTGGCGTGGCGTTATGCACCAAGTAATCTAATTCGTCTTCTTTTAAGGATCCCGCCAAACAAGCTTGCACCACTCGCCTGAGCGAAATCTCATCTAGCATACGACGCACAGAATCAACCGAACTAATCAATTTGAGCATAGAGCGGCGCGGGGTCTCAATCAGCACACCATGCCCCACCGATTTCACGGTCGCGGTTCTACGTCGTCCCGACAACAACCCCATCTCGCCAAAGAAATTGCCTTCTTTCAACAAAAAAGAGATTTCTTTGCCGTCATTGTCTTCTGTATAAACAGCAAACTCACCATATAAAATCGAAAAGAAGCTATTGCTATAATCATTCAAATTAAAAATAACTTCGTCTGGCGTAGGGGCTAGCACTTCACTTTCTAGCAAAAATTCGCGCAACTGCAAAGTCGTTAGTCCTGATAACAGCGGCATTCTCCGCTGAATACTCGCCAATCCTTTATCAACCGAATAGGACGGCAAAAAAGGGGCGAGCTTGGCTTTTAGCAAAGATTCGTCAGCAGGTTCAACTGCGTGACCGAGAATATATTCAATGACCTCAAAACCATGATTGAGGGCTTGCTTGATCAGCGGATAACCTGCCAAAGCACCCACAATATACAAACCAGGCACATTCGATTCATATTGCGACGACAGTTTTGGCACCGACATGATGTCTGCGTGCGGGAACTCCACGCCAAAACTCTCCACCAACTTGCGCGGAGGACTGGCACCTAAACGCGCCACCACCCGATGACAGAGAATACTTTCTTTGCCTTCTGTCGTTTTGACCACTAAACTGAGCGAGTAGCCACGTTCACTAATCGGTTCCACCTGTTTGACGCTCGCATTAAAACGCGGCTCAATACGCCCCTCGCGAATGGCGGTTTGTAACAACTGTAAATTGCCTTCATTACAACGCGTAAACTCTTCCCCACGATTGAGTAGAAAAACGCGATTTTGCTGCGCCAATGCCAAGGCATTTTCGACCCCCGCATCGCCCCCCCCCACAACCACGATGGTCTCACCCTCGAACGCCAACGGATCATCCAACTGGTACTGAACGGTCGGCAAATCTTCTCCTGGCACACCCAACTTATGAATATTGCCTTGCAAACCGATTGCCAACACCACAAATTCAGCCGATATGACCTGCCCCGTGGAAAGCTTAATTTCAAACTGCCCCAGCCCTCCTGAAATCTGAACAACCTGCGCACCAACACGTAAATTAACATGATGTTGTTGCAAATTTTCTACCCAGGCCGCGAGGACATGTTCACGCGCACCCGCTGCAAATGTCACTGCACTGCGCAGTGGCAAAATTGCAGGCTCAGCCATGACCAACTTACCCTTCTGGTATTTACGGATCGTATTGGCAGGATAGGGGCTAGACTCCAATAGAATATGGGATAAGCCCAACTCGGCGGCATGGGTTGCAGCAGAAATCCCCGCAGGCCCCGCACCGATGATGGCAATTTTAAAATTCTCAGTCATTATTGATCGCTTACGAATGTTTTTAAACCACACGGACAGTCATTTTAAACTGAATAGCGATGTGATTCACTAGCAAAAAAAACCTCAGTCATAGTCAAGTATCCCATAAGAATGTAGTAAGTTGAATCAAAAACAAAAACTGCTTAGGATATAGTCGCCTTGACATTGACTACACTGTGTTGTAGATTGGAAAGCGTGCTATGACTTCAAGTTATGCTGTAGTACAACCTTAAAATCTTGATAACTCCTTGGGAAGGGGACTTTAAAATGCGTAAATTTGTTTTTGTTCTATCCGTTGCTCTTGGCCTAGCGAGCCTGCCCGCTCATGCAGATGTCGCAGGGGCTCAACAGTTCGCCAAACAGTATGCAGCTCATGTACAAGGAATTGATCCTTCCTACAAATTGACAGCTGAAGCAGGTCGTGCGTTCTACCTCAAAAAATATACTCGTAAAGCAAAAGAAGAATCTTGCTCTTCTTGCCATACTGACAGTCCTGCCAATAAAGGCAAGCATGCAGATACGGGTAAAGCGATTCAGCCGCTCTCTCCAGTTGTCAACAAAAAACGCTTCTCCGACTTGCAAAAAGTTGAGAAGAACTTCACTAAACATTGCCAAGACATTATTGGTCGTGATTGCACGCCACAAGAAAAAGGCGATTACATCACTTACTTGCTAACTGCTAAATAAGTTTCCAAGTAACTTAAGCATCGCCTAAAACGGCTCACCTTGGTGGGTCGTTTTTTATTCAAGCACGCAAAAAGCTGCGTTCTATCGTTGCAAATGACCCGCCCACCCACGTTTTTTGCACCAAATAACCGCCCAACAACGCGCCCGTGGTATTTGCCACCATATCCCACACATCAAAATAGCGATAGCCCGTCCATCCTTGGGCAAATTCTATCCCCACGCCCCATGCGATCAAAAAAACCATCCAGCGCGACGGCTGCGCGTAGGCCTGGCAAAAGCACAGCGCGAGTACCAAATAGGCAAAACTATGCTCCAGCTTATCCACGCCATCGAAAGTCAACGGCATGGGCGGCACGGGCATCAGTGAGAGATAAGTGATGAGGCTCAGTAATAGCCACGCTACGATTTGCCACGCACGGCGATAGGTCAGATTCATGCGGATGTCCATGCGGTGAGGTAGATATTGAAATGCGCTTGGTTGAGTTTTTGCAATTCGGTGCGCACAAGCTCACACTCTTGTTGATAGGCATCAAGGCTCAACATCCCGCGCATCATCTGGAAACGCGTAAACATCAGATAAGTGTTCATCACCTTGATTTCACAGTCATGGCGAATATCGACCAGCTGCCCGTTTTGATAAGTGTCCCACACACTCCCCCCCGCCTTGCCAAACTGAGCAGGCAAACCGATGAGTTTAGCAAGGTCATCCCGTGAGGCATGGGCAGATTGCCTCGCCAGCAACGCCATCAAATCCAAGTGACGGGCATGCTCGCGATTGAGGTAATTATTTTGTTGGAAATTTCGATCTCGCTCCCCCCTATCCCAATAACGCGGGCAAACAATGCCATGAATCAAGCCACGATAGTGTAAAACAGGCAAATCAAAATCGCCGCCATTCCATGAAACCAGTTGCGGGGTATATTTTTCGATGCCATCAAAAAAACGCTGGATCAGACTACCTTCACCCTCTCCCACTTCACCCAACGACCACACTTTCAAATGCTTGCCCAGTCGCAATACGCAGGAAATCGCCACCACGCGCTGTAAATGAGGTGGCACAACGTCGCCGCCTGTATTTTGACGGCTAATCTGAAACGCCATTTCCGCCACTTCCACATCGCTCACCCCAGCGTCCACGCCATGCAAAATGCGCAGCCCTGCGATGTCGGGAATGGTTTGAATATCAAAAGTGAGGATAGGGGTCATATAAAGTTAATCGCATAGCAGATTGATGATAAAAATAACGGCAGCACGCAGCACCCAAGCACGACTTCAAAAAGTACATCGCTGCGCGCAACCTAGCCTACAAAATTACTTTTGCTTCCACGCCCCGCCTACCTGCACCCACCAACCTGATTGGGCGAGCTGTATCCAACGTTGCGCAAAGGTACTGCGAATTTCAGCCTGCCACTCAGGATGCGCATTGGCGGTGGCAATTTCACTGTACAAGGCGTTGCGATCTTGATTCTCAGCCGCAACCAAACCATTGACCGACTGGCGTGCGGACAGCGGCACCGCACTGGCATCGCGCACCGCAACCAAACCATCTGAAGTCAGACCAATCGCACCGCTGGCATAAAATGCCGCTAATTGTCCATGGCGGGTTTGCATACTTTGCTTAATGGCATTCACGCCTGGGGTATTGACTTCCAAATCCGCAGCGGCAAACACATTTAACGCCGTGGTCAACGCCAGTAACGACACCACCCATTTAAGATTATTTTTCATGCTTACTCCTTCGCAGCGGGGGTTTTAACAACAGGTTTTTGCTGCTTTTGCACCTGCCAAATTTCTTCGATAATTTTATCCGCTGCTTTTTCGGCTGCCGCAGCGGGGAAATAAATATTGATCGTCACACACGCGCTCAGCACAAAGACTGCGAACGGAACTGCTATCCAAATTTTCTTCATTATTTTTCCTTTACTTAACAATCACCTGACGATTATCTTCCACCACCCGCTTCAATCGCGTAATCAATTCACTCCACGAAACGTTCCGATTGTAACCCATCACGCTAATGGCGGGGATACCACCGCCTTTAATAATCGTATAAACCCCACTGGGCGTACTTTCTAACCCGCCCATGTAACACACGTCGTTGTGCAAAGCACACGTCCAGACAATTTTGTCATAGCCAAAGGTATCAAAAAACCCCACGACACCGCGCTGTATCGCCGCCACCGCCCCAGATCCGCCCAAGGACGAAATGTTCTGCACGGCTTTTTGACTGATTCTTTTACGATAATTCCCAGCACTACTGACGATGCGCGCATCAAATTGCAAAGCTTGCCAGTTTTGCATGACCAGATTATCCACATCCACATCAATCAGCCCTTGCACGCTACCGAACGAAAAAGTCCGCGTGAGCAAATCCAAATCCAGATGACGCATATTCAAATTCGCCTCCACACGCGGGGCGCGTCCAAAAGGATCACCAAATTTCAATTGGCTCACCACCACCGTGCCATCAAATACTTGAAATAACAACGCCCCGCCGACGTTAATCTGGTTGTTTTCATAGCGTACCAAGGGAATCATGCCTGATAACGTACCCAGCATCTTCGGTAATTTGGCGACCGCACTTAACTTTTCCATCGAAATAGGTTTGATAACGCCCGCAAATTGCCAATGCCAATCGGTCTCGCCTCGGTGTAGCTCAAAATCTTTCGCCACCAACGCGCCGCCCAAAATCGGCAACTCGGCTTGGGCAATGTTAAATTGCAACCCTAGCATCGCCATTTCCCACTGCACCGCCCCTAAAGGCACGCCCATCACCTCACCCGATGCAAAAGACAAAGTTGCCACGCTAGGGGTGTCTGCCAACCAATTCACCGAACTATGAATACCCGCGAGATGAAAGCGTTTTGCCCCATCTTTGACGCCGCCGTCGCGCAAATTGAGCCGCACCACTTGGGTTTTACCCTGGCGATATTGCCAAGCCACATCCGCATGCCCCGTCACCGTCGCTTCCGCCAAGACCGACTTCTCTAAAAAGGGCAGCGCGTATAGCGCGAACAAACGATCTAGCGACACGTTATCGCCTTGCACGGACGCTGCGACTAAAGATTTTTTCTGGCTATCCCACTGCGCGGTCAATTTCACGTCCCCCACTTCAGGCACCGTTGCCACCGCATCCGCCACATGCAACATCACCCCATCAAATCCACCTTGCGCATGGAATTGGTACACCCCTGTTTTACCCGTCTTCAAATACAAGGGCTGCCAGAAAACCTCACCCTGCTGCCAAGCCACATCACTTTGCCACTGCCAGACTTTGTTTTGCTGTTGTGCCGTCAACTTCACCGCACCCGCCAGCTTCTCACCCGCGTGCAAGCCGCTTTCATCACTAAACGCCAAATGAGCAAACTGCACATCCACTTGCGCATCCGTCAAGGTCGCTGACTTCCCAGACACGCGAATCGTGCCATTCAATGCGCCCTGCCCCACCGATGGCAAGGTTTTAGGCAATAGGCTTGCAAAGCGTTTAAGTTGCGCATTTTGCAGCTGAACCGCCATCTGCCACGCCCCGCCTTTAAATTGCCCCACCAACTGCCAACGCTCGTTATCCGCCGCCGTCAGGGTCAACTGTAGCCGCTGCTGTGCTAAGTGATAATTCAACTCGAAATGCACGCCAGGCAATAAATCCAACGAGCCATCACGACATGACAGCTCTTGACCCTGCCAACGCAAACGCGCACAACGCAACTTCACATTTTTAAACTCTCGCTTTTCCACCCGCATTTGCGCGACATTGATCTCCATCAGCCCAGCTTCAGACCAAACCAATCGTATGCCATGCAAGGCAAAGCTAGGTGCCGTCACGTCCGCCACCGAAATCGCGAACCCCACTGCCCCAACTGCAAATGGCGCGCACAACAATGCACCCATTAAAAATAGGCGCGCAGATTTAAACCATGAGAAAGTGAATAGACGCATCGTGCAAATTTATCCCATTACGCACATTTGCGCTGGAAAAAATTTTAAGGCGCACAAAAAATTGCGCGGTCTAGCACAGCGGACACATCATCCGCCCACCGTTTTTAACCACAGTCCGTATGGTTCATCACGAAAATGACGACTTAGACTGAACGCAAGTGCAAAAATGGTTTGACAGCCGCCCATCGGTGCAATAGAATGCGCGCCCTTCGAGGTTTACTTACTGAATTATTAGGAATTGTGGCTATGAAAACATTTTCCGCTAAAGCCGAGGAAGTCCAGCACGACTGGCTTCTGGTTGACGCAGCAGACCAAGTGCTAGGCCGCTTGGCTGCACAAATTGCTTCACGTTTGCGTGGCAAGCATAAAGCAATCTACACACCGCACGTTGACACAGGCGATTTCGTCGTTGTGGTCAATGCGGATAAGCTGCGCGTGACGGGCAATAAAGCGGAAGCTAAGTTGTATCATCGCCACACAGGCTATCCAGGCGGTTTGTACACCACCAACTTTACCAAAATGCAAGGTCGTCATCCTGCCCGCGTGTTAGAAAAAGCGGTTAAGGGAATGCTACCTAAAGGCCCATTGGGCTACGCGATGTTGCGCAAGATGAAGGTTTATGCGGGTGCAGCGCACCCCCATGAAGCGCAGCAACCTAAACTCGTTAATCTGTTGAAAGCGTAATCATGAGCGTATCTTATAACTACGGAACAGGTCGTCGCAAAAGTGCGGTGGCACGTGTATTCATCAAAGCAGGCAAAGGCGACATCATTGTCAATGACAAGCCCGTGGATGTATTCTTTTCTCGCGAAACAGGTCGCATGATTGTGCGTCAACCGTTGACCTTGACTGAAACACTGGGCAAATTCGACATCATGGTTAACGTCAGTGGCGGCGGTGAAGCAGGTCAAGCAGGTGCGGTGCGTCATGGCATCACCCGTGCATTGATGGAATACGATCCAACACTCAAACCTGTATTGAAACAGGCTGGTTTGGTGACACGTGATGCACGTGAAGTCGAACGTAAAAAAGTCGGTTTGCGCAAAGCGCGCCGCAGGAAACAATTCTCCAAGCGTTAATTCGCTGGAATGTATTGCAAAAGCCGCCTTCGGGCGGCTTTTTCGTGGGTGTTTTGTTGTATGATGCGAGGCGTTTTGCGGCAATGACGATCAAGGACGACAACGATGATTAAAGTAGGCATAGTAGGCGGGACGGGCTATACAGGCGTGGAGTTATTGCGTTTGTTAGCAGCGCATCCGCAAGTGAATTTGCAAGTAATTACCTCGCGGGCAGACGCGGGTACGCTGGTCAATAAAATGTTTCCCAGCTTGCGCGGCTTTGTGGAGCTGGCATTTACCCACCCCGATGAAGCACATTTGGAACAGTGCGATGTGGTGTTTTTCGCCACGCCCAACGGCATCGCCATGCAGCAAGTGCGGGCGTTGTTGGATGCAGGCGTGAAGGTGATTGATCTGGCGGCGGACTTCCGTTTGCAAGACATCGCGACATGGGAAAAATGGTATGGCATGACCCACGCTTGCCCTGATTTGGTGGCGGAAGCGGTGTATGGTTTGCCTGAAATCAACCGTGAAAAAATCAAACACGCGCGCTTGATTGCCAATCCTGGCTGCTACCCCACCGCCGTACAGTTGGGCTGGTTGCCTTTATTGGAAGCGGGGGTGATTGATACCAGTTATTTGATTGCCGATGCTAAATCAGGCGTATCAGGTGCGGGGCGCACCGCTGGGATTAGCAATTTATTTTCCGAAGCGGGCGACAATTTCAAAGCCTACGGGGTCGCGGGACATCGGCATTTACCCGAAATCAAACAAGGCTTGGCGCGCATGGTGGGCAAAGAAGTGGGGCTGACCTTTGTGCCGCATTTAACGCCGATGATACGCGGCATTCACGCCACGTTGTACGGCAAGTTGACGCAAGACGTAGACTTGCAGGCTTTGTTTGAACAGCGTTATGCTGATGAGCCTTTTGTGGATGTCATGCCCGCAGGCAGTCATCCTGAAACGCGCTCGGTGCGTGGCGCGAATCGTTGCCGTATCGCCGTGCATCGTCCACAAGGTGGCGACACGGTGGTGGTGTTGTCCGTGATTGACAATTTGGTCAAAGGGGCAGCAGGGCAAGCGGTGCAGAATATGAATATCTTGTTTGACTTCCCAGAAATGACGGCACTGAATAACGTGCCGCTGCTGCCGTAATATGTGGAAACGTGCCAAGCGTCGATTTAGTATTTACGCGCCTAAGGTTTCTATCCGCCCGCATATTCCTTGGTATTTGCGTTGGAGTTTGGTGCTGCCGTTTGTGTTGGGAGCCGCAGGGTTGATTTGGTTCGCCTATAATAGTGGACTACAATTCGCAGGCTTTCACCGTGGTGAAACAATCGAAGAATTAACCCAGTTGCGCGGACAAGTGACTAAATTAAGCGCGGAAAATACCCAGCTCAATAGTCAATTGGTGAAGTATGAACGGCAAATCCAAATGGCACAGGGCAATAGCCAGGAAACCGTACAGCAGCTAAAGATGCTCAATGACGAGAATGCCAAGCTACAGGAAGACTTGTCTTTTTTCCAGAGCCTGACCGCGACACGCGCCCAAGAAGGTGAGTTGGCGGTGCATCGCCTACGCTTGGAGCGCGATAAAATGCCAGGGGAATATCGGGTCAGGATGCTATTTGTGCAAGGAGGGCAGCGCGCCAAAGAGTTAGTCGGACATTATCAACTTGTCGCGACGCTGGTTAAAAATGGACAAAAAACGACGCAAATGTTTCCCGTATCAGATGCAGTGAGTGCCCCTTTTCAGTTTAAATTCAAGTATTATCAGCGCGTGGATCAGATCATCCAGTTATCGCAAGATGTGCAGTTAGAAAGTATCCAAGTGCGTGTTTTTGAGCAAGGTGCGCATGAGCCGAAAGTACGTCAAAGCGTCAATCTATCTTAAGGAGTTTTTATGTTTGGTAAAAAAGTCAGCAACAGCAGCAAGCCACAAAGTCAGATTGATTCGCTCATTGGTGCAGAAACCACGATACAAGGCGATTTGCACTTTAGTGGTGGTATGCGCATAGATGGTCGTGTGAATGGCAATATTTATGGTACCAAAGACAAAGCCAGCACCTTGGTGTTAAGTGAGCAAGGTCAAGTCAACGGAGAGGTGACCGTGAGTCATCTGGTGGTCAATGGCACAGTGAATGGCACGGTCACTGCTGTTGAATACCTTGAGCTGCAAGGCAAAGCCCGTGTCACGGGTGACGTGAATTACAAAGCCATGGAAATCCAGTTAGGTGCAATTGTAGATGGACGCATGATTCATACGATAGCACCGACAGAGAAAGTTGCGGATGCGAAGATCGCAGACGTGAAAGAAAAAGCAACCGATTCAAAAACAAAATAACCCATACTAAGGAGAAAATAATGAACGCAATGACCGAGTTACAAGACCCTTTGTTGTTTACTGACAATGCGGCGAATAAAGTTAAAAGCCTGATTGAAGAAGAAGGCAACCCAGACCTGAAGTTGCGCGTTTTTGTGAGTGGCGGCGGCTGTTCAGGCTTTCAGTATGGCTTTACTTTTGACGAAGTGACCAATGAAGATGACACCGTACTCAACAAAAATGGCGTGCAATTGCTGATTGATCCGATGAGCTTCCAATATTTAGTCGGCGCGGAAATTGACTACCAAGAAAGTTTGGAAGGTTCACAGTTCGTGATTAAGAATCCCAATGCCACGACCACATGCGGCTGCGGATCATCTTTTTCGGTGTAGGCATCTCGTCCAAGATGCTCGATCACAACGCAATATAGCGTAGTACACAGCCGCTAGGAATGAGGCATTTTTCATGGAGGACACCCCGCACCAGCATTTGAGGTGTGGGAGAGTATTTTCACGAGTTGTCGTGCTTTATCAAAGTGCCCAGCCAAATGGCATATTAAGCCCCGCTAATTTTGCGTGGGTAATTGGTGTCGTATTTTCTGAGCATTAAACCTAAAAACCTCATTTGATCGCATTGAGACGCAAAAATGCAAATAAAAACAAAAAGATAGCGTTGATTTGTTTTTCACCCGTTCGGTGACTACCTGTTCAATGCAACCTATTGATTTTTCTCCGCGATCGCAGCGTCTTTCGCGTGAGACTGCTTTTTCTAGGGTAAATGAGGATTTCGAGAGCGCATGAGTCCTGATCACTAAGATCGTAGACAGGTTCTGAGAAGGATGCGCCAAGACGAAACGCATGCCACCGTTTCAGTACAGGCGCAATCTTACAGAATTATTTGCGGGTAAACAGAAAACCGTGCAACAAGAAAGCAACCTATGGGGTCACAGCAGGGGGGCAATGAAGGAAATAAATTCGTTGATGATAATCTCATCGTGTCCTACGTCTCGCATCTCCCATTTGATCGTGTTGAGAAGTCTTGCTTTTTTATAAAGGTTCAATTTGCGCTTCGTTGAAAATGATCGGATGCGAACAACCATACTATCGAACTTATTCTGGTATGTTTTCGCTGGAATAGCCTTCCCCTTTTGATCTTCAGGGGGAAATAGTCGATTTACTTCGTGGACTATTTCCTGTGCGAACGAAACCACCTCTACTACGTTGAACCAATCAAGTATCATGTTAGTGTTCCAAGTACGTTTCTGGAATAAAAAGACATCACCTGCAGTTGTTGAACTTGGACATCGTCCACGAGCGTCAAGCAAGTTGACAGACAGGTCGCACATTATACATTACCGAATATAAATATTGAAAAAAGCGGGGGAAATTATCAAAATAGGCTGTTTATTGATAGTGTCATCCCAAAAAACACCAATTTTTAAGGTCAAAGCGGGTGTGAGTACCTGCGTCGTTTAAATTTTTTGCTCATATACAATCTGTCCGTGCCAAGCTGGCAATTTAACAAAAACTATCTTGAAAAGGTTAAAACATGTGGATATTCGATCGATTCCGCTCTGCCAGACAAGCAATCTCCGATAGCGATAGGCGCAAAGCAATCGCATCAGAGCAGGAAGCAACACATTTAATTGCCGAAGGGCATATTCTTGAGGCGGAGGGGCGGCTCGACGAAGCGATGCAGCATTACCTAGAGGCTATTCGGCTGGCACCGAATCCAGCACGTGCTCACCTCAATCATGGCAATATTTTGCTGTTGAAGGGGGACTTGGGCGGCGCGCTAGATGCTTTCAGAAATGCGCTCAAACACAAACCTGATTATGCTGGGGCTTACCTCAACATGGGCAATGCTCTGTTGGGCAACAGACAATTTGATGAGGCGGTGGCGTGCTACCACAGGGCATTGGAGATTCAATCCGATTACGCCGAGGCGCATTGTGGTCTGGGTGTTGCCCTGAAAGAACTTGGGCAACTAGACAGCGCGATAGCGAATTTTCGCCATGCGCTGGAGATCAATCCAGATTTGGTAGAGGTGCATGCCAACTTGGGCAATATTTTGGGAGAGCTCTACAACACTGGAAATACGCTACTGAACAGTGGAAAACCAGACGCTGCAGCGGCGAGTTTCCGCCTCGCGCTGAAGATCGAACCCAATCTGGTCGAAGCGCATTTCAACTTAGGCAAAGCCTTGGATGACCTCGGGCAGCTTGATAACGCAGTGGCGAGTTACCGCGAAGCACTGAAAATCAAACCCGATTTCCTCGAAGCACATAACAATCTGGGGCTTAAACTGCAAGAACTTGGTCAACTTAAAGGTGCGATGGCAAGTTACCGCCGCGCACTGGAGATTGAACCCAACTTCATTGACGCGTTTGACAATCTGTTGTTTGCCCTGAACTACACCGCCAGCCATTCACCCTCATATTATCTCGAACAAGCACGCCTATTTGGTCAGGTCGTTGCAAGAAAAGTGACATCGCGTTTTTCTGCTTGGCAGTGTGTGGCTCGACCAGAACGCCTGCGGGTGGGTATTGTGTCGGGAGACTTGCGCGAGCATTCTGTGGGATATTTTTTAGAGGGGCTGTTGACCCATATTGACCAGACACGCATCGAACTGATTGCTTATCCGACACAATCCAAGGAAGACGAACTCACTGCACGCATCCGCCCGTATTTCTCTGAGTGGAAACCACTGACCAGCAAAGGTGATGAGGCCGCCGCCCGACTGATCCATGCCGACGGCGTGCATATCCTGATTGATCTTGCTGGATACACGGATCACAACCGTCTGCCCGTGTTCGCTTGGAAGCCTGCACCAGTACAGGTTTCATGGCTAGGATTGCCATCCACGACTGGAATAACGGAGATGGATTATGTGCTGGGTGATCCCCATGCCATTCCTACAGGAAATGAAAGTCACTTTTCGGAAGCCGTGTGGCGAATGCCCGAAAGTTGCCTGTGCCTAGGCATTCCTGCATCCTCTGTGAAGGTCGCTCCGCTTCCAGTACTTTCAGCGGGACATGTGACCTTTGGAAGTTTCAACAACCTGACCAAAATAAACGATGCAGTAGTGCAAGTGTGGGCGCGAATACTCCTGTCCGTCCCAAACTCACGACTGTTGCTGAAGACGAAGCAGTTAAATGATCCAATTGTTCGCCTGAAGACCCACCAGCGTTTTGCTGCTTGTGGCATTACACCTGATCGGCTATTTCTGTCTGGGATACTGCCCTCCCGCGACGCCCACTTAGCTACGTACAACAAAGTTGATATCGCCTTGGACACCTTCCCTTTCCCTGGGGTCACCACCAGCGTGGAAGCCCTGTGGATGGGTGTGCCTGTTTTGAGCATGCGTGGTGACAGATTTATTTCGCTCACTGCTGCAAGCATCGCCCACAACGCTGGATTGCAGGACTGGGTCGCCGCCGATGAAGATGATTATGTAGCCAAAGCAGTGGCATTCACGTCCAATTTTGAACACTTAGCTGCCTTGCGCGCTGATTTGCGGCAACAAGTGCTAGCATCCCCGCTGTTCGATGCCCCTCGCTTTGCTCGGAATTTCGAGGATGCGCTGTGGGAGATGTGGCAGATGCGAACCCAAGGCAATTGATTCGCACCACATAAGAGGAACTGGTTCCAGCGCGCACTCTGCTGAAGACGGATATGAAGGGGCTGGGTGTTGTTGATGCGGTCAAGTGAAGTTTGAAGTGCGAGTGCAATTGCCACTTACTTTGGCTTTATTCCTGTGCCCAATGTTCGCTATGAAGTTGCTCTACCAGCACAGCTAACACGCTTCTGAACTGCTCCTCGTCACACCCCATTAACACCGCATCATCCAGTGCATCTTGGCAGACTTGTTGTATCTCAACCAAGTTTTCGCGTAGCACCTTGTTTTTCTCCACGCAGGCTATCACCGTTCCCTGTGGCGAAAGCCAGATAATATCTTGAGTCATCGCCATTATATTTTCGGTAAGGTGACACCCACTTGTCCTTGGTACTTCCCGTTGCGGTCTTTGTATGAGGTTTCGCAGACTTCATCGGATTCAAAGAACAACACTTGGGCAATACCTTCATGGGCATAAATTTTAGCGGGAAGGGGCGTGGTATTAGAAAACTCCAGAGTGACATAGCCTTCCCATTCAGGTTCAAAGGGCGTGACGTTGACGATAATGCCGCAGCGCGCATAGGTTGATTTGCCGAGACAAATGGTTAAGACATTGCGAGGGATGCGAAAGTATTCCACCGTGCGGGCTAAGGCAAAAGAGTTGGGCGGAATAATGCAATAGTCACCGTTCACTTCCACAAACGAATTGGGATCGAAATTTTTGGGGTCAACGATGGTGCTATTGATGTTGGTGAATAATTTGAACTCATTGGAACAGCGAATATCGTAGCCATAGCTGGATGTCCCGTAAGAAACAATACGCTTGCCATCCATTTCTTTCACTTGATTGGGTTCAAACGGCTCTATCATGCCGTGCTGTTCCGCCATACGGCGTATCCATTTGTCTGATTTAATGCTCATTGCTTTGCGGTGAACGTATCAATGCCTAAAAAGGCATGACGTGTACACGTCTCCATAAATGTGTAGAGTGTGCGATTTTACCCGAATGCGTCCTAGACGGGGAAGTCCCCTATAAATTCTGCGCTAACCCATTATTTTATTGAAATTAAATGCAGCTAGCGGTGGTCGAGTATCTTAGTCTGTTATATAATCCGCGCCCATTTTACAAGGGGTATGCCATGCAAAGAATCATGCTAAAAGCCAAGTTGCACCGTGTGCATGTGACGCACTCGGAGTTGCATTACGAAGGCTCGTGTGCGATTGACGATGACTTGTTGGATGCCGCCGATATCCAAGAATATCAACAAATTGACATTTACAACGTCACCAATGGCGAGCGTTTCACCACCTATGCGATTCGCGCACAACGTGGTTCGGGGCTGATTTCGGTCAATGGCGCGGCTGCGCACAAAGCCAATCCTGGGGATTTGCTGATTATCGCGACCTATGCCCTGTATTCAGAAGCAGAGCTAAAGGACTTTCATCCACAATTGGTATACGTGGATGAACACAACCGCATTCAAGATAAACGAGACAAAATCCCCGTTCAAGCGGCTTAGTTTTGAACAACAAAAAAGCTGGATTTCTCCAGCTTTTTTGTTGAGGTAGCTTGCTTATTCCAATTTCATTTTAAAAGTGAAATTAAAAAATCGTAGGGTGCACCATGCGCACCATGGTGCATGGAATGCACCCTACGTCATGATTGCTGCATTGAACTGGAAACGGAATTAGAACTTAAATACGGCACCTACCGAAATAACACTGGCGTTGCCATTGATTCTTGTCCCTGCGGTCAAGACACTCTCTGGGTAACTATCCCAACCGAAACGCAGTGCCACACTTTGCGACACGCCATATTGCGCACCGATACCGTAAGTTAAACCTGTGCGGCTAGTGCCCTGACTGGCAAAGCCTGCGGTGGTGGTGTTGGTGCTGGCTACACCCAATTTGCCCAGCAGTTCAAAATCACGTGTAATCGGCAAGGCACCAACTGCCACTAGACTCAGCGCATCTCCTTTTACAGTCGAACCATTGACGGCAGTGATTTTGCCCATGCCTGTAAATTGCACTTCTACCGCTAAACTTGGACTGTATTGATAGCCAAATAAACCACCGTAAACGAAATCTGACGTCTTGCTTAAGGCCGTGTTAGTGGTTAGACCCAACTTGCCGCTCCCCAACATTCCCCCCACATAAAAACCTTCGCTGGCTGCAAAAGCAGAGGAAGTCACAACCGATAACAAAACAACTGCTGCAATTTTTTTAATCATTTTCAAACTCCTATTAGAATTAAGACAATTAGAGTGCCGCAGCGACTTAGGTGTCAGCGTGCAGCGTCCTAAATGTAGATGGTGAAACGACCAAGACGATGGTCGCTAGATTCAATAAGCACAAAAAAGCCCCTCTTGCGAGGGGCTTCTTATCAATCAAGCCAGATTATTGGCAAGATTTAGGCAACAGTGTCAATGGCAATGGGCTAGTGCCGACCATTGCAACGCTGGTTGCAGTAGAAGCAACGTCTTTGTCAGCAATACCATTCGCACAAGTCCAAGCACCAGTAGTAGTGTTGTAGTTCATGTGAACGCCCAAGTTAGCGATTTTGCTGCTTACGCCAGCGGATTTAAATGTTGCTTGAATAGAGGTTGTGTTCGCGACAGTACCAATCGTCACGCCAGAAACATATTTCCCCGAAGTCACTGCACTGATCGTAGTCAGAAGCCAGTCGCCATTGGTAGTAAACTGTTCAGTCATGGGTGTCTTCAAGCCATCCAACAATGTGAACGCTTCAGCCGCTTGTGCACGTGCGGTGTAATCGCCGTAAGCAGGAATCGCTACCGCTGCCAGAATACCGATAATCGCAACCACAATCATCAGTTCGATCAATGTAAAACCTTTTTGAATGTTCTTCATTTTAAAGCTCCTTAGTTAAATTGGACACACCGTATTGTGTGGTAAGTCTATTTAGCAAGAGCTATGCCATGATTCACCCATTCTTCGCCTTATTTTCGCCGCTTATGACATGATTTTTACACCAAAAACATCGAAAACGCTCACTTATCTTACGCAACTCTTACCAGAGACCCACTCTATTCTTACAAAAATCTTAGCTATAAAAATCGTCATTTGCCTGACAATTGCAGTCACTTTGTGCCCACCTATCAAAATAACAGAATCCCTATCTATTTCATACTATTAGCGCATATCCAAGCATGCCTGCTCGCTGATGATGACAAAATTCTGTCACTTTTACAGGTTAACCTGAAAAATACTTTCAGCACGTGAGCATGTCTATGGGACTAAACAGCTAAGAAGCCATTTTCATGCGCAACGCCAATGACGACGCAGTACTTTAACGCAGGCAATCCGCGAAACAGATGCGCACAAATTTGGATTTTTAGCATACCCCTGATGACCACAATGGGGGATTTCTCAAGCCGCGAGTAAAAAAGGCGTTAGTGCCTCAATAGGCAATGGGCGGCTGAATAAATAGCCTTGATACGCATGGCAGCCGTGCGCTTCAAGAAAATTGAATTGGCTCTCGGTTTCCACCCCTTCGGCAATGACGTTTAAATTCAACCCCAATCCCATGGTAATAATCGCCCGCACGATGGTTTCGTCTTGGATGACACTAAAAAGATTACGCACGAATGACTTGTCAATTTTGATTTGGTCGAGCGGCAATTGCGCCAAATAAGACAAAGACGAATAGCCAGTCCCAAAATCATCCATCGAAAACTGCACGCCCAGTTGTTTAATGGTGTGCATTTTGGCGATGGTGTCGTGAATGTCATCTACTGCCAAACTTTCGGTGAGTTCCAATTTCAAACGGTCAGGCCAGATGCCGCTGCGGGTGATAGCGTCTTGTACTTGTGCCACAAAATGCGTTTGCCTGAACTGTCTGGCACTGACATTGACGGCAATTTGCAGCGTGCGGGTGCGTGGTTCGGCTTCCCATTGTTTGATTTGGGCACAGGCTTGTTCCATCACCCAATGGCCAATGGGCAAAATCAAGCCTGTTTCTTCTGCCAGCGGAATGAAATCATCGGGCGAAATCAATCCGTGTGTGGGGTGCTGCCAGCGCAACAAGGCTTCCACCCCCACCACACGTCGCGTGCTATCTACTTGAGGTTGATAGTCGATTTTGAGTTGATTTTGCGCAATCGCTTGGCGTAATTCGTTTTCTAAGAGACTGCGCTGTTCTAAGGCTTGCTGCATCGCTGGGTCAAAAAACTGTAGTTTGTCGCCCCCCGTCTTTTTGGCGTGATACAGTGCTAAATCGGCGTGTTTAAACAATTCTTTAACGCTATCTTTTGCCTGAAACAAACCCACACCGATACTACTTTGGCAATGATATTCATAGCCATTGAGGTTAAATGGCAACATTAATGCCGCATGGAGCTTGCTGCCAATACGACGGGCAAATTCAGTCGCCCGTTCCACCGTTGCGTCCAGCTCTTCTATCAGCACCACAAATTCATCCCCGCCTTGACGAGCGACCACATTTTTGCCAGACACCGCTTTGCACAAGCGTTGCGCCACTTGAATGAGCAACAAATCGCCCACATCATGACCGCGTGTATCGTTTAAGGATTTGAAATGGTCGAGGTCGATAAAGAACAGCACGCCGTACAATCCGTTGCACGAGGTGCTGAGAATAGCTTGATTCAGGCGGTCTTGCAGCAAGCGGCGATTAGGTAATTGGGTGAGCGGGTCGTAGTAAGCTAAACGATGGATTTCCGCTTCTGCGGCTTTACTTTGGGTAATGTCAGTAAAGCTTGCGACATAGTGTTCAACCCGCAGGTCCGTGGTATAAATGGCAGTAATACTGAGCAGTTCGGCATAGCGCTGCCCATTTTTGCGTTTATTCCATACTTCGCCTTGCCAATAACCTTTTTCTGCCAACGTACCCCACATGCGTTGATAAAACGAGGGCTCTTGCTGTCCCGATTGCAAGAGGGCGGGTGTTCGTCCGATGACCTCCTCGGCGGTATAGCCCGTCAGATAAGTAAAAGCAGGATTGACACGCTGAATAACTCCCGCAGCATCGGTAATAATCATCCCATTTTGGGCAGAAAAAGCAATGGCGGCGATGCGCAATTCGGCTTCGGCGTGCTTGCGTTCGGTGATGTCCGTGATGGCCACGCGAATCATGACGGCATCCGTATCGACAGCTTTGCCCGCGCAGTCTAATTGCGCATGAAATGTCATGCCATCGCCCCGCAACAACTTGAGTTCTATGCTACTTTTTTCATCTTGTTTTTTCAGGTGAATCAAATGTCGCACCCAGCGATCTTGATCTTCGCTCAACACAAACGCGCGTAAACTTTTGTGCAGCAACTTGCCACGCCCCCGTTTGAGCAAGGTGGCGGCGGTCAGGTTGATTTCAACAATCATGCCCTCCGCAGTTAATGTGAGATAACCTACGGGCGCAAATTCATACAAATCGACAAAGCGATCCCGCGACTCTTCTAATGCTTGTTGCGCCAGTCTTAACGCCTCGTTTTGCATTTCCAGTTCAATTTGGTGTACACGCAACTCATGCAGTAACTCATCAACAGGAGGGGGCGATAGCTCAGGCAATTGCGTGGTGCGCAACCTCGCCTCAGCAGCGGCGCGTAACGGTGGGAAAAGTGGATTGTCGTCATGCACTTTCATGGCAATTCCTTAAATCTGAACATCAACAATCGCTAACAAAATCAAGTCAGTATTGCCCAATATTGTTTTAATGCGACGGGCGTTTAGCACCATGCGGCGCACGCCTAAATTGGGGAAATCATGTTCCACCACAAAGCCCTCCATCACTTCTTTTTGCGGCAAAATATTTTCAATCAATTCGCGCAAAGCAGGGATGTCCCATTGGTTATTGCCCAATTCATAAATTTTTCGTCCCACGGTTTGTTCTGGGGTCACGCAAAAATGCTGATAAAAAGTACGGCTAGCAGAGATCACTTGTAATTGAGCATTGAGTACAATCAGTGGCTCGTTGACCGTATTGACGATGCCCTCCGCCAGCTCCCGCCCCAATTGCACTGCCGCAAGTTTTATTTGTGCCGCTTCACGATTTTTAGTGATGTCGGTAAAGGTCAACACCACGCCATCTATGATGTTGTCCAAAGTGCGATAGGGTTTCATGCGTGCTAAGTACCACGTGCCGTCGGTCGCACGGACTTCTCGCTCACGCGGAATCAGCGTTTCCAACACGGCATGTAGCTCGGCAAGCAGGCTATCACCTTCCAAATTGGCGGTAATGTCGCCCAAAGGACGACCCACATCGGTAGAAATCAAACGATAAGCCTTCACCGCGTCGCGGGTATAGCGGCGGATGCTCAGGTGGTAATCGAGAAATAAGGTGCCTGTATTAACATTATCCAGCAGATTTTTTAAATCACTTTGCACGATGCTCAATTGCTCGATTTTGTTGTTGAGTTCACTGTTGACGGTGATGGTTTCTTCATTCAGCGATTGCAGCTCTTCTTTAGAGGTTTCCAGCTCTTCATTGGAAGATTGCAGCTCTTCATTGGTCGATTGCAATTCCTCGTTGGTGGATTTTAATTCTTCATTGGTCGCCTGTTGCTCTTCAATGGTGGCTTGCAAGTTTTCTTTGGTATAGGCAAGTTCGCGTTCTAAATTTTGAATATGTTGTTGTTCTAGCGTATTAGCAAGCACTTTCCCACGTTTTTTGGGCGCAGGTTGAATGACCTCGGCAAGATCTTGAAAGCTAATCAGCAGCAAACTATGGGCAGCATCGCCCGAAGGCAACGCCCGCACACTCATGTTCACCGTCAACGTGCTATTTTCACGGGTAAGTAAAACGGGGTGATTCAGCGTGAACTTACCTTGTGCCGCTGCGTGTAAGGCGGCGCGTAGATGTAATTGCAGGGGATCACGCGCCATGTCGATGACATTATTGGTGACAGGACCTGACGGCGTACATAAGTAGCGCGCGGTGTCGCCATGTACATACAAAATATTACCCTTGACATCGGTGGTCACCGACGCGGGAGCGTAGGACTGGAGTAGGGCGCGATTGCTTAAATCGGCAATACTCGTGACAGGGATTTTGCTGGTGACTATTTTGACAGGTGCGATGTCATGGTTAGGTGCGATGATAGAACTCCTCAATACAGGGATGCTCGGTTTAGCCATGGCGTGAGTGGCTTGGTAAAACTTCCATTTACGATTAAGCGGGACAAACAATTCAGGATGACGGGGAATGCTTTCGGAACTGGATAAAAACAATACGCCATTGGGTTTGAGCGCGTAGTAAAAACTAGGTATCAAGCGCGCCTGTTGCTCTTGCTCCATATAAATCATTAAATTACGACAACTGAGCAAATCCAGTTTGGTAAAAGGCGGATCTTTAATCACACTCTGCACCGCAAACACCACCATTTCCCGAATTTCTGCCTTGATTTTATAACGATGATCGACCAGCGTAAAAAAGCGACTCAAGCGTTCGGGCGACATATCTTGCGCGATGTTGGGCAGATATACCCCGCTGCGGGCGGTGCTAATCGCCTCATCATCAATATCGGTGGCGTAAATTTGCACTTTAAAAAACTGCTGCCGCTCCTCCATGACTTCACGCAACACCATGGCAATGGAATACGCTTCTTCACCACTGGCGCACGCGGCGACCCACACCCGAAACACATAATCATCCGCTTTGTCCGCAAGCAAAGCAGGCAAAATATCTTGTTTCAGCGTCACAAAAGCCTCCGCATCCCGAAAAAAGCAGGTGACGTTAATCAGCAGTTCTTTAAACAAGGCTTGGATTTCATGTGGATTATGTTTCAAAAAGCGCGCATACATCGTCAAGTCATCAATGTGGTGCAATACCATTCTGCGCGCCACACGACGGTTGAGCGTACTCTTTTTGTACAGTGAAAAATCATGCCCTGTATGGCTGCGAATTTGTAACAAAATGGGGGTTAACTTGTTTTTGGCATCGCGCGACAAAATGCTCGGTACTTTTTGACGAAAACTCGGCCGCCGCGCCAACTTTATCAACATCGAGGGCATTTCCTCTACGCACAAAATATGCGTGGCACAGCCTGCATGGATCGCACTTTGAGGCATCCCGTCGTATTTCGCGGTTTCAGGCGTTTGCACCATACACACGCCGCCCGCATCCAAAATAGCACATAGCCCCAATGTCCCGTCCGAAGCCGTACCCGACAAAATAATACCCACGGCATTTTCAGCTTGATCGTCCGCCAATGAACGCAAAAAACCATCTATTGGCATACGCCGCCCGCGTGCTTGATCGGGCAAGGAAAGTTGCAGCGCACCGTTGAGTATCGCCATGTCGCGGTTAGGCGGAATAATGTAGATATGATTGGGCGTGACTTTAATTTGGTCGATGGCTTCGGTGACAGGGATGACGGTACAGCGTTGTAGAATTTCAGTGAGCAAACTGTGATGGTCGGGGGCCAGATGCGAAACCAGTACGAATGCCATGCCCATATCAGGCAAACAAGCCCGAAAAAACGCTTCAAAGGCTTCCAATCCCCCCGCAGATGCCCCAATACCCACAATCGGGAATCTCAAGGTTTTGGCGGATTTTACTTGAGACGGATGCCCAATAACGGGATTGGACAGGGCGACAAATGCCGTATCACGAGAGGATGTTTGGGGTGCCATATCATTATGCGGCGACGGATGGAAAGTGCCGCGAATTGTACGCCATTAGTCGCTCGTCGTCGTTGGTCGTTCCTTAGCAAGGCAGCAATACCCCATGCAAAACTTACCGCCCCGATCGCCAATGCGCAACTGCCTCAAACTAACGCCTAACCGCCTATACTTACGCCTTATTCACCAGCCAGCGCGCGGCATCCAAGGCGAAGTAAGTCAAGATCCCGTCCGCCCCCGCACGTTTGAATGCCAATAACGATTCCAATACGCAAGCTTTTTCATCCAGCCAGCCATTTTGTGCGGCGGCTTTGAGCATGGCGTATTCGCCGCTGACTTGATACACGAAAGTTGGAGCTTTGAATTCGTCTTTGACGCGGCGCACAATGTCAAGATAAGGCATGCCTGGTTTAACCATCACCATGTCCGCGCCTTCTTGCAAGTCCAAGCCCACTTCCCACAAGGCTTCGTCAGAATTGGCGGGATCCATTTGGTAGGTGTTTTTGTTGCCTTTGCCTAAATTGCCGCTGGAGCCGACTGCGTCGCGGAAGGGACCATAAAAGCTAGAAGCATATTTTGCGGAGTACGCCATGATGCGGGTGTGAATGTGGTGATGCGCATCCAACGCGGCACGCACGGCACCAATGCGTCCGTCCATCATATCGGACGGGGCAACGATGTCCGCACCCGCTGCGGCATGGCACTGCGCCTGTTTGGTCAACACGGCGATGGTTTCGTCATTCAGCACATAACCGCTGTCATCAATCAGCCCATCTTGCCCGTGGCTGGTATAAGGATCGAGGGCGATGTCGGTCATAATGCCCAATTCGGGAAAATGTTGCTTCAGTGTGGCAACCACACGCGGCACGAGACCGTTGGGGTTATAAGCTTCGGCGGCATCTAAACTTTTCAGAGAGGCATCCACCACGGGGAAAATCGCCATGACAGGAATGCCCAACTTGACGCATTCCGCCGCATCTTTCAGCAGACAATCCAGCGTTTTACGTTGTACGCCAGGCATGGACTTCACGTCTTCCACGCGGTTTTCGCCCTCCAACACGAAAACAGGGTAAATCAAGTCAGCGGCGGTGAGGATGTTTTCGCGCATCAGGTTGCGGGAAAAAGCGTCGTGGCGCATACGGCGCATTCTGGTTTGAGGGTATTGTCCGAGTGTTTGCATCACATCTCCTGAAAATTGATGAATTGGATGAGTATTATAGGGGATTTTGTTGGTCTATCTGGTGCGTCTAGGGCGCGATACTTGAGGCGAATCAAAAATTAAAATTTTTTCATTTTTTGTTGAACTATTCTAAAAATAGACACTCTGATGCTGTGAATAATGAAAGTTATTCCACGTTTCTCCTCCCTGAGCGTGTATCTTAACCCTGTTAAGATTCTTTGCCCCCAACTGGATTTGGGGGCTTTTTTTGCCTTTATGTTTTCCAAACCCACCCAGCCCACGTGTGGAGGAAAGGGAATTTATGCCGATACCGCGCAAGTATATGTCAACTTTCTTGTGTAATCTTTTAAAATGCACATTCTTACCCATTTTATCCCGCCATTATGCTGCGCTTAACTGAAATCAAACTCCCCATTAACCATGCCGAAGGTGAACTTCGGGCGGCAATTTTAAAAAAATTGGCGATAGAAGACGCAGATTTACTGTCCTTCACGATTTTTCGGCGCGGCGTGGATGCGCGCAAAGTGTCGGCGATTTTGTTTATTTATACCTTGGATGTGGTCGTTCGTGATGAAGCGGCCATGTTAGCGCGTTTGGGTAAAGATCCTCACGTGGCAATCGCACCCGATACCGCATATCATTTTGCGGCTCACGCCCCTGCTGGGTTAACCGAGCGTCCTGTGATCGTGGGTATGGGGCCTGCGGGCTTGTTTGCGGGCTTGATTTTGGCGCAATCGGGGTTTCGTCCCATCATCGTGGAACGGGGCAAAGCGGTGCGTGAACGTACTAAAGACACCTTTGGGTTGTGGCGGCAAAGTGTGTTAAATCCTGAATCCAACGTGCAATTTGGTGAAGGGGGTGCGGGGACGTTTTCCGATGGCAAGTTGTATAGCCAAATTAAGGATCCGCGCCATCTGGGACGGAAAGTATTGACCGAATTTGTCCAAGCAGGTGCGCCCGAAGAAATTCTCTATGTCAGCAAACCGCACATTGGCACGTTCCGCTTGGTCGGCATGGTGGAAAAAATGCGTGAAACCATCCTATCGTTGGGCGGCGAAATCCGCTTTTCCAGCCGCGTGGATGACATCGACATTGAAAATAACCAAGTGCGCGGGGTGAAGTTGTCTAACGGTGACTATCTCGCCACCCGCCACTTGGTGTTGGCGATTGGACACAGCGCACGCGACACTTTTGAAATGATACACCGACGCGGGATTTATATCGAAGCCAAGCCATTTTCCATTGGTTTCCGCATTGAACATCCTCAATCGCTGATTGACCGTGCTCGCTACCATCACAACGCGGGCAATCCGCTGTTGGGGGCGGCGGATTACAAACTGGTACACCACGCCAGCAACGGACGCTCGGTGTATAGCTTCTGCATGTGTCCTGGCGGTACGGTAGTGGCGGCGGCTTCCGAAGCAGGGTGTGTGGTCACTAACGGCATGAGCCAGTATTCGCGCAATGAACGCAATGCCAACAGCGGCATTGTGGTGGGGATCACCCCCGAACAAGATTACCCCAATGACCCCTTGGCTGGGATGGCGTTGCAACGTTTTTGGGAAGCGCGGGCGTTTGAGTTGGGTGGAAAGACTTATCAAGCCCCCGCCCAGCTGGTGGGCGATTTCTTGGCAGGCAAACCTTCTAAACAACTCGGCGCGGTGCAACCTTCCTATACCCCTGGCATACATTTATGCGATTTGGCGACGGCGTTACCTGATTATGCGATTGTGGCGATCAAAGAGGCTTTGCCCGCTTTTGCCAAGCAGATTAAAGGATTTGATATGGCAGATGCGGTGTTAACGGGTGTGGAAACACGCACCTCCTCGCCGATCCGCATTAAACGTCATGACGATACGCTACAAAGTGTGAATACCGCAGGCTTGTATCCCACGGGTGAAGGCGCAGGTTATGCGGGCGGCATTCTATCGGCGGCCGTGGATGGCATTAAAATCGCTGAAGCCGTGGCATTAAGCCTAGATAATTTGTTTGCCAAAGTCTGAATTACCCTCCGTAAGTTATTCTTTTTGGCAAAAGGCGACTCATAAAACAATGCGTTAGATGCACTTTCGCGGGGGGTTTTATTGTAAAATTTGCCCTCACTCTAAATTACCCTTCTTAAACAGGCATTCTGATAGGCGTGTCATATTTAACCGCTCGTGCTTCAAGAGAAGAAACTATGCTAAAAATGCAATTTAAATTGCTGGTCATTACCATGCTCCTCGTCGTGAGCGGTACTTGCGCGGGCGAAGTGGTCGTTATTGGCCACCCTAATTTGAACAAAATGGATGCCACGATTATCCAGAAAATTTTTATGGGTAAGGTGATTGAAGTGGGTGGGTTATACATTACCGCAATCAATCTCAAACCTAGCCCCCTACGCGAGCATTTTCTACAGGCTTTTTTAAAGCAAGATGACGATAAATATACCGCTTACTGGATGGTGCGTCGCTATATTGGCAAAGGCTTACCGCCGCGTGAATTAGCCAGTCCTGCCGAAGTCGTGACCTTCATTCAAGCAACACCAGGGGCTATCGGTTACATTGATGAGCGCGATCTCAAACCAGGGCTAAATGTGATTGCCCGTTAAACAATATACAATCTGCGCTAAGTTAAACAAAATTACGCATACGATCCCGAAAGCGGGTTTTATGTTCCTTACCCACTCTGACGTGGTTTAATCGCATGAAATTACGCAATATCTCCCTCTGGTTCTCCATTCTGGTTTTGTTGATGCTCAGTGCCAATACTTTGTTTATGGTGCTGATTCAGCAAGCCTATTCTGGTGTAGTCCAAACACAAGCGCATCGCCAAAAGTCGATTGCCTTGGTCAATGAGTTGTATCAAGAAACCGAGCAGCAAATACGACTGGTGCGTGCCTATACCATCACAGGTGAGTCTCGTTATTTGTTTTACTACTACGACATTTTAGCGGTTCGACAAGGAGAAAAGGCAGCCCCCAACACGCTGAATCCAATTACCTATTGGGACAACGTGATTGCGGGCAAAATTCAGCATAACTTGCCGCAAAATGATCCTAAATTATCCTTAGAAAACCGAATGAAACAATGGGGATTTGGCGCAGAGGAATTTAATGCGCTAGAGCGGGTATTGGATGCCACCCGCGCCATGAATAAAATTGAACAAATTGCCTTTGCCGCCACTCAGGGCTTGTACGATCCCGTTAAATTGGATTTTGTGTCGGAAGGGACACCGCATCTCGACTACGCCAGTCAGCTGGTGCATGGGGTAGATTACAATTTGCACAAAGCAGCGTTATCACATGCCGTTGAGACCTTGCTTGCGATCACCGACGCACGCACACACGCAAAGGTGGCAGAAGCAACCACGCGTTTGCAAAAGTTGATTGTTTTCTCATTGTTGAGTATGGCGGCAACCATTATGTTGGTGATTTTTGCTTTTAATACGGTACGTCGTCGAGTATTACAACCAATTCAACAACTTAAAGTCGTTGCGGATACGTTAACGGCAGGCAATTATGCGGTGCGCACTGAGCAAATTACCAACGAGCGTAGTGTTGAAGAGTTGCGCATACTCGGTCAGACCTTTGACAGCATGGCGCGATCTATCGAAGGTGATCTGGCTATTCGCCTGACCGCAATACAGCAAACGAAAGCGGCACTCGATAGCGTTAAGGAAAAAAATCGGCAAATCATGGAAAGCATTACCTATGCCAAAGTGATACAGGCCGCTGTTTTGCCCTCCGCCGATTTAGTAAACTCCGTACTGGGCGATCATTTTATCTTGTGGGAACCCAAGGATATTGTCGGTGGCGATATTTATGCCGTCGCGCGCATCAATCATGACGTGATGATTGCGGCAATAGATTGCACGGGACATGGCGTACCTGGTGCGCTGATGACCATGATCACCATGTCGGCGATTAAGCAAATTATCAGTGAAGGTCGCTGCCGTGGCCCCGCTGAAATGTTAAAAAAGCTTAATGCCTTGATTAAGCTCTCCTTGTACCATCAAGCGGAGGGCGAGTCTAAAATGGACGACGGACTGGAAATCGGGGTCTGTTGGTTTGACTTTGAGCATCGAGAAGTTCGTTTCTCAGGGGCAAGATTCCCGCTGTTAGTAGCGTATCAAGGTACATTAACCGTGCTGGACGGTGATCGCGCTTATTTGGGCTACAAAGAAGTCAATGTGGACTATACCTTTGGGGAGAAAACCATCCCTTTGCTAGATGGGCAGCGTTTCTATCTGTATTCAGATGGGTTTATTGATCAAGTCGGCACCAATAACTTCCCTTTGGGGCGACGAAAACTACATCAATTGATTGAAACCCATGCCCACAAGCCGATGGTTGAACAGGGTGAAATCTATCGCAATGCGCTGATGACACACCAAGGAGAACAAAAAAGACGTGATGATGTCACCATCATGGGATGGGAAGTACGTATGCCATAAAGGTGTCTATCAGGCGACACGCCCCCTGCCCCGCCCGCCCAGATTCATTATGCACTTCATAAAGCATCGGGAAAACGCTAGAATCACCCCCTTTGCCAATCGACTTACTAAAGGAATCCAAATTATGTCCATGTCCGACCGCGACGGTTTTATCTGGCACGACGGGAAACTCGTGCCTTGGCGCGATGCCACCACACACGTTTTGACCCACACTTTGCATTACGGCATGGGCGTGTTTGAAGGGGTGCGCGCTTATAAAGCCGAAAAAGGCACGGCGATTTTCCGTTTGCGCGAGCATACCGAGCGTTTGTTTAATTCCGCACATATTTTTCAAATGCGGATGCCGTTCGATAAAGAAACCCTCATGGAAGCGCATCGTGAAGTGGTGCGCGCCAATAAATTAGAATCCTGCTACATCCGCCCGATTGCGTTTTATGGTTCGGAAGCGATGGGGATTGCGGCAAAAACGCTGTCCACCCACGTTGCCGTTGCCGCTTGGCCTTGGGGCGCGTATTTGGGCGAGGAAGGGATGCGCCGTGGTATTCGCATCAAAACGTCTAGTTTTACCCGCCACCACGTCAATGTGAATATGTGCCGTGCGAAGTCAGTGACCACTTACGCCAATTCGATTTTGGCGCATCAAGAAGTGGCGAATGACAACTATGATGAAGCCTTGTTATTAGATGTGGATGGTTATGTCGCCGAAGGCGCGGGTGAAAACATTTTTATTGTTAAAAAAGGCAAACTCTATACGCCTGATTTAACCTCCTGTTTGGAAGGTATCACCCGCGATTCCGTGATTACGCTGGCGAAGGAAATGGGCATCGAAGTCATCGAAAAACGCATCACCCGCGATGAAATCTACTGCGCCGAAGAAGCCTTTTTCACAGGCACGGCGGCGGAAGTAACGCCCATTCGTGAGCTGGATCAACGCGTAATCGGACAAGGCTGTCGCGGCCCGATCACCGAACGGCTGCAACAAGCGTATTTTGATTGCGTGGCGGGTAAACACCCGCTGCATCAAGATTGGTTGGATTACGTTTAACCCACAGGGCGCACTTCGCGCCCTTTTTTCTAGGAGTTCGCCATGAATGCTACCGTTCAAACCGACCGCAGCGTCGCCGTTACCGCTGCCGACTTACCGCTGACTTGCCCCATGCCCAATATGAGCGCGTGGGACTCTCATCCTAAAGTGGCGTTGTCGCTAAGAGACGGCGCAGCCACTTGCCCGTATTGCGGCACGGTTTACCAGTTCACGGGTGAATTGCCTAAGGGGCATCACTAATTCCCCGTAGGTTGGGTTGAGCGTAGCGAAGCCCAACGTTTACAGCGTGGTTGCGTGTATTTTGTTGGGCGCAGCTTTCGCTCAACCCAACCTACTTTTTACAGGGTTTCTATGTACAAAATCCTCGTCATCGCACCCAGTTGGGTAGGCGACAATATGCTGATGCAGCCGATGCTCATGCGGCTAAAGCAACGCCATCCCGATAGCCAAATTGACGTACTCGCGCCACCCTGGACAGCAGGATTGCTCAACGCCATGCCCGAAGTGGCAAAGGTGTTGATTAACCCCTTTCCGCACGGCGCATTGCACCTGCTCCAACGCTATCGTCTTGGCAAACAGCTACGTGCTGAGCATTATCAACAAGTGCTGGTTTTACCCAATTCGCTTAAATCCGCACTGGTGGCTTTCTTTGCCAACATCCCATTACGCACGGGCTTTGTCGGCGAATCGCGCTATGGTTTACTCAATGATATTCGCAAGTTGGATAAGCAAGCATTACCGCTGATGGTGGAACGTTTCGCGCAACTCGCAGAGTCCCCCCAAGGTGAAATTCCTCGTCCCTTGCCCAATCCTGTATTGCACGTCTCCGAAGCACAGTGCCGCCATACCTTGGACAAATTGGCTTTATCCTTGCACAAACCAGTCACCGTATTTTGCCCTGGGGCTGAATATGGGGCGGCGAAGCGTTGGCCGACCAGCTATTTTGCCGACATTGCCCTGCGGCTACACGCCCAAGGCGAAGCCATTTGGCTGCTAGGGTCGGGCAAAGATAAAGCCGTGGCCGATGAAATCAACCAATTGACAGGCAATCATTGCAACAACTTATGTGGACGGACGGACTTGAGCGACGCACTCGCCATTCTTGCCTGCGCGCAACGGGTGATTAGCAACGATTCGGGCTTGATGCACCTTGCCGCCGCCCTAGACAAACCGATGATAGCCCTGTTTGGTTCCAGCAGCCCACAATTTACCCCGCCATTGTCACCCCATGCAAAAGTAGTGCAATATCCCATCGCCTGTAGCCCCTGCTTTAAGCGCGTCTGTCCACTGGGTCACTTCGACTGCATGATGCAACTGACCCCCGATAAGGTATGGGCGCAGCTGCAATCGCTCCCGTTGATTGAGTGCTAAGGGAGAAAGAAGGGAGAAGGGTAAAACCGCCTCTCCGAACAAGGGACGCGAGGCTTTACCCTTCACCCCAACTAAAAGAACAAAAGCCTAGCCTGTCGCGCTTCGCTTATAATTGCCCATCGTTTTACCGTCTTTATTAACCGCAAGGAGCAACCATGAGTTTATTAAATGTTCGTCCAGGAAAAAACCTACCGCACGAATGCAATGTGATTATTGAAATCCCCAAACACGCCGATCCTGTCAAATATGAAGTGGACAAAGGTGCGGGTGTATTGATGGTGGATCGGTTTATCGGTTCCTTGATGCGCTATCCTTGCAACTACGGCTTTATCCCTGAAACCATCGCGGACGATGGCGATCCCGTGGACGTGTTGGTCATTACCCCCTTCCCCGTGGTACACGGTGCCGTCATCGCTTGCCGTCCTGTCGGCATGTTGGCGATGTCGGACGAAGGGGGCGATGATGCGAAAATCATCGCCGTCCCGACCGACAAACTAACCCCGTTATACAAAGACATAAAAACTTACCAAGATTTGCCCGCCATTACCTTGGAACAAATCAAACATTTCTTTGAATTGTACAAAGCCTTAGAACCAGGCAAATGGGTGAAAATCCGTGGTTGGGAAGGCGTAGAAGCCGCCCACGCCGAAATCACCAACGGCTTGGCAGCGTATCAAAAAGAAGTATCAGGACAGTAATCTCTTGCTAAATCGGTCGGGTGGATTGCCCGACCCATTTATTGAGAGGTTTTGGGTAGATCGTGCGTCATTCCATTTCAAATAGAAATATCGTAGGGTGCGCTATGCGCACCGTCTAAGGCGATATTGAAATAAAAACGGAATAAGCTTGTGCTACCCAAAACTTCATTTCACAAAGGAATCAACATGACAGCTCAAATCATTGACGGCAAAGCCATCGCCCAACAAGTCCGTGCGGAATGGAAAATACGGGCGGACGCGCTCAAAGCACGCGGCATTACCCCTGGCATGGCGGTGATTATCGTGGGCAACGACCCCGCGTCTAAAGTATATGTGACAAATAAAGTCAAAGCTTGCGCGGAATTGGGCTTGTATTCCAAACACGTTGAATTAGCCAGCGATTGCACTGAAGCCGCCTTACTGGCAGAAGTGTCCGCATTAAACAATGACCCCGCCATCCATGGCATTTTGGTGCAATTGCCGCTACCCAAACATCTGGATGCCAACAAGGTCATCGAAGCGATTAACCCCGATAAAGATGTCGATGGTTTCCATCAAAGAAATGTTGGCGCATTGGTGACGGGCGAAACGCCGTTTCCGTCTTGCACGCCTTATGGGGTCATGGTGTTGCTGGAAAAAACAGGCATTGCGATTGAAGGCAAACACGCGGTAGTGGTGGGGCGCAGCAATATTGTCGGCAAACCCATGGCATTGTTGCTACTACACAAAAATGCCACGGTGACCATTTGCACCTCTAAAACAGTGGATTTAGCCAAACACACGCGGGATGCCGATATTTTGGTTGCCGCCGTGGGGCGCGCCAATTTTATTACGGGCGATATGGTCAAAGCGGGGGCGACCGTGATTGACGTGGGTATTAACCGCAACGCCGAAGGCAAATTGGTGGGTGATGTGGATTTTGCCAGCGTCAAGAAAGTCGCAGGCTATATCACCCCCGTGCCAGGTGGAGTCGGCCCGATGACCATCACCATGTTGGTTGCCAACACCGTGCGGGCGGCGGAACGGGCGAACATGTAGGAGATGAACATGTTTAAAATGCTTGCATTGGGTTTGCTGTGGCTGTCGATTCAGGCAAATGCGGCACAACTGATTGAAAAACAAGGCAATGTGTTTATTCAAACCGATACAGGGCAGGTGCAGCAATTAACGCACTTAGGGCAGGATAGCCAACCCGCCTTGTCATTCGACGGCAAGCGCATCGTGTTTGTGCGCAAACAAGCGCGCTCGAATCCGTTGATTGCCGACGAGCAGCCGAATGAATTGTGGATGATGGATGCGACAGGCGGCAATGCCCGCGTGTTGTTGTCACCACATGAAGACGAAGACCCGCGCAAAAATCTCACGGATTTTAGTCATCCCTTATTTAGCTTAGACGGCACGGCGGTGTATTTCAACTGCGCCGCATGGGTGACTTCGGGGGCAATTCATCGCATTGACTTCAGCACGCAACAAACAAATTTCATCACGGATGGGGATAGTTTGGATATCGTTCCCGCAGGAAAATATCAAGGCTATTTGATTGTTTATAAACATAAATATCGAAAATCGGGGGGCGCGAATGATGCCTATTGGTTAGTTTCCCCACTAGGCAAAGAAATTCGCCGCATTGGTACCACAGAAAAGCACGTCACCGCGTTTATTCGTAATAGCATACCCAAAAAGCCATTGCCCAAATAATGGCGGATAACTACATATTAAGGCAGCTCTTGGGAATGACATTGTCAGGTAGCTTGCTTTCGGGGCGACCAATGAGCGCTACCGAAGTGATGGTCGGGATTTGTCCTAGATTGTTATAGCCATCGCCATTCGCGCAAGACCACGCTCCTGTAAAGGTGTTGTACAGCATATGCAGGCTTTTACCTGCAATAAGACCGCTCACACCCTTGGTTTTAAAGGTGGCTTCAATTAAAGTGGTGCCGTTTTGAGCAGGAACAGGGCGAATTCCTACGACGCAGCCCGCCAATCCTGACGCGTTGCAATCCATAATAGACGAGACATATTTGCCTGTGGTGACGGCACTGAGGGACGCAATATCCCAACTTTGGTTATTGGTATAGGCTTCAACCAGCGGGGTTCTCAATCCTGCTACCAGTGACATCGCTTCAGATGCTTGAGCGCGTGCGACATAATCACCATACATAGGAATTGCGACGGCGGCTAAAACGCCAATAATCGCGACGACAATCATCAGTTCGATGAGTGTGAAGCCTTTTTGCAATGCTGATTTCATTTTGATACACTTTCTGGGTTTCGGCGGGTGTTAAAAACAAAGCAAAAACTACGCCACTGTTTATATTGTAATTGGGAAGATCATTTTTGCACGGGCTTGCAGCATTTATTCAATCAGATTGGCATAACAGTGTGTCGGAATGGTTATTTCACAGACTCACCCAGTTCTTTAATGAGATATTGCTGGCGACGGCTGACGGGAAGCAGCTCATCACAGTGAGTTAATTTTACCAACCAGCCGCCCTCTTCTTTGTGATTTTTTTCAAAACCTGCGATGGCGGCTTTTGCCACTAAGCAATTGCGATGAATACGCACAAAGCGTATGGCATATTCTTTTTCCAAATTGGTCAGGGATTCTTCGATCAGATACTCCCGTTCGGGCGTATGCACGGTAATATATTTCGATTCTGCGCGCAAGAACAACACACTTTCAACAGGAATGAGGTGAATTTTACCACGTTCATATGCTGAAAGAAATTGACGAGGTTCGGGCAAGAGTTCGCGCAACACTTCCGTTTTCAACGGAACCGCTTCGCGTGCGCGACTCAGTGCTTCAAACAGCCGCCTGAGCCGTATGGGCTTGAGTAAATAATCAATGGCATGTAGCTCAAAGGCTTTGATCGCATAGGTATCATATGCGGTGGTAAAAATAATCACGGGGGGAGGCGCGAGCTTGTGCAGATGGTGGGCGAGTTCAATACCATCCATCTGGGGCATCCGAATATCGAGTAGCACCACATCCGCAGGTGTAATGTTGAGTTTTTCTAATGCTTCGTGACCATTTCCTGCTTCGCCGACGATCTCCACATACAACTGCGCAGCACAGTCATTTAGCAAATCGCGTAATCGACTACGAGCAGGCTGCTCATCATCGACAATAAAAATCCGTAATGGCAACGCAACCGCATCGCCAAGCTGCTCCTCTTTCATCTTGCTACCCCTATGGAAATCGTCGGGTAGTATTCGCTTGAATCAGCCTTGTTGTCAATAAGATATGCTTGTCTAGCATGGCTTTTGACCGTAATCGTGCGCGATAACAGCCCCTTCTATCACACAAGAACAGGAGTCGCTCACCATGTCATGCTAAACTCCACCTCGAAGCTGGCTAGACAGTCGCCGCGTATGCAAATACGGGGAGGAAAGTCCGGGCTCCATAGAGCAGAATGCCAGTTAATGACTGGACACCGTGAGGTGATGGAAAGTGCCACAGAAAATAAACCGCCGATGGCTGGGCTGATTTCCGCAAGGAAGTTAACACAGATCAGGTAAGGGCGAAACGGTGCGGTAAGAGCGCACCGCGACTTTGGTAACAAGGTTGGCAGGGTAAACCCCATTCGGAGCAAGATCAAATAGGCTGACATTGGCGTGGCTCGCGTCGTCAGCGGGTAGATCGCTTGAGCGTTAGGTGACGATGCGCCTAGAGGAATGACTGTCCACGACAGAACCCGGCTTATCGGCTAGCTTCACCTTATTTGTAGGTGCGAATTCATTCGCACGTTTTTCAAGAAGCATTATTTCAAGAAGCGTGCGAATTTGTCGCCCCTACCGTTCACTTCGTCACATTACTTAAACCTCCCTCGTTTAACCTCCTCGCATTATCCAACCGTGAGTCAACCATGAACCCTATTTCCGAACAAGAATTAAATCAGATAGATGCCTATTGGCGCGCTTGCAATTACCTCGCCGCTGGCATGATTTATCTGCGCGATAACCCCTTGCTGCGCGAGCCGTTACAAGCGGCGCATATTAAAAGTCGCTTGTTGGGGCATTGGGGGTCTAGCCCTGGCTTGAGTTTTGCCTATATCCACTTAAATCGTTTGATTAAGCAGTACGACCAAAATGCGATTTTTTTAGCAGGGCCTGGACATGGCGCGCCAGGGGTGCTTGCCCCTGTGTATTTGGAAGGCACTTACAGCGAAATTTATCCCAACAAAAGTGAAGATGAAGATGGCTTGCGCCAGTTTTTTAAAGATTTTTCTTTCCCTGGCGGCATCGGCAGTCATTGCACACCCGAAACTCCTGGCTCAATTCACGAAGGCGGCGAACTCGGTTACAGCATTTCCCACGCCTTTGGCGCAGCCTATGACAATCCCGATTTGCTAGTCGCGGTGATGGTCGGCGATGGCGAGGCGGAAACCGCACCCTTGGCAACCTCATGGCATTCCAATAAATTTTTGAATCCCATCCGCGACGGGGCGGTGTTGCCGATACTGCATTTGAACGGCTACAAAATTAACAACCCAACCATTCTGTCGCGCATTTCGCACGAAGAATTAGAAAACTTATTTAAAGGCTACGGCTGGACTCCACATTTTGTGGAAGGCAGCGACCCCGCGACCATGCACCGCGCCATGGCGGATACGCTGGATAGCTGCATGACCGAAATTCGTCGTATTCAAACCGAAGCCCGTCACACGGGGATTGCCATTCGACCACGTTGGCCGATGATCGTGTTGCGTTCACCCAAAGGTTGGACAGGGCCTGCCGAGGTCGATGGTCATAAAGTGGAAGGATTTTGGCGTTCTCACCAAGTACCGTTGGGTGATGTACAAGGCAAACCCGAACGCTTGGTGCAATTGGAAGCGTGGCTGCGCAGCTACAAACCTGAAGAACTGTTTGATGCACAAGGTAAATTATTGCCCGAACTCAAATCCCTTGCCCCCAAAGGTACGCGCCGCATGAGTGCCAATCCTCATGCCAACGGCGGGCAGTTGCGCCGCGCTTTGCAGATGCCTAACTTCCGCGATTACACCATTGCCGTGCCGTTCCCAGGCACCGCATCAGCAGAAAACACCCGTCCGCTGGGCAAGTTTTTGCGCGACATTATGCAAGCCAATATGCACAATTTCCGCGTGTTTGGTCCTGATGAAAACAGCTCCAACAAATTAGATGACATTTACCAAGTCAGCAAAAAAACGTGGATGGCAGACTTTTTGCCCGAAGATGCCGACGGTGGCGAATTGGCGACCGATGGGCGGGTGATGGAAATGTTGTCCGAACACACGCTGGAAGGTTGGTTGGAAGGCTATTTGCTGACAGGGCGACACGGTTTTTTCTCCACCTACGAAGCCTTTGTGCATGTGATTGATTCCATGTTTAACCAGCACGCCAAATGGTTGGCGATGGCAAATGCCGTGCCGTGGCGTGCGGCGGTGTCGTCGTTGAATTTGCTGATTACCTCCACCGTGTGGCGGCAAGATCACAATGGCTTTACCCACCAAGACCCTGGCTTTTTGGATTTAGTGGTCAACAAAAGTGCGGATGTGACCCGAATTTATTTGCCACCTGATGTCAATTGCTTGCTCTCCGTGGCGGATCATTGTTTGCGCAGCACCAATTACATCAACGTCATCGTGTGTGACAAACAAAAACATCTGCAATTTTTGGACATGGACGCGGCGATTAAACACTGCACCAAAGGCATCGGCATCTGGGAATGGGCGAGTAATGACGCGGGCAGCGAACCTGATTTAGTCATCGCCAGTGCGGGCGACATTCCCACCAAAGAAGCCTTGGCGGCGGTGATGTTGCTGCGCGAAGCGTTCCCTGAGTTGAAAGTGCGTTTTATCAACGTGGTGGATTTATACAAACTCACCCCTGAAAAAGAACACCCGCACGGCTTATCCGAACGCGATTTTGACAGCCTATTCACCCTCGACAAACCCGTGATTTTCAACTTCCACGGCTACCCGTGGCTGATCCACCGCCTCGCCTATCGCCGCACTAACCACAAAAACTTCCATGTGCGCGGCTACAAAGAAAAAGGCAGCATCAACACCCCGTTGGAATTAGCGATACAAAACCAAATCGACCGCTTCAGTTTAGCCATCGACGCAATCGACCGCATCCCCTCGCTGCACATCGCAGGCGCGCACGTCAAAGAACGCCTACGCGACAAACAACTCGAATGCCGCCAGTACGCGTATGAACATGGTGTCGATTTACCAGAGGCAGCGGGATGGAAGTGGGAGATTTGATCAAACGGAGGATATGCGCAACAAATTCGCACGATTTTCAGTTTGCCGTCAGCAATTCTCAATTCAAAAAAATCCTGACGTGGGAGCGCACAAATTCCGCGATAAACCCTTGCAACATCATTCGCGCAATGAATTGCGCTCCCACGGCATCGCGTAGGTCGGGATTTATCCCGACTTTCACGTTATCGTCGGGTTGAAACCCGACCTACGGCACGCAATCGCACCCCGCCCATACTCTATAATTCCCCGCCCGAAAAAGGATAGCCAATATCCCGCATATTGAGGCAAACGCGCAACATCACCAACAAGGGGAACGACCATGCAAAACATCACCTACCAAGCAACCCAAACAGGCAACGGCGCAATCGCACAAGGCAACGGGGCAACCGCTGTCGGCGCGGGCGGGGTAATTGTTAAAGGCGACAATAACGGCAATATCAATACAGGCACACAAACCAACGGCATCCCCGCCGAAGCATTAGCCGCGTTATTTGCGCCGTTGCTGGCAGTGATTGCACAAGCTCCAGCGGATAAACAAGCCGCAGCCCTGCAACAAGTTGAAGCACTCAAGGCGGAAATTGCCAAGGGCAAAGACGCGAAAGACAAGACGTTAGCTAACACGATTAAGGGCTTGCTGGAATATGTGCCTGCCGCCATTGGCGCGCTCACCGCCCTGTTTAGCTCCCCCGTGATTGGCGACATGGTGGGCGGCGCAGTGGGGGCTGCGACGGAATTCGTGTTGGGCATTTAACCAAGCGGTAGGGTGGATAAGTGCAACGCATCCACATGAATTCACAGGTAAAATGGCGGATGCGCTGTCGCTTATCCACCCTACGCGTTATTTTGCCGTAAAATCGCGCTCTTTAGTTTTTAAACCCTGTTCTGAGGCAAATGCTATGCCACATCAACCTGAAATTGCACAACGCCCGCAGGGGGTTTTTGCTAGGCTCAAAGCCGCGTTGGCGATGGTTTTTTTTCAAGGGCAAGTCACGGGCAATGGGGCATTGGCGCAAGGCGAAAACCCCGT
Source organism: Gallionella sp. (assembly GCA_049276435.1). Lineage (GTDB taxonomy): Bacteria > Pseudomonadota > Gammaproteobacteria > Burkholderiales > Gallionellaceae > Gallionella. The sequence continues at coordinate 23,570 of JBASWK010000161.1, read as the reverse complement.
TGCGGTGGGGGCAGGCGGTGTTCATGTGGGGGGCGATAACCACGGCGTGATTAACCTTGGCGTATTGATCCAGCAAGGCACACAACCCAGTGCCGATCCAGTCGATATGAAACGCGCTTATTTGGCGCGTATTTTGCAATCGGCGGATACCTTGCCGCTGTCTGCCACTGAAAAAGAACTTAAACTTTCATCGGTTTACACTGCGTTGCTGACCCAACGTAGTGAATCGGACGGCATTGAAAAATCCCTCAACCGCGAAGCCAAACGCCTGTCCGCGCTGGACGTGCTGAATACCGAGCAAAAATTGGTGTTACTGGGCGGCCCTGGCAGCGGCAAAAGCACCTTTGTCAATTTTGTCGCGCTGTCGATGGCGGGCGAGCTATTGGGGCATCCCGCACTCAATCTCGCCAGCCTCACTGCGCCGCTGCCCAAAGAGCAAGATAGCCGTGACGAGCCGCCCCCGCAGCAATGGAATCACGGCGGACTGATACCTGTTTTGATTACCTTGCGCGACTTTGCCAGTCAGTTGCCCCCAGCGGGATGTCGCGTGAATGCGGAAACGGTCTGCGCGCATCTCAAAAAGAAACTTGGTGAGAGTGGCTTAGCCGATTTTTACCCTCACTTACACGCTGAAATGCTAGCTGGGCGCGCGCTCATTTTATTTGACGGATTGGACGAAGTGCCCGATGCCGATGACAGGCGCGTACAAATCAAACAAGCGGTACAAGAATTTGTCAGTACCTTTGGCTTGAGCCGCTTTCTCGTCACTAGCCGCACCTATGCTTATCAACGGCAAGACTGGAAACTGGACGGCTTTGCGGCGGTGGATCTTTTGCCTTTCACACGTGGGCAAATTCACCGTTTTGTCGAGGCTTGGTATCAGCAGATGGTCAATCTGCATAAATTGACCGAGAACAGCGCGCAAGATCGCGCCGAGGTTTTGCTGCGCACGGTAGATCGCAACGAACGGCTGTTCAAATTGGCGGAACGCCCCTTGTTGCTGACCTTGATTGCCCAAATCCAAACTGACAATGGGGGCAGGTTGCCCGAAAAACGCGAACAGCTTTACCATGATGCCGTCGAGATGCTACTCAATCGGTGGGAAGATAAAAAATCCGTCATCAATGAAAAAGGTGAAGAAATCAAAGAACTTAGTCTTGCCGAATATCTTAAGGCAGGAAAAGACCAAATCCGCAAACAACTCAATCGCTTGGCATTTGAAGCCCATCGTGACCAACCCAAACTTGAAGGCACTGCCAGTATTCAACAGGGCGTTCTGATTGATGCCTTGATGGATGCCAATACCAGCTCCGATGTGAACCATGCTCGCCTAGCCGTTTATTTGCGCGACCGAGCAGGTATTTTGACGGCGCATGGGGTCAAAATGTACCAATTCCCGCACCGCTCCTTTCAAGAATACCTTGCCGCCTGCTATCTCACCGAGAACGATTTTCCTGACACATTGGCAAAATTGTTCCGCGCCGACACTAATCGTTGGCGCGAAGTGGTCTTGCTGGCAGGGGCAAAAGTTGCACGTGAGTTGTTGTCGCTAAATGTTTGGACATTAAGCGAAACCTTGTGCCTGAACGACCCCACGGAACAAGATGATGAAAAAGATCACTATGGTGCGCTGCTGGCGGGATGCGTGCTGGTGGAAAGTGCCGATTTAGCTCAAGTTGCGCGCCGCGATCAGCCCAAACTGAATCGCATCCGCACTTGGCAGCTTGAGATTCTGCGTCAAAATGTCTTGCCCGCCCTAGACCGTGCACTGGCAGGGCGCACCCTTGCCGCGCTGGGCGACATGCGTCACGATGTCACCACACTGGATGAAATGCAATTCTGCTATATCCCCGCAGGCAGCTTTACCATGGGCGAAGGCGAAGCCGCACACCCTGTTGAATTTGAACAACCGTATTGGATGGCGCGTTTTCCTGTGACGGTCGCGCAATGGCGTGCGTATTGGCAACGCAGCGGCAACGCGCCTGACGATGCGGACAGCATAAAGGGGCATGGCAATGTGCCTGTTGCCAATGTGACTTGGCATGACGCACGGCGTTTTTGCGATTATCTCACCCAAGCATGGCAAGCCGTGCTACCTAAGGGCTATATCGTCAGTTTGCCGTCCGAAGCAGAATGGGAACAAGCCGCACGCGGCGGCGAATTTATTCCAACCCGTCTAAGGTCAATGTCCCCTCCCTCTTGCAGGGGGAGGGCTAGGGAGGGGGTAGAAGCGTTGCGATTCCACGATGCCACACCCAATCCTTTTCCACAACGCGCTTATCCTTGGGGCGAGGAATTTGAGACGGACAAAGCCAATGTTGCTCAATCCGCTATCGGCGAAACCAGCGCGGTCGGTTGCTATCCGCTAGGCGCAAGCCCTTACGGCTGCGAAGAAATGAGTGGTAACGTGTGGGAATGGACGCGCAGTCTGTGGGGTAAGGAGTGGGAAAAACCAGACTATGGCTACCCCTATCAACCTAACGATGGGCGGGAAAATCTGGATGCGGGGGGTGATGTACTTAAGGTGGTGCGCGGCGGGTCTTGGAGCGTTCACCATGACAATACGCGCTGTGCCGTTCGCTTCGGGCTTCTTCCTGGCGGTCGCCATGACTTTATCGGCTTTCGGGTGGTGTTGCGTTTTTCCCCTGTTAGCTCTGGACTCTGATCACTCTGCACTCTGATACTCGATCTACTGTGACTATTGATTGATGACTGAGAGATGAATTATTTTCCCAAAATGGGAATTTAGTATAGAATAAACATTTGGGAATTTAGCTGATTTTTATCATGAAACTGCATGGTGTTCTGACACTCGATAAATTCAAACGGAGTCACGCGGATGTGCGCAAGCAATTGGAGGCTTGGCAAATGGAGGTCGAGGCTGCGGACTGGCGGGATCATCAGGACATCAAAACGCGCTATCCCAACGCGAGTTTTTTGGCGGATAACCGAGTGATTTTCAATATCAAGGGTAATAGCTATCGTTTGGTGGTCAAAGTGAAATATCAAAATGGCATGATGCTGGTGGAGTGGATAGGCACACACGCCGAGTACGACAAGAAAAGTTTCTAGGCGCAAGGAGAGAGTGATGGAGCAAGTACGAATGATCAAAACCCAAGGTGATTATGACCTCGCGCTGGCACGTCTATCTGCGTTGATGGATGAGGATATTGCAGCTAATTCGGAGCTGGAAAACCAGATGGAATTGTTGTCCATGGTGATTAGCAAGTACGAGTCTGAACATGCCGAACCCGTCGCGGTGGATGCAGTGGATGCGATTCTATTCCGCATGGATCAAATGAACATGAACAAAAAAGACCTTGTACCCTATTTGGGTTCATTGTCCAAGGTGTCTGAAGTGCTGTCTCGCAAACGTCCGCTCAGTTTGTCCATGATGCGCAAAATTCACAGTGGTTTGCAGATTCCTGCGGAGGTGCTGTTAGGCAAGATAGACGGTGGTGAGGCGGATTTAGCGCAAACGCCCGATTGTGACTACCGCGTATTTCCTTGGCAAGAAATGCTGGAGCGGGGTTATGTGGTGGCGGAAAATGTGCGCCAAGCCAAAGAACAGGCGGAAGAATTATTCAAACGCTTTATGCAGGGCGTGTCTTTGGGCAACCCGCAACCTGCGCTATTGCGCGCTCCGCTACACCAAAGCGGTTCCAAAATCATGGACGAAAACGCTTTGTTGGTGTGGCGGGTGGCGGTATTGAAAAAAGCCCGCCAAATAAGTGCGCCATTATCGGCAACTTACCAATCTGGCAGCATCGGTGGTGAATGGCTGCGCGATTTGGTCAAACTGTCCCAATTTGAACAAGGTCCGCGTTTGGCGCAGGAGTATTTGTTTAAAGCGGGTATCGTGTTGGTTATTGAAAAGCATTTCAAACAAACCTATCTGGACGGCGCAGCCATGCTGGACGGCACGACTCCCATCATCGCGCTGACCTTGCGCTATGATCGCATCGACAATTTTTGGTTTGCCCTACTACACGAATTGGCGCATGTGCATTTGCACCTCAACCCAGACCACCTGTTTATCGCCGATGACCTTGATGATAAAACCCGTACCAGCTTGGAAGAACAACAAGCGGATGCGTTTGCTCAGGAAGCTTTGATCGCTGCAACCCTCTGGGGAGAAGCCGCCATCAGTACCGAACACACGGTCGCCAATGCGCTGGCACTCGCCAATCAATTACGCATTCACCCCGCGATTGTCGCTGGGCGCGTGCGCCGCGAAACAGGTAACTGGCGGTTGCTACACACCCTCAAAGGAGAGGTGCGGCAGTTGTTTACTTGGGGGTAGTACGACAGTGGTTCTCGTCATCAACAGCGGCTCGTCCAGCCTGAAAGCGGAGTTATTTCAACCCGACGGCACGCGCCGTGCTTTTCGCTATAACCACATCGGACACGGCGGATTTGACGATCATGCCCAGGCGTTTGCCGCGTTGATGGACGATTTGGGCGAGGTTCAGCCTATGTTGGTGGGGCATCGCTTTGTGCATGGCGGTGAAGTGGTCGATGCGGCGCGCTTGGTTGATGCGGTTGAATTTGCGCGTTTAACCGCGCTGATTCCGCTCGCACCGCTGCATTTGCCCAGTAATTTGTTGGGCGTGGAGCTGTGTCGCGCACATTTTCCTGTGCCGCAAATCGCTTGTTTCGACACTGCCTTTCACGCCACGCTGCCTGAATCGGCATGGCGGTTGCCGATTCCGCGAGAAACAGGTTTGCGCCGCTATGGTTTCCACGGGCTGAATTACGCCCACATTGCCCGCCTTTTGCCGCGTGTATTGGGCGAAGCGGCACGCGGACGCATCGTGGTGGCGCATCTGGGGAGCGGCGCAAGCCTTTGTTTATTCGATAATTTAAAGTCAGTTGACACCACCATGGGCTACACCCCCGCAGGCGGAATTGTCATGGGTACACGCAGCGGCGATCTCGATCCTGGCGCGTTGCTTGCGCTGGTTGAACGCTACGGCTATGCCACCGTGTTCGATTGGGTGTATCACCAGATGGGCTTGATCGCCCTGTCTGATGGTGAAAGTAATGAGATGTCGGACTTGCTGGTCAGCAACACCCCCGCCGCGCAATTCGCCGTGCAGTATTTTTGCCAACACGTCCGTGCCGCCATCGGTGCATTCGCCGCCCAAGCGGGGGGCATCGACGCGCTGGTGTTTACCGCTGGCATAGGTGAACACTCGCCCATTGTGCGGGAGCTGATTTGCAAGCCGTTGGATTTTTTAGGATTTCAGTTAGATGAGGTCGCCAATCAGAAGCATCTGATCCGTCTAAATCGTAGCAGCACAAAGCCGATTTTGTGCATTCCCGCTGATGAAGAAAGCGAGATTTATGGCTTAGCACTCACGTTTGCCCGTCAAGGTTGCTAGCAGCCAGTCGAACCACAGGAGCGTAGGTTGGGTTGAGGTACGAAGCCCAACGTTACTGCGTCAATTTGTCGGGCTTCACTTTCGTTCAACCCAACCTACGCGCGGATATTTAATGAAAAAACACGCTAGGCGACACGCCAAAACGCTGTGCGACGGCTTGAATTTGTCGCGTATTGAGTTGGCGTTTGCCGCGCAGGATTTCCGAAACCACGCCTTGGCTGCCGATTTCGGGCAATTGGCTTTGGGTCAGATGGTGGTCTTCCATCAAATATGCCAACACGTCCTGCGGTGGTACATCGGGCAATGGGTAGTGCGCGGCTTCGTAATGCGCCACCAACGCGCCCACTGTGTCGAGTAAGCGCACTAAGGGATGCGCTTCATCTTCCCCAATTTCATCAATGAGTTGATTCATCAGCTCTACGCGTGCGTCGTATTCATCTTCCGTGCGCGGCACTGCCAACAAGGGCGAGAGCGGACTCCAGTTTTGGGCGATATTTTTGACCATGTCGTTCATGTCTATCTCCAGTACATAAGTACAAGCAAATCTTAATTTGTTTATACTCAATGTATTATGCGTATTTCATCTGTTTATATTGTGAGACATACCCGCCGCAATCAAACGATATTTGTTGCCGTCCAGTATCTAGATTGGCTATGTCATCATTAGTTATTGAAGTCAAAGAGATAAATTATATTATCATTGCAATTCAATGTGTTATATTTTTTTGGCGCATACCAATACCCTGTATCTACAAGGCTTGCAGGATAGCCACTAGATTTGTATAGATGCCTAGTCCTCAATGTTTATGCCTTCCATTTGCCTTTGTCGTATTCCGCGTGGGTCAGAATGTGGCGAATGTACAAAATGTTGTGGTTGTAGTGAATTGCCGCAATCAAACGATATTTGTTGCCATGGATGTTAAAAACAGTGAGTGATCTACCTTGAACATCTTTCACGACATCCGCGCTGGGAAATGTGGCGTGCAAGGCATTGAAATCGGCAAACTGGGTTTTACTCACAATCGTTAACCAACGATTTAACGAACTTTCTGATTCAGGGACGGTTGCCGCAAAAATTCGCACTGCTTTATTGCTTTTAATTTCCATGTCATTCCTTTCGAAAAAATAAATAAATTTTTCATGTTGCACTCCTCAGATGTGGGTTATTTCGTTAAGGTTTGATTCATCATCACCGCAGTGATGTTTTCATTATCTCATAATGAGATTTAAAAGTACAAAGAAAAAGGGCACGTTTCCGTACCCTTTTACAAACAGCAGATAGCTACGAACCTACGCGAGCTACATCTACACGCTTAGCATCACGTTTATTCAGCCCACGCCAATAAAGTAAAAATCTGGTCGCGGATTTCTTCTACGCTGCCAACCCCTTGAATATTGACGCAAACAGGTGCATTGCCACCCTCATCGGATGTTTCCCATGCCGCGTAATAATCGACCAAGGGTTTGGTTTGTTCGTGATACACGGTGAGGCGTTTCAATACCGTTTCTTCGGCATCATCGGGACGTTGAATCAAGTCTTCGCCTGTGATGTCGTCTTTGCCTGCGACTTTGGGCGGGTTAAATATGACATGGTAAGTGCGTCCTGAAGCGGGATGCACGCGGCGACCGCTCATGCGTTGGATGATTTCGCTGTCGGCGACTTCGATTTCCACCACGAAATCAATGGCAATGCCCGCGTCTTCCATGGCTTGGGCTTGGGGAATGGTGCGGGGGAAGCCGTCAAACAAAAAGCCGTTGGCGCAATCGGCTTCTTGAATGCGGGTTTTGACCATGCCGATGATGATGTCGTCGGACACTAAACCACCCGCGTCCATAATGGCTTTGGCTTGTTTGCCCAGCTCAGTCCCCGCTTTGACGTGGGCGCGCAGCATGTCGCCTGTCGAAATTTGGGGAATGTTGAATGCTTCTTTGATGTAATTGGCTTGTGTGCCTTTGCCCGCCCCTGGTGCGCCCAATAGAATCAATTTCATGTTATGTCTCCGTTTGTTAGTAGTGATGATTGTATGACATTAAACACAAGCAGATAGGCTGCTGGTTTTATTCACACTATTATTTTTAGCTCCCCTCGCCCGCTTGCGGGAGAGGGGCTGGGGGAGAGGGAATACGCCCAAAAATTAAAAAATGTCCTCTCATTAACCCTCTCCCGCACGCGGGCGAGGAAATTTTACGTTCGCGTCGCTGCAAAAATAGCGCGTACCGCGTGTAAATCTTGTTCGGTATCCACCCCGCTGGGCGGTGCGTCGTCGGTGATAAACACGCCGATTTTATAGCCGTGATACAACGCACGCAGTTGTTCTAACGCTTCAAATTGCTCAAGCGCGCATGGCGCAAGTTGGCTATAAGCGCGCAAAAAACTGACGCGATAGGCGTAAATGCCGATATGACGCAGGACGGGTAATCCAGCGGGTAAAGCACCCTCTCCCCCTGCCCCTCTCCCGCAAGCGGGCGAGGGGAGAAAGGCATCACGCGGATACGGAATCGGGGCGCGACTGAAATACAGTGCGTTGCTGTCTTTATCCAACACCGCTTTGACGATATTGGGATTCTTCAACGCGGCTTCGTCGTGAATCGCATGGCACGCGGTGGCGATGGCGCATTCGGGGTGTTGGTGCAAATGGGCGGCGACGGCGTGAATCAGCGCGGGCGGAATCAGCGGTTCATCGCCTTGCACATTGACCACGATGGTATCGTCCGTCCAACCGCGTTGTGCCACCACTTCGGCAAGGCGATCTGTGCCGCTGGCATGATCCTCTCGCGTCAAACAGGCTTTAAAACCATGTTCATGCACCACATTGGCGATGGCGTGATGGTCGGTCGCAATCCAAATTTGCTGCGCGCCACTTTGCGCCGCCTGCTCCGCCACGCGCACAATCATCGGCTTGCCCGCGATATGCAGCAAGGGTTTGCCAGGCAAACGCGTCGAAGCATGACGCGCAGGAATGACGACGTGAAAAGCGGTCATTTGAGGGTTTCGACTTCTTCGGGAGATAATTTACGCGCTTCGTCCGCCAACATCACGGGGATGTCATCGACGATTTGAAACGCCAAACGGTCGGCTTTGCAGACCAATTCCTGCGCGGCTTTGCGATACAGCAAGGGCGATTTGCACAGTGGGCAAACCAAAATTTCAAGCAGTTTTGCGTCCATGAGAGGGTAATTTTCGCCGTAAAAGTTCGATTAACGCGGGGTCAAGTTCGGCATCGACACGCAACACCCAAAATCTTGCATCCGCAAAGGACGCGCATTTTACCGCATCTTTTTCCGTGAGGCGTAGCGCATCGCAGTCGGTGCAGATCGAAAGCGCATTTTAACGTTCATTTTTCAACGAGTACTAAAGTGGGCAATCCGCCCCTATAACCACAGGTTGTTAAACTACCGCCAGTCGGTATCCCACGCCGACTTCGGTGAGTAGGAATCGGGGGCGGGCGGGATTTTGTTCGAGTTTGTGGCGTAGCGTGCCCATGTAGATGCGGAGGTAGTGGGCGCGTTCGGTGTAGTTTGCGCCCCAGACTTCTTTGAGCAGAAATTGGTGGGTGAGGACTTTGCCCGCGTGTTTGATGAGGGCGGTGAGTAAACGGTATTCGATGGGGGTGAGGTGAACTTCGGTGTCGTTGACCGTCACTTTGCGGTGGACTAAATCGACTTTGAGGGCATCGACCGCGAAAATCCCTTCGGGGGTGCTGGTGGTCACGGAAACATGGCGCAATGCCACGCGGATGCGCGCCAATAATTCGCCTGCGGCAAAAGGTTTGACCAGATAGTCATCCGCACCTGCATCCAAGGCGGAGATTTTGTCGTGTTCTTGGGAGCGGGCGGACAGGATGATGATGGGGACATCTGACCAGTGGCGGATCGTTTTGACCACGTCCACGCCGTCCATGTCGGGCAAGCCCAGATCGAGGATGATTAAATCAGGCTTGCGCAGGGCAGCTTCGCCCAAGCCTTGTTTGCCTGTTTCGGCTTCGATAATTTGATAGCCTTGCGATGCCAAGGTGGTGCGCAAAAAGCGGCGGATTTGGATTTCGTCTTCGATGATGACGAGGGTGGCGGTGGTGTTCATCTGGCGTTCACACTTCAGGTTCGATGGTGGGCGGTTGGGTCAGCGGCAGGGCAAAGTGAAAGGCCGCGCCGCCTGTGGGTAAATTATCCGCCCATATGCGCCCGCCGTGGGCTTCGATAATGGCGCGGCAGATGGTCAACCCCAAACCCGCGCCGCCTTGATTGCCTTCGCGGGTGACACGGTGGAATTTTTCAAAAATGCGCAGCTCCTCGCCTGACGGAATGCCGCCGCCGTGATCGGCAACTTGTACCAACAATTCGTTTTGCATCACCTTGGCGAAAATTTCAACCGCTGTGTTGGCGGGGGTGTATTTGACGGCATTGTCCAATAAATTCACAAACACCCGTTCAATCAACATGCTATCAATTTCCACCAAGGGTAAATCCGCTGGTAATTGTATGCTGACGGGGTGATCTGCCATGCGGATACCCGCCAACGCGCCGCCGACCACTTCTTCCAAGGGTTGCCATTGTTTATTCAGGACAATCGCGCCCGCTTGCAACCGAGCCATGTCCAGCAAGTTATTGGCGAGTCCCGCCATGCGAATGGCTTCGTCGTAGATGGCTTGGCTGAGTTCTTGGCGGGATGCGTGCGCCATTTGTTCACCGTCCCGCACCAAGCTGCTCGACGCACCGACGATTGCCGCGAGCGGCGTGCGCAAATCATGGGAAATGGCGGACAACAAGGAGTTACGCAATTGCTCCGTTTCCATTTTCATCTGCGTGGCGTGGGATTCGGCTGCCAAGCGCACACGCTCTAATGCCAACGCAATTTGGCTGACAAAAGTTTCCAACATCCGCTGTTGTTCAGGCAGGGCAAGCCGTGCAGGATTCAGCGGCAGCAGAACCAACACGCCTATCATGCCCGATGTGGCTTTGACGGGTAGATACACCATCTCGCCGCCAGGCAAGGTGTCCGTACCTTGTCCCGCCATTTGTTCATGGTCATACACCCACTGTGCCACGCTCAAATCGCTGCGATGACACGATTGGGTCAGACTTTCCGCCGTGGGATAAACGATGCGCCCCGCCGTATCGGGCAACAGCAGCACGGCTTGCGCTTCAAACACATCGGCAACGTGTTTGACGGCGATCCGCAGGATATTTTCTTTGCCGCGACTGGCCGCTAATTCTCGGCTCATGGCATACAGCGAGGTAATCCGCCGCTCACGATGCCCCGCGATTTTGGCTTGATGATGGATGCTGGCGGTCATGTTGCTGATGACTAACGCGACCAACAACATAATGGCAAAGGTGATGAGATATTGGGTATCCGATACCGCAAAACTAAAACGCGGCGGGACAAAAAAGAAGTCAAACAACAACACGCTCAAAAATGAACTCAATACCGACGGGTCGCGCCCATAGCGCGCCGCCACCACGACGACCCCCAACAGATACACCATAATCAAATTGGCGAGGTCAAAGTAGCTGAAAATCCACCAGTCTATACCCGTGCAAACGGCGGTGACGGCAATCGCCCAGCCATAGCCCTCGCGCCATTTACGGGGCGAATAGACTTCTTCCGATGCCAATCCGAGATATAGCCGACTGCGGGCAAAGTAAGGATGCGCGCTTATCTGAGATAAAAAACTAGATTCTTTGCCGACGAGATGAATGTCTATATCCCGCGCCTGACGGATGATGTCGTTGACCAGCGAACCAAATACCCGATGCCGCCACCCTAACAAAGTGGGTTTGCCCAACGCAATGCGCGTCACATTGCGGGTGCGCGCATAGCCGATGACTTCATCCACCAGCTTGTGCCCGCTGAGGGTAATCGCCTCCGCGCCTAATTCTTCCGCTAGTTTGAGGGTGCGCAAAATCGCATCGCGTTGCGCTCTGGACAAGCGTTGCAGCTTGGCGGTTTCAACATACACCACGATCCATTCTGCTTTGAGCAACTGCGCCAAACGGAAGGAGGCGCGCACCAAGTTTTCGGCAGAATTACCTGGCCCGACACACACCAGCAGCCGTTCTTTGACTTGCCACACGTCTTGAATAGCATGGTCATTGCGGTAGTCGCGCATTTGCGCATCCACCCGATCCGCCGTGCGCCGTAATGCCAATTCGCGCAAAGCAATCAAATTCCCCTTGCGGAAAAAATGCTGCGCGGCACGCTCGGCTTGTTGCGGCAAATACACTTTGCCTTCTTTCAAGCGTTGCAACAATTCATCGGGCGGCAAGTCAATCAGCTCAATTTCATTGGCGCGTTCTAGCACGGCATCAGGCACAGTTTCCCATACCGCAACGCCTGTTATTTGTGCGACCACATCGTTCAAGCTGTCGATATGCTGCACATTTACCGCCGTGTAGACATCAATCCCCGCGTCCAGCAGCTCTTCCACATCCTGCCAACGCTTAGGATGACGCGAACCAGGGGCGTTGGTGTGCGCTAATTCATCCACCAAAATTAACGCGGGGCGACGTTTAAGCGCGCCATCCAAGTCAAATTCAGCCAGTTGCGTGTTGTGATACGTCACCCAACGCGGCGGCAAAATTTCCAACCCGTCTAACAACTGCTCGGTTTCAACGCGCTTGTGGGTTTCCACATAGCCCGCCACTACATCCAACCCTTCCGCCCGCCGCTCCCGCGCCGCCACCAACATGCCAAAAGTTTTACCCACCCCCGCACATGCCCCAAAAAAAATCTTCAACCGCCCACGGCGACGCACCGCTTCCGCACGCTGGACACGTTCCAGCAATGAATCAGGGTCGGGACGTTGATCGTTCATTGTTTTTTCCTAAAAAGTTATAGCCAGCCAGAACGCTTGAAGCTGACATAAGTGGTTGCGTACAAATTAATTGTGTATTTAGTGGCTAGGGTGGATAAGCATAGCGCATCCACCTGAATTTATTGTAAAAATGGTGGATGCGTTGCGTTTATCCACCCTACCAACTTGGTTTTTTTGAGTTAGCAAATTTTATTTTCAGCATCACTGGCTTTAGTTTTGAAGCAAACGACGACATAAGATAGTCCCAGCGGAATGACGATAGCCAAAATAGCGAGCAACGGCTCGAAGAGCGCGCCCATGTTAGACCGCGCCCCTTAATAACAGGTTATCACGCGAGGCAAGGTCAACTTTGCTGACCCGCAGCATCCTTTTGATGGCAAAAACAATGCCGCCATAATGACGGTCATCCGTCGTTACATCCAGTAGAACACGGCTCTGTTTGGATGACAACTCACCCTGCCCTTGCCACGGCTCGACCGCATATAAAGGCTGTTTGACGGGGCGAATGACAACACACTCCGCCCCCGCAATACACACGGCTTTGCGTACAGCCATGACTTCCGATTCTTTCAGTATGGTCGTGATGTGTTTCATTTCAGCCTCCTCATTGGTATGGCGTACATCTTATAAAAACCAGCGTAAAAACGGGATAAATAGTGAGCCGTCAGGCGTAAAGAAAGCATCAAAATCAGTGCCTCCGTGCTGAAGCAACGATACGTGTTTTCTCAGGCAAAAAAAGGGTGCCTGTTGGCACCCTAACGGGCATGGCTGTTTGCCACCCCTGAAAAATGAATTTATATAGCCCGTTTCCCTCTCCTCAATCCTCTCCCGCAAGCGGGCGAGGTATAGTGTAAGGAGGCAAACGAATCGCTACGCGAGTTTCACGTTAAAGGCGGTCATGGGAAGAAATATGGAGATGTGACATGGTAAAGCGCGCCTGCAAATTCAAGTCGCAGTGGTCTGACCATTTGCGTATTGCAGCTGGGAATGTTGGAATATTAGAACTGACCCCGTGATTCAATGGTTCAAGGATTCAAGCGTGATTCCAAACAGCTACAGGAAAGCCTTTAAAATTTCAAAGTGGTACGATTTTAACTACAGCAAAATTTACAAAAATTACCGATGCAGTGTGAGCGAACATTGATGCCAATTTTAGCACCCCATAAATGCTGTTCTATATTCAAATGTGACTCATACGTTGTTACATTGTGCTCCCATAGAAACCCTCTTGTACATACCGAGATCACTAATTTCTCTAGCCGCAAATTCAAGGGCATTTCTTTTCCGAGTGCTCTTTGTACTGAAACCGAAAGAGGTTAACAATTCACTCAACTCTTCGTTGGTGATTTTAATTTCTTTGAAATATGTCACCAATGAGTCGTAATCCATTTCCCCTAACTCTTCATTCGTTTTTTTCGAATGACTTCGTGCTTCGCATATCATCCATACAATCATTTCCTCACGTTTCATTTTTGAAAAACCTACTGGTTTGTCCCAACTAAGGTTTTTAACCAATTCGGAAATTTCAGAAATAGTAACATCACTCTCGGAAAGTCCAGCAATAGCACCCTTTGGACCAAGCCAATCAATAAGTTTTTCTATGTTAATAGTCATTGGCAAACTTTCATAAACTCTTTAGTTAAGGCTCTAAACTGTTCTGCTTGCTTAAAGGCATTTGGAATAGTAACGTCGTAGACTGGTTGTCGCTGAGCCGCAGCGACTCTCAAACCATCACCTTCCGTAACGTGATTAACGAAAATATGCCCCGTCTGCTTCAAGCGATCGTACTCTAGTTGCTCGCTTTGTTTAAGATCCTCCGCATACTCCCTTGTCATCATCCCGATAGATCCCGCAAAAATAGTGTCCGAATAGTTTCCAGAAATACGGAGTGTCTGCGTTACCATTTTTATGTCGGCATTTACGTTAAGTATTTCGCCTATCACCGTAGCTACACCTATGGAGGATTGTCTGTCTAACTTCACAGGTGAGACGCAATAATCCGAGGCGCAAATTATGGCTTTCAAAACATCCGAAACCTCAGGGTGAGAGTCGATCAATATATAGTCGTATAAACTTCGGAGGGGTTCGAGTACGAAATGAATGGTTCGCAAATGTGCCAGTAAAGACTCGTTGTTCTCTTTGATATTATTTGTGCTGGGCAACTTATTAGTCGAAACAGTGGCAAGCCTCTTGTCCGCTGCAATCAAATCTAGCCCAGTGCGATAAGCAAAGATGTCAACATCAGAGGTTTGTTGATTTGCGCTGTATAGCTGTAGAAATTTGGTGAACAAGGTGGTTTTTGACGGCGTAGAAGAACCAAAACTCTCTATAAGCTGAGGGAAAAAACGTCCTGTAATCCCTCCTCGCTGGTAATCTGCATCAACTACAAGAACCCGCTTACTATGGAAACGATTAAGCGCAACAGCAATGTGATAACAGGATGTCGTTTTGCCAACACCTCCTTTTTCACTGATAAAACCAACAATTACCGCCATAAATCCCCCTAAGTGTCCCTCGAACAAGCAATTAGTTCGATAAGTTATTTTGAATGAAAGCTAATAGCGTAGCATAACAAATTTTGTATCAAAGCAAACTTCAAAAAAGATTAATAATTCGAGCCTCAAGGGCACAAGGGCACAAGGGCAACGGGGTCAGTTCTAACATTCCAACATTTATTCATCGCTCCCATTGTTTTCCCCTTCGATTTTTCGCACCGCTCGGCTGACGGTTGTGTAATGTACCCCAAAATGGGTGGCGATGGCGGTCATCGCTGGTGTTGACCTGACAGATAGGCAAAAGCAATTGCGTCGTTGCGCGGATGATTCCGCTCCTATTCGGCAAGTTCTTGTTCTCATTTTCTCAGGCAAAAAAAGGGTGCCTGCTGGCACCCTAAAGGAGGTCATGGGAGGACCTATGGAAACTTGTTGCTTTCGGATTAGAACGCGTGTGTCAGAGACAAAGCGGTCGTCCCCTTGCCCCATTTGCCACCCGCTGCGGGCCAAGTGTAGAACGGGCTGGCGTTGGTGCTGGTGTATGCCAGACCGAGTACATAACCACTCAGGTTTTTGGTCACGCCCAGCTTGTAATCCGTATAGGTTGGGGTATTGCCTGCTGCGGTTGCAAGATTGGCGGTTGTGCCTTTATAGGTTTGCTTACCTACATGCGCTGCGACCGTAAATCCGCTGTCAGCGATGGGATATGTGGCGGTCAAGTCAAGGTAGTTCGTTCCCTTTGCACCTGGTACGGTCAAGAAGTCACCCAAGCCGTAAGAATATTTCGCGGTAATCCACTTGTAACCGAGCGCAGCGTAGATTTCATCTGTATCCGCTTTTGCTAGATTCGTGCCTGCAATGAGCGCATTAGCCGCTGGGGTGTAACTACCCAAGTAGTTATATCGAATGAAACCAACGTCATAGCTAAAGTCTTCGGCAAACGTATTCTTGAAGCCTAGGTAGGTGTCCAGCTCCATCGTGGTATTGCCTTGCTGCACACCGCCAACAACGGCAATGGCTTGACTATCCGCGATCCAGCTCACATTGGAACCCCACCCCCGCGTAAAAACCGCTACTGTGTGCATAATCAATTCCGCCTTGTATCGCGGGGTTGTGGGATGTCTGTGTAATCCCACGCCATACATAATCGCTCACCAGACCTACGTTGGCAGTGAAGGGGGACGCGGGTGCGACATCGTCTGCCATTGCCACGCTAGGCATGACTAACGCGGTCAGAATCAGGGTATTCAATAATTTGCTTTTAAACATTTTTCGTTCTTTCTATTACGTTAATGAAAATATAATTTTGGTCAGATGCAGGGTGGACAAAGGCACATACATGCCATATCCACCTTATAAAACTAGCGTGCTGCATCCAGTGCCAGATTGAGTGCCAACACATTCACGCGGGGTTCGCCCAAGATGCCAAATTGGCGACCTTCGGTGTGTTCGGCGATCAGTTTGCTCAGAACCTTCGCATCCAGATGGCGCAAGCGTGCCACGCGGGGGAGTTGGTAGGCGGCTGCGGCGGGGCTGATGTGCGGGTCGAGTCCGCTGCCTGAGGTGGTGACTAAATCCACGGGAATGGGCAGCGTGTTGCTAGGGTCGGCGGCGTGCAAAGTTTGCACTCTGGCTTTGACCGCATCTAATAGCGCGGGATTGGTCGGACCTAAGTTTGAACCGCTCGATGCGCCTGCATTATTGGCGACGGGACCTGTTGCCGAGGGACGACCCCAGAAATACCGAGGCTCACTAAATGATTGCCCAATCAAGGTTGAACCCACGGGTTTGCCTGCTTGGAGAATCAAGCTGCCATTGGCTTGAGTGGGCATAAAGGTTTGCGAAATGCCTGTTACCAACAAAGGGTAGGCGATGCCTGTCAGCAGCGTGAGCAACAGGAAGCTGGTGACAGCAGGGCGTAGTTCTTTAAACATGATGATTCCTTTTTAAAAATTTCATCGGGTGATTCCTTTTAAACAACGCCATCGTAGGGTGGGCATGTTGTTTATGCCCACGCGATGAATAGAGGATTGCATGACAGCGTGGGCAGATGAAGCGTGCCCACCCTACCAGAGCGCGACCAGCACAAGGTCAATCAGTTTGATGCCGATAAATGGCACGACAATGCCACCCAATCCGTAGATCAATAAATTGTTGCGCAGCACGATATTGGCTCCAATGGCGTGATAGCGTATGCCTTTTAATGCCAATGGAATCAAGGCAATAATCACCAAGGCATTAAAAATTACGGCGGATAAAATCGCACTTGAAGGCGAAGCCAGTCCCATCACATTCAGCGCGCCGAGGGCTGGATACGTTGAAGCAAACGCGGCGGGCACGATGGCGAAATACTTTGCCACGTCGTTGGCGATGCTGAAGGTGGTCAGCGCGCCGCGTGTCATCAACATTTGCTTACCTGTTTCGACAATCTCAATCAATTTGGTCGGATTGGAATCCAAATCCACCATATTGCCCGCCTCTTTGGCGGCTTGCGTTCCCGTGTTCATCGCCACGGCGACATCGGCTTGCGCCAAGGCTGGCGCGTCATTGGTGCCGTCGCCCGTCATGGCAACGAGGCGACCTTGAGCCTGATGTTCGCGGATCAATTTCAGCTTGGCTTCGGGCGTGGCTTCGGCGAGAAAATCATCCACCCCCGCTTCGGCGGCAATCGCGGCGGCAGTCAAACGGTTGTCGCCCGTAATCATAATGGTCTTAATACCCATGCGACGCAGCTCGGCGAAACGCTCTTTGATGCCGCCTTTGACCACATCTTTTAGCTCAATCACGCCCAACACTTTCACGCCATCCGCCACCACCAACGGCGTGCTGCCACGACGCGAGACGCTATCCACAATGGTATTCACCTCGGCGGGAAAACTGCCGCCCAAGCTGAGGACGTGTTGGCGAATAGCATCGGTCGCCCCTTTGCGAATTTGGCGATTTTCCATGTTCACGCCGCTCATGCGGGTGTGTGCGCTAAACGGCACAAAGGTCGCGCCCAAGGCATGAATGTCGCGTTCGCGCAGCCCAAATTTTTCTTTCGCCAACACCACGATGCTGCGACCTTCGGGCGTTTCATCTGCCAACGATGCCAGTTGTGCCGCATCGGCTAACTCGGTTTCGCTCACGCCATTGGCAGGCATAAAGCTACTTGCCTGACGATTGCCCAAGGTAATCGTGCCTGTTTTGTCCAGCAACAACACATCCACGTCGCCCGCTGCTTCAACCGCCCGCCCAGAAGTGGCGATCACATTTTTTTGCAACATCCGCCCCATGCCCGCCACGCCAATCGCGGACAACAACCCGCCGATGGTGGTGGGAATCAAACACACCAGCAGCGCGACCAACACCGTCAAGCTCACGGGCTTGCCCACGCCCGCCGTTTCCACGCTGTAAATCGAAAACGGCAACAAGGTGACCGTGGCGAGTAAGAAAACCAGCGTCATGGCAACCAGCAAAATCGTCAGCGCGATTTCATTCGGCGTTTTTTGGCGTTTCGCGCCTTCCACCATCGCAATCATGCGATCCAAAAAGGTCTCCCCAGGGTTGGTGGTAATGCGCACCACCAACCAATCGGATAACACCCGCGTGCCGCCTGTGACCGAGCTGAAATCGCCGCCCGATGCGCGAATAACAGGTGCGCTTTCCCCTGTAATCGCGCTTTCATCCACCGAGGCAACGCCTTCAATGACTTCGCCGTCGCCTGGGATAAACTCGCCCGCTTCTACCAGCACCACATCATCCTTACGTAAACCAGAGCCAGGTTCCATCACGAACTTGCCACCATAGTGCGGCGTGGCTTTAGTCAGTTTCTTGGCTTGGATGTCGCGTTTGGCACTGCGCATGGCGGCGGCTTGGGCGCGGCTGCGTCCTTCTGCCAAGGCTTCGGCAAAGTTGGCAAACAACACGGTAAACCACAGCCACAACGTGATTGCCAAAATAAACCCAGCGGGGGCTTCGCCCGTGCCGACCAAGGCTTGGATAAACAAGCCCGTGGTCAACAGACTGCCCACCCACACCACAAACATCACGGGGTTTTTCATTTGTTGGCGCGGACTCAATTTCTTAAAAGAGTCCACCACCGCCTGTTTCACGATAGTGCGTTCAAACAGGGAAAACTGAAGCGTTGTCATAAAAATCTCTCCTTGTAGGGTGGACACGTTTTTTGTGTCCACGCTGTCATACATTTTCGGGGAACCGCGTGGGCACATACAGCGTGCCCACCCTACGGTTTAATCATATTCAGATGTTCAATCACGGGGCCTAATGCGAGTGCTGGGACAAAGGTCAACGCCCCCACCAACAGCACCGTGCCGACTAACAACCAAACAAATAACGGGGTATGCGTCGCCATGCTGCCGATGCTGGTGGGAATGCGTTTTTTGGCGGCTAACGAACCCGCCAATGCCAACACGGGAATCATTAACCAAAACCGTCCCGCCCATACCGCAAAGCCCAAAGCGGTGTTGTAAAACGGGGTGTTGGCAGAAATGCCCGCAAACGCGCTGCCGTTGTTGCCCACTGCCGAGGAAAAGGCGTACAGCACTTCGCTAAAACCATGCGCCCCAGGGTTGAAAATACTGCTTTTTCCCACCCCCAACATCACCGCCAACGCCGTGCCGCCCAAGATGATAAATGGCGGAATCAAGATCACCAGCGAAGCCATTTTGATGTCGAACGCTTCGATTTTTTTGCCCAAATACTCAGGCGTGCGCCCGATCATCAAGCCCGCCAAAAACACCGCAATCACGGCATACACCAACATCCCGTACAACCCAGACCCCACGCCGCCGAACACCACTTCGCCCAATTGAATTTGCGCCATCGTCACCATCCCGCCCAAGGGCGTAAACGAATCGTGCATGGCATTCACCGCGCCGCATGAAGCCGCCGTGGTAATGGTGGCGAACAGCGCGGAATTGACGATGCCAAAGCGCGTTTCTTTGCCTTCCATATTCCCGCCCGCTTGGCTTGCGGTCGCACTTTGATTGATGCCCAATGCGGTGAATGCAGGATTGCCTTGTTGTTCGGCATATTCCGCCACGGCTAAAAATCCCACAAACAGCAGTGTCATCGACACTAAAATCGCCCAACCTTGGCGGGTGTCGCCCACCATTTGCCCAAAGGTGTAACACAAGCCCGCTGGAATCAGAAAAATCGCCAACATCGCCAAAAAGTTGGATAAAGGCGTGGGGTTTTCAAACGGATGTGCCGAGTTGGCATTGAAAAAGCCGCCGCCATTGATCCCCAATTGTTTAATCGCCTCTTGCGAAGCCACGGGACCCAGTGCGAGGGTTTGGGTTTTGACTTCCACTTTTTCGGTAACTGGATTGCCCGCCGCATCTTTCACGGCATTGCCTGACGCGTCTAATTTGGGCTGGTCATAGCTCAGGTTTTCCACCAACGGCACGCTTTGATACGGCGAGAAATTTTGCACTACGCCTTGGCTGACCAACACCAACACCAACGCCAACACCACGGACAGCGGCAACAAGATGTACAGCGTGCTGCGGGTCATATCCACCCAAAAATTGCCGATGGTTTCAGTGGTATGGCGCGCGAAGCCGCGAATCAGCGCGATTAACACCGCCATGCCCGTCGCCGCCGACAAAAAGTTTTGCACGGTTAAGGTCAGCATTTGAGTCAAATAACTCATGGTGGTTTCGCCGACATAGCCTTGCCAATTGGTATTGGTGACAAAACTCAACGCCGTGTTAAATGCTGAATCTGCGCTGACCGCACCGAATCCTTGCGGGTTCAATGGCAACCCAGCTTGCAAACGCTGCATGGCATACACCACCAACACGCCCAACAAACTAAACAACAACATCGCCGCCGCATATTGCGTCCAACGCATTTCTTGCTGACGATTTACGCCACAAATTCGATAAAAAAGATGCTCAATTGGCTGCATCCAACGCGCCCATACAGGCAATTCGCCCGCATACACCCGCGCCATATAACTGCCCACAGGCTTCGCCAATAGCAACAGCACCCCTAAATACAGGGCAATTTGTAATAACCCGTTCATTAGAATAGCTCCGCTTTAAATAAGGCAATGACAAGATAAATCATCAAAAACAGGGCGGCCGCCGCCCCCACCAGATAGAAAATCATGCTTTGCCCCTTAGTTTTTCAATGCCAAAAATCAGCAACACGCTCACGCCATAAAAGGCAGCAATCAGCAATAAGTACAACCAGTCCATTTGTCGCTCCTTGAGAAAGTACAGGGTGCATGGTACGGAGTCACGGGTTAAAACGGTGTAAAAATCAAGTTGTTAGGTGTATAGAAGTTGTAAAGATACGGGATTTGCCATTACAAACGCCACGGGTGGGGCGCGCGCAGCAAGCAGAAAATATGCGTAACTGGCCGTTCTTTGGTAGAATCCACCGCTGTTTTACGACCAGCCTGCGTTTTTGGCGCAATTTAGGAATGCTAAACGAATGAGAATGTTAAACAGCCTCCAAGGTGTATTGTTGTGGGGTACTTTGTTGTTAAGTGCCAGTATGTCGGTTTATGCCGACGCGATTCAGGATGCCAACAAGTTATTTAAGCAAGGAAATTCTGCGCAAGCCCTTGAAAAAATTGAGAAGTTTTTGGCAGAAAAACCCAAAAATGCGCCTGCGCAGTTTTTAAAAGGGTTGATTCTGACTGAGCAAAACCAGACAGAAGAGGCGATTAAGGTTTTTACCTTGTTAAATGAGGACTTTCCAGAGCTGCCCGAACCTTATAACAACCTCGCGGTATTGTATGCGGGACAAGGACAATACGAAAAAGCCAAAATCGCATTAGAAATGGCGATTCATGCCCATCCTAGCTATGCGACTGCGCACGAAAATTTAGGCGATATTTACGCCAAACTCGCCAGCCAGTCTTATGACCGCGTCTTGCAATTGGACCATACCAATGTCGCCGCTAAAAACAAACTTGCGACGATTCAAGGTTTGTTCCAAGACATCCCGCGTAATAAGTCTCATCCCGTTAAAATAAACGACAAACCTGTTGAGATCGCGGTTGCGAGTGCGGTCAGTCCCGCAGCGGTGACACCTGTTGTTTCATCAGCGGCACTGCCTGTTTCAACGGTCGCGGTGGCATCTGCTGTCCCTGTGGTCGCGACTGAATCTGCGGTGCCTGATGTCGCCTCAAGCGTGCTGGCAACCACCCCTGTGAGTACGCTTGACCCAGAAAAGGAGGCACTCAAGGCGCGCAATAATGAGGTGATGAGCAGTGTCAATGCGTGGGTAAGTGCTTGGGAAAACAAACAAATTAAAAAGTATTTGACGTTTTACGCCAGTGATTTTCACCCTAGCGAAAAAGGGCTGACCCGCGCTAAATGGGCGGATCAACGTAAAAACGACATTGACGATTCTAAAAACATTCAAATCAGCATCAGTCGTGTCGCGCTCAGCTTTAGCGATAACAGCCATGCCATGGTCAAGTTCCAACAATCGCTGAAATTTGGCAAAATGCGTAAAGCCAAGTTAAGCCGCAAAACACTGTCTATGGTCAAATTAGGCGGCAAATGGTTGATTTTGGAAGAGAAAGCTAAATAATCGTAGGTCGAGTTTTAACCCGACTCACCCCATTTTTACAAGGAAATCCACATGAAAAAACTCATCGCCACTTTATTTGCGCTGCTGCTGTGCAGTGCTATGCAATCTTCTTATTCATTAACACAAGGAAAAACTCAGATGGTCAAATTACACACCAATTTAGGCGTGATCACACTGCAACTTGACGCAGAAAAAGCCCCTATTACCGTTAAAAATTTTCTGGAATACGTCAATTCAGGTCATTACAGCAACACTATTTTTCACCGTGTGATCAATAGCTTTATGATCCAAGGCGGCGGTTTTGAGCCTGGTATGAAACAAAAACCGACCAATGCGCCGATCAAAAATGAAGCGGCTAATGGCTTGAAAAATGACAAATACACGATCGCCATGGCACGTACAGGAGATCCTCATTCTGCCAGCACGCAGTTTTTTATCAACACAGGCAATGACAACAGCTTTTTGAACTACCCAGGTCAAGACGGTTGGGGCTATTGCGTCTTCGGCAAAGTGGTTGAAGGCATGGACGTGGTGGATGCGATTCGCAAAGTCCCCACAGGCAACAAAGCAGGACACAGCGACGTACCCAAAGAAGATGTCATCATCACCAAAGCAGAAGTCGCGAAGTAATTGTTCTGCCAGATGGGGCGCGCACAACGCGATCCCCATCTACTCTCGACGCACCCTGCCACTTTGAAAGTCACGATGCCCCAATGCAGGGGGATGGAAGGCGTTTCCATGATGGACGAGGATGATTATCATGGAGCGTGACTGTAGCAAGGACAAAGCTTCATATTCCAATAGACGAAAAAAGACCAGCTCACTTGATTGAGCTGGTCTTTTAGATTTGGTGCGCTAGACACGAAAAGTCAGGACAATCGAGCGAAATTGTATTACTGTTCTGCGCGTCTTCTTTCGGGCGTTCATTTAAGACAATGCTAATTTGTTCGTCATTCCGACGAAAGTCGGAATTCAGTGTGTTGATAAAAAAACGATTTTGTTTTAGCAAAAAACCACAAAATAGAATATATCAGCACATCCATAACAATAAGGCCGTGTCCATTGACAGGACTCGGGCATCGTTCACAGCGGACAGTTATCGGGCATGTGATTCAGCAGAAAAGTAGAGCATCCCCTCTTAACGACCTTTCAGCTATATCTTGCCAAGTCGAAGATGCACCAATGCACCAAGGAGTAACAGCAATTCTCATTATGCCCAAAGGGAGTAAACTAATGGCGGGTTTAGTGGTATTTTGAAAAGGAGTTGGCTATGAAACCTCTGATTGCTCCTCGTGAGGAGCTGCATTTTGGAGACATTATTCATG